>CACJLN010000001.1:0-72500 GCA_902594255.1 uncultured Pelagibacteraceae bacterium
AATAGAGTTCAGTTATTAAACAACTTAAATTTCATTTCTCCATATATAGAATTGCCAAAAAAATTAACTGTAAAACAAAATTTAATTGTATATGGCAAGCTTTATGACATAAAAGACCTTAAAACAAAAATTGAATATCTTTCAGAAAAACTAAGACTTGGTGATATCATTAATAAGATTACTGGAGAACTTTCATCTGGCCAAAAAAATAGAGTGAGTCTTGCTAAATCTATAATAAATGATCCATTAGTTTTACTTCTTGATGAACCTACTGCATCCCTTGATCCTGAAACAGGAGACTTTGTTAGAAGTTTTTTAGAAAATTATCAAAAGGAAAAAGGAACTTCTATTCTTCTAGCTTCGCATAACATGTCTGAAGTAGAGAGATTATGCTCGTCAGTGCTAATGATGAATAATGGATCTATAATTGATCAGGGAAGTACTGGTAAATTAATCCAAAAACATGGTCGAAGAAATATGGAAGAAGTTTTTTTAAAGCTTACGAGGAAAAATTATGAATTTTAATAAAATGCACGGACTTTTCCTTAGACATTTTTTTTTAATAAAAAGTTCTCTGCCAAGGATTTTAGACCTTGTTTATTGGCCAACTATACAGATAATTCTTTGGGGTTTCATTTCTAAATTTTTTTCTATTTATAGCGATTATTACAACAACACTCTTGGAGTAATTCTTACTTGCGCTATACTTTATGACATTCTTTTTAGATCAAGTATTAGTTTTAATATGCTTTTCTTGGAGGAAATTTGGAGTAGAAATTTTACTAATCTATTTATTGCACCATTAAAACTTAAAGAAATAATTACATCTTTAATTTTTACAGCTTTGATTAGAACTTTAATTGGATTAGTTCCTGCTATTTTATTGACCTCACCTTTGTTTGGAATTTCTATATTAAAATTAGGATTTCCACTGCTTTTATTATTCTTAAGCTTATATATTTTTGGAATAACGTTAGGTTTATTTGTAAGCGCTGGTTTAATGAGATTTGGACCGTCATTTGAAAATATTGCTTGGTCTTCACTATTTTTATTAGCTCCACTTGGTTGTATCTATTATCCAATAGAAATTCTTCCAACCTTTTTTCAAATTATAGCAAAGGGATTGCCTTTAGTTTATATTTTTGATGAAACAAGAAATATTCTATTAAATGGCTCAATAAATTATGAAAATTTAAACAAGGCATATTTATTAAATATTATTTACCTCGTTTGTGGGATTGGTTTATTTTATTTCTCTTTTCTAAAAGCACGTGTTAAAGGAACTTTGATCAATATGGGGGAATAGATGGCGCGCCTGCTAGGAGTCGAACCCAGAACCTCCTGATCCGAAGTCAGGCGCTCTATCCAGTTGAGCTACAAGCGCATATAATATTAATATAACATTTTATGGGAAAAAAAATAAATTTGATAGTTAAAGAAAAAGATAAAAATCCTCGCATAGATGTTTTTATCAGTAATTACATCAAAGAAATGAGTCGTACTAGAATTAAGAATTTAATTTTAGGTAAAAAATTAAAGCTGAATAATAAGATTATTTTAGATCCCTCTAAAAAAGTTAATTTCAATGATAATATAAAATTAGTAGTACCTGAGCCACAAAAGAGCTCTCTAAAAGCTTATAAATATAAATTGGATATTATATATGAAGATGATGACTTAATTGTATTGAATAAACCTTCAGGAATAGTTATGCATCCTGGTGCGGGAAATTTTGATAACACAATTGTCAACGCTTTAGTGAATTACAATAAAAATTCATTATCAAATATCGGTGGTGATTTGAGACCAGGAATAGTTCACAGGATTGATAAAAATACATCGGGGCTAGTTGTAGTAGCAAAAAATAACTACACTCATGAGAATCTATCACTTCAATTTAGCAGACATTCAATTACAAGAGTTTATCAATTGTTGGTTTGGGGTAAAATTAGACCCTTAAAAGGTAAAATAGAAACTTTAATCACGAGAAGTTCAAAAAATCGACAAATGATGGCGGTCAGTAACTCTAAGGGCAAAAAGGCAATAACAAATTATCAGACAATCGAACTTTTTGAAAATAAAAATATTCCAACTTTAAGTTTATTAGAATGTAAACTTGAAACAGGGAGAACTCACCAAATTAGAGTTCATATGAATTACTTAGGCAATAGCATTGTAGGTGATGATAAGTACAAAAAAAAATTTAAAAAAATAAAAGATATTGACATATTATTGGAAGCAAGCATTATTAATTTAAAAAGACAATTTCTTCATGCGAAAACGATTGGCTTTATTCATCCAAAAAAAAATAAAGAAATGATATTTCACTCTAATTTACCGCAAGAACTTGAAAATATTCTCAAAATGCTAAGAAAAACAAGCAAATAAAATATTGAAAAAAATAAAATATTAATTAGATAAACTTGTTATGAATACAGCCATAAAAAATAATCTTCCAGCTTTAAATAATGAGGGAGGATTATCTGCGTACCTAGAGCAAATTAAAAAATTTCCAATGCTAGATGCTGAAGAAGAATATATATTAGCAAAGAATTGGAGAAATAATGGAAATGTCAAAGCTGCTGAAAAATTGGTTACAAGTCATCTTAGATTAGTTGCAAAAATAGCGATGGGATATAAAGGTTATGGTTTACCTGTAAATGAAATGATATCTGAGGGTAACGTTGGTCTAATGCAAGCTGTAAAAAAATTTGAGCCTGAAAAAGGTTTTAGATTAGCAACTTATGCGATGTGGTGGATTAAGGCCTCAATTCAGGAATATATTTTAAGATCTTGGAGTTTGGTGAAAATAGGTACTACAACTGCTCAAAAAAAATTATTTTTTAATTTAAAAAAAATTAAAAATCAAATTGCACCTCAATCAGAGGGAGATCTAAGAAATGAACAAGTAGACGAAATAGCTGATAAACTTGATGTAAGTAAAGAAGAAGTTGTTTCAATGAATCGAAGATTATCTGGAAAAGAATTTTCTTTAAATGCCCAAGTTGGTGAAGATGGTGATGAATGGCAAGACTGGTTGGTAGATAAAGAATTAGATCATGATCTCAAATTTGCACACCAGGAAGAAATGGAACAAAGAAAAGATTTATTAAAAAGCTCTGTAAAAGTTTTAAACGAAAGAGAAAAAGAAATTCTATACGCAAGAAGATTAAATGATACTCCATCTACACTTGAGGATTTAAGTAAAAAATATAAAATTAGTAGAGAGAGGGTAAGACAGGTTGAAAATAAAGCTTTTGAAAAACTGCAAAAACATATGTTGCTTTTAGCTAAGTCTAAAAATCTTTTGCCAGTTAATTAAACTTCAAAGGGATTTTCAACTAAAATTGTATCATCACGCTCTGGACTAGTTGATATACTAGATATCTTTGCTCCTACAAATTCTTCAATTGCAAATATATATTTCTTTGCGTTTTCTGGTAAATCATTAATATTTTTAATCCCATTAGTTGAACTTTTCCATCCATCAAATATCTTATAAATAGGTTTTATCTTTAATTGATCCTCGACAGCTGCAGGTAGGTAATCTATTTTTTTTCCATCAAGATCGTATTTAACACACATTTTAATCTCATCTAATTCGTCTAATACGTCCAGTTTAGTCAATGCAATACCGTCAATTCCTGAAACTTTAATAGTTTGTCTCACTAAGACCGCATCGAACCATCCACATCTTCTTTTACGACTAGTAACAGTTCCAAATTCTTTACCTCTAGTTCCTAATAATTCACCAATTTGGTCCACCAATTCTGTTGGGAATGGTCCCTCACCAACTCTTGTTGTATATGCCTTTGTAATACCTAACACATAATTAATTGAATTTGGTCCGCAACCAGATCCTGTGGCAGCACTTGAGGCTACTGTATTAGAGGAAGTTACAAACGGATATGTGCCATGGTCAACATCAAGTAAAATACCTTGGGCACCTTCAAACAATATCTTTTTTTTATTTTTTTTGAATTGATCAATTTTGAGCCATACGGGAGTGGAAAATTTAAGAATTTCTGGGGCAATTTTTAATAAATCTTCTTTAAGTTGTTTTTTTTCAAATAATTTTTTTCCTAATCCTTTTCTAATTGCATTGTGGTGTAATAAGACAGCTTCTAATCTATGATCTAAGTTTTTTTCAGATCTTAAATCCATAACTCTTATTGAGCGTCTCCCAATTTTATCCTCATAAGCAGGTCCAATGCCCCTCCTGGTAGTCCCAATTTTACTTTTACCAGCTGCATCCTCCCTAATCTCATCCATTTCACGATGAAATGGTAAAATTAAATTTGCAGCCTCTGAAATCATAAAATTTTCTGAATTTACTTCTACACCCTTCTCTTTGATCTCTTTAATCTCATCCAATAAAGCCCATGGATCAACAACAACACCATTTCCAATTATTGAAATTTTGTTTTTTCTAACAATACCTGACGGAAGTAGTCTAAGTTTAAAAGTTACTCCATCTATAACAAGTGTATGTCCTGCATTATGACCGCCTTGAAATCGTATTACGACATCTGCCTGTTCTGATAACCAGTCTACAATTTTTCCTTTTCCCTCATCTCCCCACTGTGAACCTACTACTACAATATTTTTCATTATCTAAATATTTTTTTCAAATTAATTGAATTTAAATGGTTTATTGGACCATGTCCTTTTCCAATTTTAGGGTTAGTTAATATAGCTGAATTTACATATTTAATTCCTAACTCACAAGATTTCTTTAAGTTTTTTCCACATGAAAAAAAAGAAGTAATAGCGGTTGATAACGTACAACCAGTTCCATGAGTATTTTTTGTATTTAATTTTTTATTTGAAAATACTTTGATTTCTTTTTTATTAACAAACATATCATATATCCTATTTGATTTTAAATGACCCCCTTTAATCAAAACATTTGAAACACCAAACTCTATCAATTTTTTTGCAGCAAATATCATATCGTTCTTGTTTTTTATTTTAGCTCCAGTTAAAACCTCTGCCTCAGGTATATTCGGTGTTATCAATGACACTTTTTTTAGTAATTTTTGTTTCATCACATTTATTGCTTGATCAGTTATTAATTTAGAACCACCTTTAGCTATCATCACTGGATCTAAAATAATTTTTTTTATTTTTATCTTATTTAACGATTCATAGACTTTGTTAATTACTTGAGTGGAATGTAGCATTCCAATTTTGATAGCATCTGGCTTAATGTCTTTCGTGGTATGAATTATTTGATTATAGATTTCATTTGCGGGGATAGAAACAACTGATTTCACACCTTGTGTATTCTGAATAGTCACAGCAGTTAGAGCAGTCATAGAATAGACTCCTAAACAAGTAGCTGTTTTAATATCTGCTTGAATACCCGCACCACCTGAGGAGTCAGATCCTGCAATAATAAGAATTTTTGATTTTAATTTCAAATTATTTAATCTTTTTTAGAACAATATTAACACATTTTAAAAGAAGATTTCTATTCTCACTTTCTCCCATTATTCTTATTTTTGACTCTGTTCCTGATTTTCTTACAAGTATTCTTCCTTGGCCTTTTATAAGTTTAGTCGCTATTTTAATTGAGTTTTTAATTTCAGACTTATTGATAATATTTTTATTCCTAACCTCAACGTTCTTAAGTAACTGAGGAGTTTTTTTAAATATATCAAAAAACTCACTAGCTTTTTTTCCTTTTCTTATCGCAAACAAAGACTCTAAAGCAACAAGCAAGCCATCTCCTGTTGTTGCAAATTTACCTAAAATAATATGACCTGACTGTTCACCACCTAGATTAAATTTATTTTTTTGCATCTTTTCTTTCACATATCTATCACCCACTTTAGTGCGGATAAATTTAATACCCTTTTTTTTTAAATATATTTCAAGGCCGTAATTCGACATTAGTGTTCCAACCACACCACCTTTCAACATCTTTTTACTTTTCCATCTTGTTGCTAAAGCAGCAATAATTTGATCTCCATCTATAATATTACTTTTTTCATCACACATGATTATTCTGTCAGCATCTCCATCCAAAGAAATTCCTATATGAGCCTTGTGTTTTTTGACTGCAGATCTAATCTTTGTAGGAAATGTAGAACCACAATTTTTATTAATATTTAAACCATTTGGATTTACTCCAATTGCAATCACTTTAGCTCCTAAAGATTTTAATAATTCAGGTCCAGCTTTGTATCCAGCTCCATTTGCACAATCAATCACGATTCTAAGACCTCTTAAATTAAATTCCTTAGTAAAATTTTTTTTTAAAATTTTAATATAATCTTGAGTGCCTGTTTCTAATCTTTTTACCCTTCCTAATTTTTCTGGTTTTGAAAGATTTTTAATAATCTTTTTATCTATTAATCTTTCAATTTTTTTTTCTATTTTATCTGACAATTTCATTCCATCTGGTCCAAATAATTTTAAACCATTATCATTGTGCGGATTATGAGAGGCTGTAATCATAATCCCCATATTCGCCTTCATAATTCTTGTTAGCATTGCCAAACCATTTGTTGGCAAAGGTCCTAGGGTAAATACGTGCATACCTGCTGATGTCAATCCAGATACTAGTGCTGGTTCTAAAGTATAACCTGACAATCTTGTATCTTTAGCAATTATTGCAATTTGTTTTCTTTTTTTTTGAGATTTGAAATATGTTCCACTTGCTAAACCAAATTTAAAAAACATATCTCCGTTTATATTTTTAGTATTGATAGCTCCTCTAATACCATCAGTGCCAAAATATTTTTTTGTCATTAATTATTCACAATTTTTTTAAAAATCTTTAAGCCTTGTTTTACTTCATTTACATCATGTATTCTTAAAATTTGAACACCTTGCATCATTAAATAAATTGATGATGATATTGTTCCTCCAATTCGAGATTTACTATCATTTTTTTCTGATAAATCTCTAATAAACCTTTTTCTTGAGTTACCTACAAGTATAGGAAAACCAAGAGAATGAAAAATAGAAATATTGTGAATTAAACTCATATTATGTTTCAAATTTTTTCCAAAACCTATACCTGGATCTAATATTATATTGTTATGTTTAATACCTTTTGATCTTATGAATTTTATTTTATCCTCAAAAAAATCATAAATATCTAATAACGCATTTTTATAAGTTGGTTTTTTTTGCATGTTCTCTGGAAGGCCTTTGGTGTGTTGAATAACAAAAGGGACTTTATATTTCTTCAGTATACTTATCGTATTAACGTCAAAATCTAAACCCGAAACATCATTAATTAATCGGACACCTTGGTTTATACCTTTCTCCATAATATTTGATTTTCTTGTATCTAAAGATAATGGTATTTTTTTTTTAATTAACAGTTTTAAAATTTTATTAATTCTTTTCCACTCTAAACTTTCAGAAATTGCTTTTGATCCTGGTCTTGTTGACTCACCACCAACATCAATTAAATCTGCTCCACTTTTTATAAGATTAACTGCATGATAAACTCCTCTTTTCTTTGTATTAAATTTTCCACCATCGGAAAAACTATCTGGTGTTAAATTTAATATACCTAATAAATTAGGACACTTTCTAAAATTAAAATTTGAAAAATTTTTTTTTTTAGATTTAATCTTTTTTAAATCTAAGCTTATTTTTCTTCTTAACGATTTTGACAAGTTTTTAATTTGATTTATAAAAATTCTTCTTTTTGATTTTCTAGTTAAAACTTCAATTTGATCAAATGAGATTTCTTTTCTCTGACATAATGGTAAGGTTTTTTTTTTATTTACTAATTTTATTGAATGGTTGCCGTAATAGAAATTACACGCCCTTGTGTAATATCTCAACATTAAAATTAATGAACAATTTTTGGTTTTAAGCCTAATGCTCCCATTGCAGAGCCTTTATCTTCTTCAACTTGTAAATTATCTTTATCAGTAGGATAAATGTTTTTATTAATTATATTCTCAATTTCTTCACCAGATAAAGTTTCATAAGTCATAAGTGCTTTTGCAATCTTATGCAAATCATCAATTTTTTCTGTCAAGATTTCTTTAGCTTTATTGTAGCCTTCATCAACTAATTTTCTAATTTCTTTGTCTATTTTTTGAGCTACTTCCTCAGAAACAGATTGGGTTTGTGTGACTGATCTTCCTAAAAATACCTCTTCCTGATTTTCCCCATATTCAACAGGGCCCATTTCCTCACTCATTCCATATTTTGTTACCATCGCTCTAGCAAGTTGTGTAGCTTGATTTATATCAGAGCCATTTCCACCTCCAGCTCCAGTAGAAATATTATCTTTTCCAAAGATCACTTCTTCAGCCACCCTTCCACCAAAGCATACTGCAAGCCTAGCTTTCAAATATTTTATAGAGTGACCGTGTTTGTCTCTCTCAGGTAAATTCATCACCATTCCCAATGCTCTTCCTCTTGGGATAATTGTAGCTTTATGAATAGGATCGTAACTAGGCATATTAAACGATACTAGAGCATGTCCACCCTCGTGATAAGCAGTCAATTTTTTTTCATCTTCAGTCATTACCATTGAACGTCTTTCAGCTCCCATCATGACTTTATCTTTTGCTTCCTCAAATTCATTTAATGTAACTATTCTCTTATTTTTTCTTGCAGCCAAAAGTGCAGATTCATTTACTAAATTTGCTAGATCAGCTCCTGAAAAACCTGGTGTTCCTCTTGCAACAGTTCTCAAATTTACATCTGGAGCCATTTTAATTTTCTTAACATGCACTTTTAAAATTTTTTCTCTTCCAATTATGTCAGGATTTGAAACTACCACTTGGCGATCGAATCTTCCTGGTCGTAACAATGCAGGATCTAGAACATCAGGTCTGTTAGTTGCAGCAATTATAATTACACCTTCATTGGTATCGAAACCATCCATTTCAACAAGTAATTGATTAAGAGTTTGTTCCCTCTCATCATTGCCTCCCCCAAGTCCGGCTCCTCTACTTCTTCCTACTGCGTCTATTTCATCTATAAATATTATACAAGGTGAATTTTTCTTTCCTTGTTCAAACATATCTCTTACTCTGGATGCGCCCACTCCCACAAACATTTCAACAAAATCAGATCCTGAAATTGTAAAAAAAGGAACCCCAGCTTCTCCAGCAATAGCTCTAGCCAACAAAGTTTTTCCAGTGCCTGGCGGTCCGACTAATAAGGCGCCCCTTGGTATTTTTCCACCAAGTCTACTAAATTTTCTTGGGTCTTTTAAAAATTCAACTATTTCCTCTACTTCCTCTTTAGCTTCCTCGACACCAGCGACATCATTAAATGTAACTTTGCCTTTCAGTTCGTTCATCATTTTCGCTTTTGATCTGCCAAAGCCCATTGCTCCACCTTTTCCACCTTGCATCTGTCTCATAAAAAAAATCCAAACAGCAATTAACAGAAGCATTGGAAACCATGAGAGCAAAACGCCAAAAAGAGAAGGCATTTTTTCATCAATGGGTGCTGCAGAAATACTTACTCCCTTCTCAGAAAGTTTTTCAATAAGGTTTGGATCCTCTGGTGAATATGTAGAAAAGCTATTTCCATTTGAATACACTCCTTTTATATTGTTACCTTGAATTTCTACCTTTACAACTTCCCCATTTTCAACAGAGGTTAAAAATTCTGAAAATATAACTTTGTTACCCTTTAAAGTGTTAGGTTGAGGGTTTTTAAACATATTGTAAAGCCCTATAGTTAATAGAACTATTATTGCCCACATTGCTATATTTTTTATGTTCATAAGGATAAAATAAGAATTATTATCAATTAAACAAGTGGCAATTTTGGTCTTTATTCATTAATTTAACGTTCTTTTGACAATATTACTGTTTGATTTACTTTTTCTATAATACAACCACCTAAAGTTTGTTTATAAAACCTATTATTTTCAATTTTTGAGATAATTTTAGCTAGTTTTTTTCCTCTTACTGAATAGCTTCTTTTTCCAATAAGTTTTATTGACTCAGAAAGAGATCTTAAAATTACTTCAAAAGGTTGTTTGAAATATTGGCTTTTAATAATCAGCTTCTTTTTTTTTGATGAAAAAAAAGAATTTTTTTTTAAATTTTCATTTACATAATAATCTATAGCATTGTTTGAATGCTTTAAATTTTTAATTGTAGTAATAAATTTTTTTCGATCGAGGCCTTTATTTTGAAATTCTTTGATTAATTTTCTTACTTGAACTCTCAAATACTTATCATCTTTATTAGAAGGATCATCTATACAAAAATTAAATACTTTTTTAGAAATAAATCTTAAATCCTCTTTTTTTTCATCAATTAAAGGTCTTAATACATTTTTTCCATTTATTACGACTTTTCTATCAAGAGAAACTAAACCCTTTAGCCCACTTCCTCTTAACATCCTAATAAAAAAGTTCTCAAAAAGATCATTTTCGTTATGTCCTAGTAGAATATTATTAGTCTTAAGTTTATCAGACTCTAAAAACAATAATTGATATCTCTTTTCTCTAGCTATTGACTGTATATTTTTAAGAGGCTTTTTTCCAATCCAAGTTAATATTTTAGTATCTATAAAAAAATTTTTTAAAATTTTTTGTGTTTTTTTTGCTTCTTTAGTGGAGGCTTTTCTCAGTTTGTGGTCTACAATGAAAAACTTTGCAATTAATCTTTTTTTAATTGAGTATATTTTTGCTAGAAATGCAAGAGCCAGACTATCTGGACCTCCTGAAACTGCAACAATAAATTTTTCAGAAATATTAAGATTTTTTTCGAAACTTTTATAAATTTTTTTTATTCTTTTGTGATTTAAATTTTTTTCAAAAGTCTTAGGAATTTTGTTTGCTACATTCGAATTTTTGAGACTCATATTTGGCTTTTTGAATTACAGATTGGTTAGCATCTGGATATTGATTTTCGACACCATTGATCATTTTACAACCCTGATCTTTTTCGCCAATCTGAACCATTGATACACCAAGCTTTAATAAATTTATAGGGGCTTTTTCTCCTTTTGGATATTTTTGATATCCTTCTAAATACGCAGATGCAGCGTCTGTATAAAGTTGTCGAATTCTGAATGTTTCTGCATACCAGTACTGAGCATTTCCAGCCAATTCATGATCTGGATTAGTTAAAACAAATTCTCTAAAAGCTCTCTCAGCCGTTGTGTAATCTCCATTTTTTAAAAAACTGGTTGCGAAGGCATACTGTGACTCAATCGGTGCATCAGGTAATATTTTTTCTTCTGCTTGAAATGTTTCTGTCACAATTGATGCAGTTGTTTCAACAGACTCTATTTTTTGAGTTTTTTCCGATGTAGAAGTATCTTTATAAGACACTGTACCCAAATCTTGCGGTTGAGAACTTCCAGGTAGTTGTTGTTCATCTGTTTTCTTGGAAACTTTAATCTCCACGTTATTATCAGAAGTTGAGTTTTCTAAGTCTTGAAATCTAATTTGGTTATCAGCTTGTACCTTAGATAGTCTACTTGATAACTTATCTAATTTAAAGTTTATCTCCTCAAATTTATTAGTTAGTTCTTGAAATTGATTTTCAATTTCAGAAAGCTTAAGTAAATGCCTAGTTAAAACATCTTCTGAATTAAATTCAGAAGTAACTGAACTATCAAAATTATTATTTGAAGAATTATTTGTTTGAGAGTAAACTGCTTTTTCAAGGGTTTTAAGATCCTTTTGAATTAAACTTAACACCTCATAAACATCATGATTGTCAGCTTTAGTATTAAAATTTGTTAAAAAAGCTGAAATTAATAATAAACTTAAGAATGAAATCTTTTTTTTAAAGTACATTATCAATAACTAGAAAATATAATGATGGCAAAAAAAAGACCCTTAGGAATGAAGCCTAAGGGTCTTTTCAATTTAAATTAATTAGTTTGCTTTTACAGTGACTGATCTTCTGTTTTTAGACCAGGATAGTGGATTAGATCCTGAATCAACAGGTCTCTCTTTACCATAACTTAAAACTGAAATTCTGTCTGAAGACACACCATATGTCATAAGGTAATCTTTAGCTGCATTAGCTCTTCGCTCACCTAAAGCCAAGTTGTATTCTCTTGTTCCTCTTTCATCTGCGTGTCCTTCTAATACAATATTTATTTTTGAATTTTTTCTCAACCATGCGGCTTGTTTTCTCAAAGTTTCTCTTGATGCTGTGGTTAAGACTGACTCATTTGTGGCAAAAAATACTCTATCAGGAACTCCTGATGCTAAATATTCAACTGTGTCTGTACCAGTGTAGACATCTCCTTGCATCTGACCTGTTCCTGCTTTTTTGGTTGCACAAGCAGAGAGTGCCAAACATGCAACAATTACTAAAAGTGCATTTTTTACAATTTTGTTAAATTCCATAAATCTCCTTGATCAATTTACTTAAGTATAATCTTCCATAACTTGATAGATGTTTCAAGTCTAAAAATCAAGTTAATTTATCTAATTAATTTATTTAATTTATCTAATTACTTAATAAAGATGACCAAGATGGGTCTGAAGCATCTGTTGGCGTCTTAACCTCACGCTCATTATAGCCAGTAAGGTCTATGGACCATAGTTTTGCTGAGAAGCCCTTCCCTTCATTATCTGTTTTAGTTTCTCGATAAAAAATTAAAACTCTACCATTTGGCGACCAAGATGGTGCTTCCTGATAAAAGTTTTCTGTAAGCAATCTTTCTCCTGATCCATCAGTTCTCATAACACCAATGTAGAATTTACCTTTATGTAATTTAGTAAAAGCAATCAAATCTCCTCTAGGAGACCAAACAGGTGTTCCATAAAGTCCTTTTCCAAATGAAATTCTTTTTACATTTTTTCCACTACTTTCCATAACATATATTTGTTGATAACCGCTTCTATCAGAATTGAAAGAAATAAATTTACCATCAGGAGAATAAGATGGTGAAGTATCAATTGACGGATGATTTGTTATACGATCGACAACCCTGCTATCTAGATCCATAGTATAAATGTCAGAATTTCCATCTTTTGCAAAACTCATAATAATTTTTTTTCCATCAGGGGAAAATCTTGGAGCAAAAGTCATACCTGGAAAATCACCAACCACTTCTTGAGTACCTGTTTCTATATCGAGTAAATAAACTCTTGGTAAGTTTTTAAAATAAGAAAGATAAGTCACCATTTGACTAGTTTTATTAAATCGGGGAGTTAAAACTAACTCGTTTCCAAGTGTCAAAAATTTATTATTAAAACCATCTTGGTCCATAATTGCCAATTTTTTTACTCTTTGAGTTTTTGGTCCTTCTTCAGCAACGTAAATAATTCTAGTATCAAAATAGCCCTTTTCACCAGTTAATCTCTCATAAACTTTATCAGAAATTATGTGACCAACTCTTCTCCAGTTAGTGGGCACTGTTGTAAACGCTAAAGCCATCATTTCTCTTCCTGCTAAGATATCCCACAACCTAAATTCAACTCTTAGTTTTTCGTCTACATAGTTAACCTTGCCTGTAATTAATGCTTGAGCCTTAATTAATTTCCAATCCTCAAATCTTGGTTTTAAATTCGCAATATCAGGTTTTTGAAGAAAGGCCTCTCTATTCAATGGATTAAATAATCCAGAAGTTTTGAGATTTTTTTCGACAATTATTGATATTTCTGAGCCAATATCTTTTTTGTTTAAAATTTCATCAAATTTAGTTTTTGACTCATTATCTATTGCTAAAGGTGAAACCGCTAAAGGAAGTGGATCTAAATTCCCCCTTGTAATATCAACTTTGATCAAACCATGTGCATTAAAAGGTAATAAAATAAAAACAAGAAGAATTATTTTTTTTATCATAATTAATTTTATCCCTCTAACATCTCTCTTGCATCAAAATTTAATTGTAAATCTTTCCATCTTTCATATCCTGTCGATGGGACTCGTAAAGGTTGACAAAGTTTTATTGCTCTTAGAGCGCTTTCTGCTAAAACCTTATAAAAGCCCTGCCCTGGTTTATTCATCCTGGCATGATCTAAAATCTCTGAACTTATAACACTACCATCGGGTTTTAATTCCAACTTAATCCTTACTAACAAATCTTCATTATATGGTAAACCCAAAGGTATACTCCAACATCCAAAGATCTGAGCTTTGAGTGCATCTTCTTCGCTTAAACTTAAGCCCGTATTTTCAATATTTCTATCCTGATCTTGAGTAATCTTATCTGTTTTTTTTAAAGTCTCAGCGCTTTCAACTTTAGACTTATCAATTAGTGCAGCAATGTTATTAGGGTCAAACAGCTCTTTTTTTTCAAATTCTGAAACTTGCTTCACTTCATTGTCGATTTTTTCTGGATTTTGTTTGTCCTCTTCAACTTTTTTAATCTTCTTTATATTCTCGTCTGGCATTGGAATAGAGTCAGGTTTTATTTTTTTTACTTTTTTAGGTGGTGCTTGTTCTGAAACCAATTTTTTCTCTTTTTCTTTAATCTTTTCTATTGTTTTTTGTGCTTTTGGTGCAAATGGAATATTTGTTTTGTCTGATATTTGTATCAGCTCAACTGATACTATTGGAGGTAAGTTAATGGGTTTTTTTGCTAAAAATGGTAAGCTCATAGCCGTAATCAAAATTAAAATTAAATGTAAAACAGAAGATATAAGAATACTTCTAGTCAATTTGACTTACCTTTCTTTATATGGCTCTGAGATAAGTGCTACTTTAGTAAAACCAGATCCAGATAAAAGGCCCATAATTTCAAGAACCCGCCCATAATTTATTGTTTTATCGCCTCTTACATAAATTCTTGTGTCAGTCCTATTTTTTGAAACAGCCAAAACTTTTGCAATAATTTTTTCATATTCGACTTTAGACTCCTGAATAAAAATTTCACCTTTTGAATTTATAGTTAAAGTAAGTGGTTCAGCTTCCTCTGGAAGTGAGTCAGCAGAACTCTCAGGTAAATCTACTTGAACCCCTACAGTTAATAAAGGTGCAGTTACCATGAAAATAATCAAAAGTACTAACATTACATCTACAAATGGCGTTACGTTTATTTCACTCATTGGCTCATTTTTTGAACGATTGAATTTAAAAACCATTTTTAAATTATTGTTAAAAATCTTTTAGAAAAATTTTCTAACTTTTGAGAATATTTAATAGAGTCGTAATTAAACTTATTATAAGCGATTACTGCAGGTATTGCGGCTAACAAACCAAGAGCAGTTGCAAAAAGTGCTTCTGCTATACCGGGGGCAACAATTGCCAAACTTGTATTTCTTGAAATTGCTATAGATTGAAATGAATTCATAATTCCCCAAACTGTTCCGAACAATCCAATAAAAGGTGCTGTTGAACCCACTGTTGCTAAAAATGTAAAACCTTTACTAATTTTAGACATTTGTTTTTCTATTCCAGTTTCTAACATAGTTGTCATTCTGGCATTTAAGTCTGTTTTTGATTTTCTTTTTAGCAAATTTTGCATTGCATCTTTGAAAACTAAAGCCATTGGATCTTCAGGGTTCGCTGGCAAACTATTATACATTGATTCTGCAGATTTAGAATTCCAGAACTTTTTCTCAAACTCTTCAGAAGATTGATTTATTTTTTTAAATAATCTAAATTTTTCAATAATAACAGCCCAAGAGTAAACTGAACAAACAATCAAAAGTATGATTACAGATTTCACTATGATATCTGCTCTTATAAATAAATTCATTAAAGAGAAGTCAGCACTCGATGCTAGACCAACTGCTTGAGTAGATATATCTGCTTCCATGATGTCTTCTCACACTTAAATGTGTCATGAATTTGTCTTAAAATTTTAACTATTAATCCTCTTTTTTATAGGTTTCATAATAAAAACTTGAAATTAAAATTGCATCAGCTTTATTAGAGTCCTTTTTTTTTGATAATTGGTGAGAAAAATAAGGAAATATCTCAATAGCTTTAGTCCTGCTAGCGTCTTTTTGGGAATTTAATAAATTAAAATATTTTTTCCATTTGGCTGGTCTTACAAAATACATCGGCAATTGCATTGACGAGCAAATTCCCTTTAAAATCCCAAACGATTGACCAAAATTAAACATACTTGTAACACCTTGGCCAGGCATTGCTGAGACTTGTTCTATTATGACTCTGATCTCATGATTTTCAAATTTACTAATTCTTTTTGAAATTTCATTATAGATCTGAGATCCATTTACTTGTTTTTTATTTTTTTTTCCCTCGATCATTGTAGGCATCTCAACCACGTCAATAATTTTGCCATTCTCAAAAAAGCAAATTGAACCAGAAATACCAGGGTCTATTCCAATTATTAACATAGTTTAATTATTAAATTCTACGTTTGAATAAACATTTTGTACATCATCATCCTCTTGTAATGACATAAAAAAATTTATCAAATCTTCCTTTTTTTCTTTAGTTGGCTTTACCTTATTTAAAGGTACCCACTCAATTGCTGTAGATATAAAGTTGGTAATTTCTTTCTCTATTTCTTTTTTTACTTTGTAAATATCATCGACTGAACATTGGATTTCATGAAAGTCGGGATTTGATTTGCACTCATTTGCTCCAGCTTCAATTGCTAATTCAAGAATACGTTCCTCAGAAACCTCTTTGGCGTCTATTTTAATTATCCCTAACTGATTAAAATTATGTGAAGCAGAGCCCTGGGTACCAAGACTGCCACCTGCTTTCTGAAAAATGGTTCTTATATTTGATGCGGTTCTATTTTTATTATCAGTGAGAGTCTCTACAATAACTGCAATTTTCTCGGGTCCAAAGCCCTCATATCTTAGACTTTCAAACTTCAATTCCGTGTTCAATGAAGATTTGTCAATAGCTCTTTCAATGTTGTCTTTAGGCATATTTGCAGATCTAGCTGCTTGTATTGCAGATCTTAGTCTTGGGTTCGTATTCGGGTCTTTGTCACCATGCTTAGCAGCTACAGTAATTTCTTTGGATAGTTTTGAGAAAATTTTAGATCTTTGCTTGTCAGCTTTGCCTTTCTTATGTTTAATACCTGCCCAATGTGAATGTCCTGCCATAAATTAAAACTTATTATTTAGAAGATTTCCATAAATATAACTTTTTATTTTTGAGGCAAGTCCAGTTTCTAAATCACAATCAACAATCACACCACTTAAAGTGGCATCACCTTTTGCGGGAAAATGTTTAATTGAATCTTTTTTCATAAATCTGTTTAACGAATTATATTTATTCATTCCTATCACTGAGTCATAGTCACCACACATCCCTGCATCTGTTTGAAAAGCTGTTCCATTTTTTAATACTCTTGCATCATTTGTTGGTATATGAGTATGAGTTCCAATCACCAAAGTAGCCTTGCCGTCAAAAAAATGACCTATTGCATTTTTTTCGCTTGTAATTTCTCCATGAAAATCAACTATAAGTAAATCATAGTCCTTTTTTAACTTAAACTCCTCTAAAAATTTTTTTGAAGTTTCAAAAACATCTTCACATTTTTTCATAAAAACGTTTCCCATTAAATTAAGAACGCCTATCTTAATATTATTTTCAGTATTGAAAATTTCAAACCCCGATCCAGGAGCAGGTTCAAATAAATTTTTTGGCCTTAATAATCTATTTTCTTTATCAATAAAATTCATTATTTCTTTCTGATCCCAAACATGATTTCCAGTTGTAATTACATTTACACCGCATTTAAAAAAATCCTCACATATTTCTTTCGTTAGACCTACTCCAGCTTCTGCAGCATTTTCTCCATTTACTATTACGAAATCAATTTCATTTACTTTGATTTGATCAAGTAAGTTGTTCATAATTTTCGAGCATCCAGAAATACCGACTACATCACCTAAAAATAATATTCTCATTAATTTTTACTTTTCACTGTGTTTGTTATTATGAAATCTAATTGAACATCATATTTAGTTACTGGTATTTTTTTAACTTTTTGAAAAGAATATGCCAGGCCTATTGTTATAATCTTTTTCTTTTTTTTTAACTTCTTAATATACCTGTCGTAAAATCCTCCTCCATAACCAATTCTATTACGGTTATTATCAAAAGCGACTAAAGGTACCAATAAAATGTTAGGTGACTTAATAACATCTGAAATAGGCTCAGGTATTCCATAATCATTTATTTCTAGCGGGTCTTTTGTTGACCACTGAAAAAAGTTCATTTGATAATTTTTTCTTATCTTTGGCAATGATAATTGATAATTTAATTTTTCTAATTTTTTAAAAATTTCTATAGTGTCACACTCATAATTATATGGGTAATATCCTCCAATAACCCTGTTATCTATTTTTGTTTTTTTCAAAATTTTTACCAAAGAATTAAAATTAATTTTTTGATTTTTATGATAATTAATTTTTCTAATCTTTAATATTTTTTTTCTTATTTCTGATTTATTCACTTGAAATTATTTTGGTAAATCCTCTAAATTTACTCTCTCGACAAAACTTGAGATTTCATTGGCAGCTTCATCTATTAATTTTTCATAGTTTTTTTGATTTTCTTCAATTTCATTTTTAAGTTGACTATGGTTTTTTTTAATTTGTTCTATTTCTTCTTCTTTTTTATCTCTATACTCATAAATTAATGATTTCAATTCTTTAAATTTATTTGAAAGATTCCTTAATTCATCTTTTTTTTGCTCAACTTTTTTTTTAGTTTCATGATATTCATCCATTACTTTGACTGCCGTAATTAACAGAAGCTTATTTTCTCCAAGATTTCCAAGATCATTTTTAAGTTCGTTAAATTTTCTATTGATCTGTATTAGTAATTCCTCAAGATGCTCCTCTTGACCATCTTCACAAGATAATAAAAACTCTTTTCCATTAAATTTAATACTTACGTTTGCCATTTATCAAACTCGTTTAATAAATTATCTGTTTCTTGATTTAATTCATCAATTTTTTGAGAAAATTGCTCTTGTTTTTTTATCTCGTTTTTCTCCTGATGCTTTATTTCGCTAAGTCTATCGTTTAAACTATTATAGTCTTCAAGCAATCTTTTGTATTTCTCCTCTAATTCTTGTTTTTCAATTTGTAATTGATTTTTCTGTTCATCTAAATTTTCTAAGTTTTTTTTTATACTCAAATTTTTATAATTCAAATTTTTTAATTTTGTTAACGCTAAAGTTAATTTTTTTTCTTTTTCGATTACAGAATTCATATATATATGTTTATATTATTAAATTGAATCTTCTTAGTCTAGACAGGATAATTTTTGAGCAAACAATATAGAGATTTAGCCAATTGCATTAGATTTTTGTCAATTGATGCTGTTCAGAAAGCTAACTCTGGACACCCAGGAATGCCTATGGGAATGGCAGATGTAGCAACCGTTTTATTTAAAGATTTTTTGAATTTTAACCCCAAAAATCCTAATTGGATTAATAGAGACCGATTTGTTCTATCTGCAGGTCATGGTTCAATGTTGCTTTACAGTCTCCTATATTTAACTGGTTATAAAAGCGTTTCTTTAAATGATATTAAAAATTTTAGACAGTTAGATTGTATTTGTGCTGGTCACCCGGAATATCACCCTAACACTGGGATAGAGACAACCACCGGTCCACTTGGACAAGGAATATCTAATGCTGTTGGTTTCGCAATATCAGAAGAAATTTTAAAAAAAAAACTCGGAAAAAAAATTATAAACCATAAAACATATGTATTAGCTGGCGATGGATGCTTGATGGAAGGAATAAGTCATGAAGCTTTAAGTCTAGCGGGCCATTTAAAATTAAAAAATCTTATTCTTTTATTTGATAATAATTCTATATCTATTGATGGTCCAACTAATTTAGCAGTTTCGGACAATCATGAGGAAAGGTTTAAGAGTTACGGTTGGAATTATTTAAAAGTTAATGGTCATAATTATAAAGAAATTTCAGTTGCATTAAAGAAAGCTCAAAAAACCAACAAGCCCATTGCAATTTCTTGTAAGACAAAAATTGGTTATGGGTCTCCAAATAAAAGTGGTAAAGCTTCATCACACGGGAGTCCTCTAGGTGAGGATGAAATCAAGTTAGTTAGAAAAAAACTTAAGTGGAATTATGAACCTTTTAAGATACCTAATGAATTATTGAGGAAATGGAAAAAAATTGGAGAAAAATCCTCACAAAAGGCGAGAAGGCATGAAATTAAACATAAAAATGTTTTATCTAATTTTAAAGACTTAAGCTCATTAAAAAATTTAATTAAAAAAATAACGAGTGATTTTTTAAAAAACCCAAAGCCGATGGCAACAAGAAAATCGTCTGAAATGTTTTTAAATATTATAACAAAACTTCCAAATGTAATCGGCGGTTCAGCTGATTTAGCAGGATCAAACAACACAAAGACTAAAGATCATAAAATTATTAAACCTCAAGATTTTTCTGGAAATTATATTCACTATGGAGTTAGAGAACACGCGATGTGTGGAATAATGAATGGAATTGCGCTACATAGCAATTTGATTCCTTATGGAGGTACATTTTTAATATTCAGTGATTACTGCAAACCATCAATAAGATTAGCAGCGATGATGAAACAAAGAGTAATTTATGTTTTTACTCACGACTCCATTGGTTTAGGCGAGGACGGCCCAACCCATCAACCAATTGAGCAATTGACAAGTTTAAGATCTATTCCAAATTTGAATGTATTTAGACCAGCAGATACGATCGAAACTTTTGAATGCTGGCAATTAGCAATCAAAAGTCAAAAGGCTCCAAGTGTAATAGCTTTAACTAGACAAGGGATCAATCCTTTAAGACTTAAAAATTCATCTAAAAATGAGTCCTCTGCTGGTGCTTATGAAATTTTTAGAACTGGAGAGAACATAAAAGTAACGATCTTAGCAACTGGATCTGAAACTAGTTTAGCTAGTGATGTGGGACATAAATTGGCCACAGATGGCATCTATTCCAAAATAATATCAATGCCCTGTCAGGAACTATTTGATCAACAAAATAAAGATTATAAAAATGAAATTTTATCTGAAACTGAATTAGTTGTTTCAATAGAGGCCTCTGAAACTTATTATTGGAAAAAGTACACTGGTGCTTCAGGATTAAATTTTGGTATCAATGATTTTGGAAAAAGCGCGCCTTACAAAAAAATTTATGATCATTTTGGATTAAATGCTGACACCATAGTCAAAAGGATTAAGGAAAGATTATGAAAATAAAAATTGGAATTAATGGAATGGGTAGAATTGGTAGAATGATTATCAGGTCTATAGTAGAAAATGATAATAAAAATTTAGAAATTAAGCATATTAATAATAGAACGAATTCTGAAACTTGTTCTTCTTTATTAAAATATGACTCTATACATGGAAAATTTAATGCAGACATAAGTTTTGATGATAAACATCTATTCATAAACAAAAATAAAATATCATTCAGTCAAGAAACAGATTTAAACAAAATTAATTGGAAAAAGTTTGATGTCGATTATGTTTTTGAATGTACAGGGAAATTTAACTCAAAAGAAAAATTGGAGCCTCATCTTAAAAATGGAGCGAAAAAAGTTATTGTCTCAGCCCCATGTAAAAAAGCTGATAAAACTGTTGTATTCGGAGTAAACGAAACAAAATTGAAAAAAAACGACAAAATAATTTCTGCTGCATCATGTACTACAAATTGTCTTGCTCCAGTAGCTCATGTTCTAAATGAGAACTTCGAAATCGAAAGAGGTTTTATGACAACTATCCATGCTTTTACAACTGATCAAAGACTTTTAGATAATTCACATAAAGATCCTAGAAGAGCTAGATCCGCAAGCCAATCGATTGTGCCTACCTCAACAGGTGCCTCTAAGGCAATCGGTGAGATTATTCCATCTTTAAAAGGAAAATTAGAAGGTGTCGCAATGAGAGTTCCCACACCCAATGTTTCTTTAATTGAACTTGTTTTTTGTACCAAGAAAGATTTAAGTGTTGAAAAAATTAATTTAGCATTTCACAATTTTAGCAAAAAAAATAAAATACTTGAGATTACTAAAGAAAAACTTGTATCTATAGACTTTAATCATAATCAAGCTTCATCAATAATTGACGCTAATTTAACAAACGTAATTGGAAAAAATATGGGTAAAATTTCAGCTTGGTACGATAATGAATGGGCTTTTTCAAATAGGATGTGTGATATTGCAGAATACATTCACAAAAATTCTTAATGAAAAATATAAAAGACCAAGAAAATCTAAGTCAAAAAATAGTTTTGTTGAGACTAGATTTAAATGTTCCATTAAAAAATGGCTTTATCACTGATGAAACTAGAATTGATAAAATTGTTCCTATTTTAAACTTCTTAATTAAAAAAAAATCTAAAATTATAATTATCTCTCATGTTGGAAGACCGAGAGGAGAATTTAATAAAATTTTTTCGCTTAAACCAATATGTGAGAATTTAGAGAAAAAGCTAAAGAAGAAAATTCAATTATTAGATGATAATATCTTTAAACTTACAAAAAAAGATTTGTTTAAAAGCCCTAAGAATCAAATAGTATTTTTAGAAAATATTAGATTTTATAAAGAAGAAGAAAAAAACGATGTATTTTTTGCGAAACATTTAGCTAGTCTTGCTGATTTATATGTAAATGACGCATTTTCTTGTTCTCATAGACTCCACGCATCTATAAGCAAAATTACAGAATTTTTACCCTCATATGCTGGTCTTCAATTAGAGACAGAAATAAATGCACTTAAAAAGGTTACAACAGAAATTAAAAAACCAATTACTTGCATCATTGGAGGATCGAAAATTTTAACAAAAATTAGTATAATTAAAAATTTAATACCAAAATTTGATAATATTATAATTGTTGGGGCAATGGCCAATAGTATCATAAATTATAAAGGATACAACATTGGTAAGTCAATAAAGGAATTAAATTGTGAAACTGCGGTAAAAGAGATTTTTAAAACTTCAAAAAATCACCCTTGTGAAATTACTTTTCCTGAGGATGTTTTGGTTGGAAAAAATATAAATGATCTTTCAAAAGTTAAAAAACTAAATGATATTGAAAACAATGACATAATTTTGGATATTGGACCAACAACAGTTCAAAAAATAAAAGAAATTATAAAAATAAGTAAAACAGTTTTATGGAATGGTCCAGCAGGTTATTTTGAGAATCCAAATTTTGCGGGTGGAAGTTACGAAATTGCAAAGGCGATTGTAAAAAAAAATAAAGAAAAGTCAATTTACTCTGTAATAGGTGGAGGTGACACCATAGCTTTGATAAACCAACTAAATGTAATTCAAGATTTTAACTTTGTTTCAACTGCTGGTGGAGCATTTTTAGAATATCTTGAAGGAAAAGAACTTCCTGGTATAAAAGCCTTAAATCAAAATGTCTGAATTACACGATATAGTATTAAAAATTCTTGAAAGAGGTAAGGGAATTTTAGCTGCTGATGAAAGTACAGGAACAATGACAAAAAGATTAGAAAATGTAAATGTTCCATCAACTCCAGAAAATAGATTATTATTCAGAGAAACTCTATTTAGCTCATCAGGTATGTCTGACTGTATCGGAGGAGTAATATTATACGATGAAACTATAAAACAGGAGACTTCAAAGAAAATAAAAATACCAGAATTGATTTCTAAAATGGGAAGCACTCCAGGTATTAAAGTTGATACTGGTGCAAAAGTTTTGGCTGGATCGCCAAATGAAAAAATTACAGAAGGTCTTGACGGATTAAGAGAAAGATTAAAAGAATATCACAAACTTGGTGCAAAATTCACAAAATGGCGTGGCGTTTACATTATAACAAAAAATACTCCAAGCAGACTGTCGATACAATCTAATGCTCATGCTTTAGCAAGATATTCAGCTATTGTTCAAGAATGTAAAATGGTCCCAATAGTTGAGCCTGAGGTCTTAATGGACGGCGAACATTCTGCTAGAGAATGCTATGAAAAAACTTCAGAGGTAATAAAAAAATGTTTTGATGAATTAATCTTACATAAGGTTGATTTAAAAGGAATTATTCTAAAACCCAATATGATATTGGCTGGTAATAAATCTAAAGATAAAATTTCAAACGAGGAAGTTGCAAAATTAACAATTAAATGTTTAAAAAATTCTGTCCCATTTGAAGTTCCTGGAATTGCTTTTTTATCTGGGGGTCAATCAGAAATTGAAGCGACAGAAAATCTAAACTTAATAAACAAATACAATGACACTGATTTTATAATGAGTTATTCTTATGGTCGAGCACTTCAACAAAGTGCTCTAAAGTTTTGGTCAAAAAATATCAAAGACATTGAAGGCACTCAAAAAGTTTTTAACCATCGAGCAAAAATGAATACTTTAGCAGCTCAAAGTAAATGGTCTAAAGATCTTGAAGTATAATAAAAAAAAATTTATTTATCTTATTTCTCCCTCAAAAATAAACAACGCTTTCTATAATAATTTATATAAAGTTCTAGGATCAAAAAAAGTTAGTTTTTTTCAATTAAGACTTAAAAAAGAAAGTTTTAAAAAGAAATATACAATTGGAAAAAAAATCAAAAAAATATGTAAAAAATTTAATGTTAAATTTTTAGTAAACGATGATGTTTTGCTTGCAAAAAAACTAAATGCTGATGGCTGTCATTTGGGCCAGAAGGATATGAATATTTTAAAAGCTAGAAAAATTATTCAAGGTAAAATAATAGGAGTCACTTGCCATAACTCAATCAAATTAGTCAAGAAAGCTGTTATAAATAAAGCTGATTACATAGCTCTAGGAGCATTCAATTATACAAAAACTAAAAGAGTTAAATATATAGCTACAATTAATCTTCTTAAAAAAGTAAGAAAAATAACAAAAACTCAGATTGTCGCCATAGGGGGTATCAATTCTCATAATTATAAAAAACTACTATTGAATAAAGCTAACTTTTTAGCTATCTCAAGCTACATTTGGAGAAATAAAAAGCAAAAACCAATCGATGCTATTCAAAAATTAAAATGAAAATAAATGCTAGTGAAATAAGAGTAGGAATGCTGATAGAGTATAAAAATGATTTATGGCAAGTGCTAAAGTCTCAACATGTAAAACCTGGAAAAGGTGGTGCATTTGCACAAGTAGAAATGAAAAGTATAAATAAAAATACTAAATTAAATGAGAGATTTAGATCGAGCGAGACTGTTGAAAAAGCATCACTTGATGAAATAAAATATAATTTCTTATATGAAGATGAAAATAATTATTTTTTCATGGATCCAGTTTCATTTGAACAAATAGAAATGAAGAAAAATATAGTTGGTGAGAAAGGAAAATTACTCACAGAAAATTTAGAGGTATTAATAAGTTTTTATAATGAAAAACCTTTTTCTGTGGATTTACCAAATCAGGTGACTTGCAAGATTGATGTAACCGAGGCAGCCTTAAAAGGTCAAACTGTTTCATCCTCATATAAACCTGCAGTTTTAATCAATGGCTTGAGCGTCCAAGTACCGCCATTTATTGAGCCAGGTGATGAGATTATAGTTGATACTAGAAATCTTGAATACGTAAAAAAAGTTTAAGTTTATGAACACTATTTCTGCAAATCTTAACATAATGATTAAAGCAGCAGAAAAAGCATCTAAAATATTGATTAGAGATTTTGGTGAAATTGAAAAATTACAAGTTTCTAAAAAGGGTCCTACAGATTTTGTAACTAATTCCGATTTAAAAGCTGAAAAAATAATCATCGAAGAATTAAAAAAAGCTAAACCTCATTATTCAATTATTAGTGAAGAGAACGGAATAGAAAATAATAAAGACAAAAATAATACATGGATTATTGACCCTATTGATGGAACTATAAATTTTCTACATGGAATACCGCACTTTGCGATATCAATAGCTCTGAAATCGAATGAAGAAATAATTTCTGGAATTATATTTGACCCGATAAAGAACGAAATGTTTTATGCTGAAAAAAATAATGGATCATACTTTAATAATCATAGAATAAGAGTTTCACAAAAAAACGAAATTAATGACTGTTTGTTTGTTACAGGAGGTAAAATTTATAATGAGCCTGATCTAGCTTACAGAAAAACAGGATGTGCAGCTCTAGATATGGCCTACGTGGCTTCAGGACGATATGATGGTTACTTTCAACAAAATTTAAATTTATGGGATATAGCTGCAGGAATAATTTTAGTGAAAGAGGCAGGAGGTATTCTAAATGAAATAGATCTTTCAATACATCAATGCATCAAAATTGTTGCTTCAAGTACTAATATTAGTTCAAAATTGTCAGAAAAACTCGTTAACTTTTAATTGTTTTAAAAATTTGTTTTGCTATAAGTTTCCTCATGAAAAAAAATATTCATCCAGATTATCACAACATCAAAGTTGAAATGACAGATGGAAGTCAGTTTGAGACGAAATCAACATGGGGTAAGGAAGGGGAAATATTAAAATTAGAGATAGATCCTAAGTCTCATTCTGCTTGGACTGGAGGTAAACAAAAATTAATGGACAAAGGGCGTATCAGTAAATTTAACAAAAAATTCCAAAAATTTAAATCAGATAATAAAAACTAATGTCTAACACTCCATTAATGCCAATGGCAACTGCTGTTTGGTTAGTTGAAAATACAACACTAACATTCAAACAGATAGCAAATTTTTGCAATATGCATGAAGTCGAAATTCAAGGTATCGCAGATGGAGAGGTTGCTAAAGGCATTAAAGCTTACAATCCTATAATTTCAGGTCAACTTTCAAGGGATGAAATAGAGCTTTCTTCTAAGGACGAAAATAGACCGCTTCAGATTAAAAGTGCCGATATAGAAATTTCTAATGTTGAACAAAAGATAAAAAAATATGTGCCATTATCGAAAAGACAAGACAAACCTGACTCTGCATTATGGCTGATTAAAAATCACAATATTTTAAAAGATTCTCAAATTGCGAGACTAGTGGGAATAACAAAAAACACAGTTACATCAATAAGAAATAAGAGTTATTGGAACTATAACAATCTAAATCCAAAAGACCCTGTTGCATTAAATCTATTTTCTCAAAAAGATTTAATTGAGGCTGTTGAGAAAGCCGAAAGACGTATCAAAAGAGAGAAAAAAGAAAAAGAAAAACAAAAAAACACAAATACTGTCTGATGGTGAAAATTAATAGACATATTTTTTTAAAAGTGTTATCTAATCGTTCTTTTGGAGGTATTTATTAAGATAGAAGTAAAAGATAACAATGTTGAACAAGCTCTTAGAGTTTTAAAAAGAAAACTTCAGAGAGATGGTTTTTTTAAGATTATAAAACTTAAAAATACATATGAAAAACCATCAGAAAAGAAAAAAAGAATTTTACAAGAAAACATTAAAAGAGTTAAAAAGTTAAATAAACTCAAAAACAGAATTTAAATATACCGCGGGGTGGAGCAGTCTGGTAGCTCGTCAGGCTCATAACCTGAAGGTCGGCGGTTCAAATCCGTCCCCCGCAACCAATTATATCAAATAAAATTTTTTAAAAATTCTTAAAGAAATGTAAAATAAACTAAAACCATATAGATAAATTAAGTTTCTCTTTTTTGAAAAAAAATTTCGATAATCCAGATTATTAAACAGAATAAAAACCATGATCAAAATTAATGGCTCATAATATTTGTGATAAATAGTATTTTGTATATTAGATAAAACTAACAAAAAAATTAATAAAAAATTGTCTATGTGCACGCTTGATAAATATATAATTACTAAAAAACTAAAAAAACTAATTATAAAAAAAAGTAAATTATTATTAAATAAAATTTGTGATAACTGAAAAAAAACCCCACCCCCAGTAAAGCTCATTTGGTAGTTAAAGAAATAGACTAAAATTAGAAAAGGTATTGAGATAAAAACCAAATTTTTTTTACAAAATAAAATCATTTTTTTATAATCTAATAAGAAAAATAAAATCGGGATTAAATGAAAAAATATTATTGAACTGATAATCAATAATTTATTAGATATATTAAAATTTAAACTTGCTCCAATCATATCTAAACCAGGTGTTTTTCCAGCCGCAATAAAGTTGATGTCTAAAAAAAAAATATAATAAATCATTGGTAATGATGCGGCAAAACTAAAAAGAACAAATAACAAAAAATCTTTAAATTTTAATTTCTTAAAAAAATAATAAATCAAAAAAATAAAGAATAATGAAAAATTTGGACTTATATAAGAAGAAATTATAATTGAAATGAGAGAAAGCCAAACGAATTTCTTATTGTTTTTAGTTGATATTAAAAATTTTAAAAAAAAATATATCGACAAAGTGAAAAAAATTAACCCAGGAATCCTGCTATCAGGCCAAATAGCTAGGGAGCGAAAAGTGGGAGAGAGAAAAATTGATAAGGCTAATATTTTTAGAATAGTGCGATTTGTGTCTCTAAATTTTAATTTAAGGCAGCTATAAAATATTACGATTAAACTTAAAGACATGTGCAAATGGACTAGTCTTATAAAATCGAAACTTAAACCAAATTTTAATAAAACCGATAAAAAAATAATATAAATAGGAGAATGTCTTTGACCATAACTATCGTAACTTAAAAAAGTATTTTTAAAATCTTTTGAAAAACTTTCAATAACAGGATTGTAAGCATTTACCCAATCTAAATAAGATCCATGATTTAAATTTTCTCCAAAGTAAAAACCAATTAATAATGAGGTATATAATAAAAATAATAAAATTTTTTCTCTAGAAATTTGCACTTTTAAGTTTTTCTAAATTTTAAATTTAGATTTTTTACTGTCAATTAAAAAAGCTTTTACTGTATCTATTGTTAAAGCTTTAAAAGATTTTCCAAATTTTTCAATTTTTTCAATCATTAATGGAGGTACTGTAATTATACTGCATCCTAATTTTCTGGCTTGTATTAAATTGTACGGCTCTCTCACGCTTGCCCATAAAATTTCAACATTTTTAAATCTTTTCGAGATTGATATACTTTTATTAATTTCTGGTATTGGATCTTTACCAACATCTGCAGCTCTACCAGCGAAAATTGAGATGATAACCCGTGTTTTTTTGTCAATTACACTCAATATCTTTTTAGTTTGACTTGAATTGTAGACTGCAGTTATGTTTAATTTTATTTTTCGTCTATTCAATTCTTTTATAACCTTTCCAGTGAATTTTCCTTTTGAATTAACTACTGGTATTTTCACATATACATTTTTGCCCCAAGTGCTTATTTTTAGGCCTTGGTCAATCATTTCGTCAAACTTATCACCAAAAACTTCTAGTGATACTGGTTTTTTTTTACAAATTTTCAGTATTTTTTTTGAGTATTTTTTGTAATCTTTTGCTCCAGCTTTTCTCATTAAGCTTGGATTAGTTGTAAAACCTTTTACTATTTTTTTTTTATTAAACTTTTTAATTTGATTTATTTCTGCGATATCACAATATATTTTAGTATGCATTTATTGTTATAAATTTTTAGTAATATCTTCTGTCATTTTTTTTGCATCGGCAAATAACATAAGAGTATTCTCTTTATAAAAGAGGTCATTATCAATTCCTGCATAACCTGGCGATAGACTTCTTTTTACAAATAAAACCGATTTACATTTTTCAACATCAAGAACTGGCATTCCATAAATTGGACTCTGAGGATCAGTTTTTGCAACAGGATTTGTTACATCATTCGCTCCAATTACAAAGGCTACGTCTGCGTTAGCAAAATCGTTATTTATTTCCTCTAGCTCAAAAACTTCATCATAAGGCACATTCGCTTCAGCAAGTAACACGTTCATGTGTCCAGGCATACGACCAGCGACTGGATGTATTGCGTAGGATACTTTAATATCATTTTTTTTTAAAGTGTCGACCATTTCTCTCAACGCGTGTTGAGCTTGAGCAACTGCCATGCCGTACCCAGGAACTATTATAACTGAGGACGCATTTTTCATTAAAAAAGCTGCATCATCTGCATTACCACTTTTAACAGGTCTCTGTTCTTTATTTTTCTCTTTAGAAGATTGATCTGTTGCACCAAAACCTCCCAAGATTACATTAAAGAATGATCTATTCATTCCTTTACACATTATATAGGATAAAATTGCACCTGATGATCCAACAAGAGCACCTGTAATTATTAACGCAGTGTTCTCTAATGTAAAACCAATACCTGCTGCAGCCCAACCTGAGTAAGAGTTTAACATTGAGATAACCACGGGCATATCAGCTCCTCCTATTGGAATAATTAAAAGTAACCCAATCAAGAACGAAACTACAATTAAAACCCAAAATAATTTAGATGATTGAGTTGCACATAGAAAATAAGTCAAAATAACAATAGAAATTAATATTAAAGCATTTAATAAATGTTGACCTTTAAAAGTAATTGGAGCTCCAGACATTATGCCCTGAAGTTTCAAAAAAGCTATAATTGAACCTGAGAATGTAATTGCTCCTACAGCTGCCCCTATCGACATTTCAATTAAGCTTGCAAGCTTGATATTCCCAGGAGATCCAAGATTAAAAGCCTCTGGGTTTATGAAGGCTGAAATTGCAACAAAAACCGCTGCGAGACCTACCAGACTATGAAAGCCAGCTACTAATTCGGGCATCGCTGTCATTGGAATTTTAAAGGCTATAAAAGCTCCAATACTACCTCCAACTAATAAAAAAATAATTACATAAAAAAATCCAGATGAGAAATTTCCTACAGATAGAAAGGTGACGGTAACGGCTATTACCATTCCAATAATACCATAAAAATTACCTTGTCTCGACGTCTCAGGAGAAGATAAACCTCGTAATGCAAGTATAAAAAGTACACCAGAAATTAAATAAAAAGTTGCAGATAAATTTGCTGATATCATTTTTTATCTTTCTTTTTTTTTTTATACATAGCAAGCATTCTCTGTGTAACTAGAAACCCCCCAAATATATTTACAGCAGCTAAAGTTATAGCCAAATATCCAAATAAAGTTGATGAGGTAAAAATATTTCCATCTATATTTGAAAGAGCAGCAATTATAGCACCTACTATAATAACTGAGGAGATTGCATTAGTTACAGACATCAAAGGTGTATGTAGGGATGGAGTCACACTCCAAACAACATAATAACCCACGAATATAGATAAAATGAATATACTTAATCTAAAAATAAAAGGATCTATTTCCATAATTATTTAACCAATGTTTTTTCTATTATTTCGTCTTCTAAGTTTATATTAATTTTACCAGTTTTCTTATCTAATAAATTTGAGACAAAGTTAAACAAATTTTTTGCATATAATGTTGAGGCAGAAATTGGTAATTTGTTTAAAATGTTCATTTCTCCTATTATTTTAACTCCTCTATGATCAATTATTTTATCAACTTCTGTATAAGCTGTATTTCCACCCTGAATGGCTGCTAGATCGTAAATTACCGATCCCATTTGCATATTTTTAATCATATCTTCTTTTATAATTACTGGGGCTTTTTTTCCAGGTATTAAAGCTGTGCATATTACGATATCAATTTTTTTTAAAGTTTCACTCAAAAGATCTTCTTGTTTTTTTTTGAACTCTTCAGAGGCTTCTTTGGCGTAACCACCTTCAGTTTCAAGATTTTCAGATCCCTCTACAGTCAAAAATTTACCTCCTAAACTCTCAACTTGTTCTTTCGAGGCCATTCTTACATCGGTCGCAAAAACAATTGCACCCATTCTTTTTGCAGTTGCTATTGCTTGTAAACCCGCAACACCCGCTCCTACAACTAAAACTTTTGCCGCTGGAACTGTTCCAGCAGCTGTCATCATCATTGGTATAGCTTTTTCAAAATTCGCAAACGACTCAATAACGGCTTTATATCCCGCTAGATTTGCTTGTGATGAAAGGATATCCATTGATTGAGCTCTTGTAATTCTAGGAAGCAACTCCAAAGAAAAATTGTTTATTTTTTTTTTTGATAATTTTTCCAATTTTTCTTTATTTAAAAAAGGATTTAGCACTCCAATTAAGTTTTGATTTTCTTTTAATAAAGATAAATTATCATCCGATGGTAAACCTAATTGTAATATAATATCGCTATTAGTTAAAATATCTTTTCCATTTTCAAAAATATTTACTCCTTGAGATTTATATTGTTCATTACCGAAACCTAGGTGAAGACCATAATCTTTAGAGAGCAAAACCTCAAAGCCTAGTGAAATATATTTTTTAGCTATCTCAGGAGTTATTGCTACTCTTTTTTCAATATTTAAATCTTCGGATAAGGAACCTATTTTCATAAGATTATTCTACAATAAGAATATTGCCATAAGAACTAAAACTATGACAACAGCGACAGTTCCCCACAATACAAATTTAGTGAAATTATTCCAAGTTTTTTTATGGTCTTCATTATCCATAAAAATTACTTCTGTCTTGCTTTAAATTTTGGATTGGTTTTATTAATAATATAGACTCTTCCTCTTCGCCTTACTAATTTGGAGTTTAGATCTCTTTTTTTTATCGATTTTAATGAGCTTTTAATTTTCATAAAAATTTGTATGCCGGCAATGACCTACTCTTCCATATCTTAAGACAAAGTACCATCGGCGCTGAAAGGCTTAACTTCCGAGTTCGGAATGGGATCGGGTGTAACACTTTCGCAATAATCACCGGCGAGGAATTTATATAGATAAATTATTTATTGTAAACAGGGATTTATTATAAAAAACCTTATTATTCTATGCTTTTTACGAAATTTTTTACATAGTCTCTCAAATTTATTTTTCCATAGGCTCTATAAATCTTATTTGATAAACTAAGAGTTGTTAAGGCCGATGCATATCTCTCACCTTTTCTAGCAGGTAAAAACTTTATTTTTTTACCAAACATTTTTGCAACCTCTAAAATAGTAAAACTTTCTTTATTTGAAATACTATAAAATCTCGATTTATTGATTTTCCAGGCGGTATAACAAACCTTTACAGTGTCGGTTATATGTGTGAATCTTCTTGACTGAGAACCAGGTCTAACAACTGGTAAAGGTAAGTTTCTCGAATAGCAATCTTCAAAAATTCCAATTACAGTTGCCATTTTTCCTTTAGTAATTTGACCTGGGCCATAAACATTATAAAAGAAAATTACTTCATATTTGAAATTAAACCACATTTTTAAATTTTCTAGAAGTTCTAAATTTTTAGACTTTGTAAACGCATATGGAGAAAGATTTTTATCTTTTCCCTTATTGCCTAACGATGCAGAGGTGGCTGAGTATACTAGTTTTATTTTATTCTTCAAACAAAAATTAAAAACTGCATTGGTTCCAATAGAATTTGATTTAATACATTTGTCCATATCTAAAAAACTTTGATAAATTCTTGAAAATTCTCCAAAATGGAAAATTGAATGAATTCTATGAGCATATTTTTTTAATATCTTATCTATATCTTTAGTATTACCTTTTACATATTGAACTTTTTTCGACTTAATATGATTTTTTTTGGTACCTGAAGAATAATCATCAAGACTAATAATATCATATTTAGTTTTTTTAATTAAATATTCAATTAAATTACTACCAACAAAACCACTTCCTCCAGTAACAACTATAAATTTTTTCATCATTATTAACTAATTTTTTTTAAATAATCATCGTAAGTTAAATCAAAACCCTTATTTAAACTATATTTTGATTTCCACCCATATTTTTTTGCTAAACTAAGATCTAATTTTTTTCTTGGTGTTCCATTGGGTTTTTTTTTATCTAACTTTATTTTCAAATTAACTCTTAATTTTTTAATTATAAATTTACAATATTCTAAAATTGTTTTTTCTTGGCCACTGCCAATGTTGATTAGATAATGTTTTGTTTTTTTTTTAAGAAAGAATTCACATGCATCTGCAAGATCATCTACATACATTAATTCTCTTTTGGGAGTACCATCACCCCAAATTTTAATCATTTTATATTCATTTTTTATAGCAAAATGAGTTTTTTTAATTAAAGCTGGAAAAAAATGAGAAGATTTTGAATTATAATTGTCATTTGGCCCATATAGATTTGTTGGCATTAGACATATATAATTAGTCTTATATTGTTTGTTATAAGCTTCACACATTTTATAACCTGCTAATTTGGCGACAGCATAAGCGTCGTTAGTCTCTTCTAGTTTCCCTGTCATTAAATATTTTTCTTTGATAGGTTGTTTTGAATATTTTGGATAGATACAGCTTGAACCTAAAAAAATAAGTTTTTTAACACCAGTTAAAAAAGACGAATGAATCAAGTTTGTTTGTATCATAATATTTTCGTAAATAAATTTTGCTTTTTCTTCTTTGTTAATAAATATTCCGCCGACTTTTGCAGCTGCAATTATCACAAAATCCGGTTTTATTTTTTTTAGGTATGAATAAGTTTTTTTTTGATCTATTAAATTCAAAGATTTTCGGCTTTTACAGAATAAATTTTGATAACCCTTCCTTTTAAAGTGTCTCAAAACTGATGAGCCCACCATGCCATTATGGCCTGCAATGAATATTTTACTTTTTTTATTTAGTTGCATTTAACATTTTGTATTCTGACTCAATCATTTCGTGAATTAACAAATTAATATCGTTTTTAGGTTTCCATTTCAGTAATTTTCTCGCTTTTCTTGCATCACCCAGTAAGGTATTTACATCTAAAGGTCTTACATAATTTTTATCACATTCAATTATTGGGTAACCAAACTCGTTATAACCTTTTTCTTTTATTCCTTTTCCCTTCCAAACGACTTTCATACCTAATTTTTTTGCAGTTAAATTTATAAACTCTTTGATTGAGTATTGTTTTCCTGTTGCTATGACATAATCGTCTGGTTTTTTTTGCTGGAGCATCTTCCACATAGCATAACAATAGTCTTTGGCATGACCCCAATCTCTTTTTGAATTTAAATTCCCCAAAAATAATTTTTTTTGCCTTCCCTCTTTAATCTTACAAAGTGCAGAAATAATTTTTTTTGTTACAAATGTTTCACCTCTTCTCGGACTTTCATGATTAAATAAAATTCCATTACAAGCAAAAATGTTATAAGCTTCTCTATAGTTCTTTGTAATCCAATGGGCATATAATTTTGCAACTCCATAAGGGCTTAAAGGATAAAAAGAAGTTTTTTCATTTTGAGGTGAACTTTGAACTTTACCATACATTTCTGAAGTACCTGCCTGATAAAATTTTGTTTTTTTCTCAAGTTTATGAAATTTAATTGCCTCTAGTATTCTAAGAGCACCCAATGCATCAGCATTTGCAGTATATTCTGGAACTTCAAAAGAAACTGCTACATGTGATTGAGCTGCTAAATTATAGATTTCGTGAGGTTTAATTTTTTTTATGATGTTTGAAACTGATAAAGAATCAGTCACATCCCCATAGTGAAGTCTAAATCTGTAATTCTTATCATGTGGATCTTGATAGATATGATCTACCCTAAAAGTATTAATACTTGAGGACCTTCTTATTACTCCATGAACAATGTAATTTTTTTTTAATAACAATTCTGCTAAGTAAGATCCATCTTGACCCGTGATACCAAAAATTAATGCTACTTTTTTTTTCATTTTTCAGATTTATTTTAATATTTTCCTCTTCATTGTTTAAATATAATCATTTATCCTTTTTTAAGATATAGTAAATATTTTTTTTATTAACCGATATTCTGCTGAAGCTTTTACAATTTATTTTATCTATATCCTTACAATTTTGATAATTCAGTATTAGGCTATTTAGAAATTTATCAACTCTAAAATGCGTTTTGTCTAATTGGTAGTATGGTTCAGAAAAAAAATTATAATTGTATTTTTCCGTTTCGTTCTTAATTCTATTTAAATTTCTTCCAACAAATATCATCAAAGATAATACAATCAAAAAAATAATTTTCTCTTTAAAAAACTTTATAGAAATAAATTTTGAAAGATATATTGAGAATGGCATAAATATAATCAGTGCTATCAAACTGTAGCCACCGTACCTTAAACTTGGATGATTATAAAACCACTCTAGAAATAAAATAATAGCTATAAAATAAATTAAGTAATTCTTTTTTTCAAATTTTATTTTTATTTTTTTTTCTGAATAAAATGTTAAAAAAACAATTAGTATTAATAGAAGTATACCAAATATAAAGTCACTTACTTTATTAAAAAAATACATATCAATCCAATTTGAAACCCAATTAAATCCTTTTATATAATTTTCTGGATTATCTACTCGATGGTTTGGGCCTGCCCCAGCTTTAGCCCATTGCTCAAACCATTCGTTAGATGATTTAGCCTCATTGAATAAAGACCATTCAAAATTAGAGAAGCAAGTAATACTTACAGGATATATGATACAACCAGAATTAAAAATATTTACTATAATTAAAAAAAAACCAATAGAGCAGAAAAGATAAAAGTAAAAATTTTTAAGTAATTCTAAAAAATACTTATGCTTTTTAAAACTTATAAGTATTGGAGTAAGAAACATTAAATACAAAACATAAAAAGCTTTAAGAGAAACAATTAAACCAAGTAAAATAAGAATCTTTGAAAAAATTTTACCCTCAATTATTGATTTTCTAGATAGTGTTAAAACCTCTATAAATAAAAGAAGAATTAATATTTGAGCAGAACGATCAGTTCCATGTTCAGCTATTCTGTAAAAAAATATGTTAATAAATAAAAAAGATAAAAGCGTTAAGAAAAATATGAAATCATATATCTTATTCTGATAATCATTTTTTAATTTAAAAATTAAAACTAGATTTGAAAACCCAAATATAAGAATTGCCCCTAAACTAAATGAAAAATATTTTATACCAGGAAGATAAAATAACGAGTTAAGATAAAAAATTGAGGAAGGAGTCCTAAATGCATGAACTAAGTTTCCTACGCCAATAATTAGATTTTCTTGTGTTAAATAATAAATATAAGGGAAATGATAATAAGAAAAATCATCGTGTGTTTTAGCCGCTAAAAGTGCAAAAATAAATATTCCAAAAATTAAAAAAATATACTTCAAATATCTGTTTAATAATTTCTTGTTATTAAAAAAGTTAAATATGAACGAAATAATCCCTATGGTTAAAATGATTGTATTATGAACAAATCCGTGTTTAAAAAAAAAATGTGTGAAATATGACAAGCATGTCAAAAAAAATAAACTTCCAAGAAGATTGTACTCAAATTCAATATCTATGGAATTTTGTAAAATTTTTTGAAAAAACAAACCATATCCAAGAATTGAAAGTATTATTATTACGTAAGATGATAAATAAATTGACAATTCCATTAATATATTTCTATATTTTTTTTTATTATATTACAAAAGAGTAATTGAAATTATTTGATTTAAAAAAGTTAAAAATATGAGATAAATCAATTTATAGTAACTTTAAAAATAAAAAAAATCTTGTATTTGTGAATAATCTAACACTATTAATTCCAGCTAAAAATGAAAAAGAGTCTCTTCCTAGAGTATTAGATGAGTTAAAAAATTATAATCTAAAAATTTTGGTTGTTTTGGAAACAGAAGATAAAGAAACAATTGAGTCAATAAAAAATTATAATTGTCAAATTCTTTTTCAAAAAGGTAAAGGTTATGGTGATGCTTTGATTGATGGTATCAACTCAATTAAAACAGAGTTATTTTGTATATTCAATGCCGACGGATCATTCGATCCAAAGGAGTTGATTAAAATGTTTGACCAACTAAATAATAAAAAAGCTGATTTTGTTTTTGGGACAAGATATGAAAAAAACTGTGGAAGTGATGATGATACAATCATAACACTAATTGGTAATTTTATTTTTACTAAAATGGGAAACTTATTATTTGGTTTAGATTTAACAGATATTTTATATACCTACGTTATAGGTAAAACATCCAAAGCTAGAGACTTGGGTTTAATATCTAAAGATTTTAAATTTTGTGTCGAATTACCAATTAAAGCTAAAAGAAAAGGGTATAAATTGGTAAATTCCAAGGCTTACGAACGATTAAGACTTGGTGGAAAGAAAAAGGTTAATCCATTTAAAGACGGATTGATAATATTAATCTATTTAATCAAACTATTTTTTATTAGAAATTAGTATTTTGTATTTAAACTTAAATAATTTTAAATATACTAAGGTGTATACTAAAATATTAACTAAAATTAAAGTAATCAGAAGTTGGGTGTTATAGATATTGTGACTTCCAAAAAGTAAAACTATTAAATTATAGAAATTAATTATAAGGCTGGAATAATTATTACAATTTAGATCGTTCAATTTAAATTTTTTTTTCAAGAAATAAAATAATAAATGATGAAAATGTTTGCTGTCTGGAGAAACTGGAGACTTGCCTAGTTTAAATTTTCTTAAAATTGAGAATAAATTTTCAAAGCATGGATACCACAATAATAATGCTACAAAAAAAGGAGATATATTAGGATTAAAATTATGTATTTTTATTAAAATAAACCCAATTAACAATCCTAATAAATAAGCCCCAGAGTCACCTAAATAAAATTTATTAAAAAAATTAAAAACAATTAAAACAAATAAAAAATAACAAAAGTAAATAAAATTAAGGTCAGTGAAGTTAATCCCAACTAAAAGATTTAACTTATAAAGTATAGCAAGAACTATTAGATAATATGTAAGTACCAAGCCATTTAATCCATCAATGAAATTAGTACCATTAATTAAGATTATTAAACAAAAAGCACTGAAAAAAATACTTACATAATAATTCTGTAAAGCTTGATCAATGAATATAATTCTGGTCGAAATGGTATCAAGTGTTGAAAAATGAACAAATAATACAATCAAGATTAATTGATACAATAATCTTCTCGAGGGTACAGATAAAATTTTCAGATCAGAGAATAATCCTAGCACAAAAATTAAAATCAAAAAAATGAATGTAATTATATCTTTATCTATGAAGATGATTGATAAAAATAGGATTAAAAAAATTCCACCAGATAAGGGTGTATTTTTCGTTCCTAAAATCTTTTGATGATTTTCACCAGAAAAATTAAGAAAGTATCCGTTTTTTACAATGAAAAAATTAACACTGTAAATTAAAACTGGAGTTAAAAAAAAAACCAGGAGATCCATACTATTTTTTTAAAAAATTAATACTTAAACATATCACATAGTAAAACGATTTGATAAAATTAAATTTCATGTAGTAATTATAAACTTTAAAAGCATCTTTTATTTTTTGCAAAACTGAACTTGAAAGCGAATTGTCAAGTTTTCTCCAAGATGTGAGAGTTTCGTTTAAAGACCCTATAAAAATATTTCTTTGGAGAATTTTAAGCCATAAAACAAAATCTTCTTTAGTTTTAAGATTTGGAAATTTAGTTTGATGATCAAATATTTCTTTTTTTAAGATTACCGTTGATAATCCAATATCACATGAAAAAATTAGATCATTAACTTTTTTAAAATTTCTAGAAATTCTTTCACCTAACACTTTATCATTTTCATCGATTATTTCATATGAGGTATGAGTAATTTTAAGATTTTCCTGTTTCATAAAATTAATTTGACTTTCTAACTTAAGTTTTTTCCAAATATCATCTGCATCTATGAAAGCAATAAATTCGCCTTTAGCATTTTCAACTCCTCTATTTCTTGAAAAACCCGCACCAACAGTTTGTGAATTTTTTAAGATTCTGATTTTTTTATAAGACTTAAATAAACTTTCTAAATAACTCAATTCAGATAGATTTTCATCATCATAAACAATTATTATTTCATAATGATTATAAGATTGATTTAAAATCGAATTTATTGTTTTTTGTATATATTTTTTTTTTCTGTAATATGGAATTATTATAGATACCAAATCTTTAGTAATTTCAATTGTATGTTTCATTAAGACATTTTAATCTTTTTTTGCTATAGCCCATACTTGAACTGGAAAATTTTTTTCGTTCTTAAGATCTCTGCGAAACCAAACCCTAGACCAGGTATCGTCTGTTCTAAGATTAGATATAACACACTTTTTATTTCCCCAAGAATTGGTAAAAATATTTTTAATCTTAAATCCACATTCTTCTAAATGATATTTCAATCCATCCTCTGTCCATCTAGAGCAATCAATTGGAACATTGTGAACTCTGATTAAAAAAGGAACTATTACTAGAAAGTAACCACCTTGATTTAGTAAATCGAATACATTTTTTGTGGCTTTATATGGATATTTCAAATGCTCCCAAACATTATCGGCTATAACTAAATCAAATTTTTTATCTAACTTATTAGTTTTACAAATATCAAAATCTGGAAAATTAAGTTGTGTAAATGATTTAAAATTAAAATTTTCTTTCCAATATTCTCCTGCTGAAATTTCAAGTGTATCAAAGTTGCTTAAATCTAAATTTTCAATATCCTTCTTAATTTGTTTATATGTTGGATATCTTTCCCAATGTTCTAAATTCAAACCGACTTTTTTTGAGAGTCTTTTTAAATTTTTGACAAATTTTCTGTTTGGGCCTATTTTTTTTTCAAAAAATCTTTGAAAGCTCATTATTATATATATAACTCTAAATTTTATATTAGAATATGTTAATTTTGGGAAAATCTGATAATTAATTTTGATAAAATAAACCTCTTTATACCTAATAAAATGATAAGAAAAAATATATTACTCTTCGCTCCAGAACTTGGTGGAGGTGGAGTCGAAAAAAATCTTTTTTTAATTGCCAATTATTTTTCAACTAAATTCCAAAAAGTGACGATTATATCAGCATCCCCAGAATATAAAAATAAATTTAAAAAGAATATTGAGTTTATAACTCCAAAAAGTGAATTCTGGATTGGAATAAAAAATAGGAGGCTAAAAATAATTGTGAGTTTATTTTTGCTAATTAGATATCATTTAAATAATCGAAAATTTACCGTGCTTTCATTTAAAGGAAATCTATACTGTTGTTTAATCTGCAAAATTTTAGGGGTTAAAGTTATATTAAGATCAAATGCCTCTATAACTGGTTGGTCAAAAGGTTTTCTTAGGCATTTTTTTTATAAAAATATCTCCAAAATGGCAGACAAAATTATAGTTAATAGTTTAGAGTTTAAAGATGAGTACAAAAAAAAATTTAAGATTAAAACTCATTGTATTTATAATCCACTAAATAAAAATGAAATTATAAAAAACTCAAAAAAAAAAATCGTTTTTTCTTTTTTTAAGAGAAATACAATTAATTTCATAAGTATTGGTAGATTAGTTGATCAAAAGGATCAAATTACAATACTTAAATCCTTTAAACTATTAAAAGAAAAAACAAATTATAAATTTAAATTATTGATAATTGGTAATGGTATTAATAAAGATTTTTTAAAAGAATTCATAAAAAAAAATAACCTAAGTTTACATATAAAAATAATGAATTTTCAAAAAAACCCTTTTCCTTATCTAAAAAAATCTGAAGTGTTAATCTTATCCTCTTTATTTGAGGGGTTGCCTAATGTTTTGCTAGAAAGTCTGTCTTTGAAGAAATTTGTGATTTCAAGTGATTGTCCGACAGGCCCAAAAGAAATTTTAGATTATGGAAAAAACGGTTTATTATTCAAAGCGAATGACGAAAATGATCTGTTAAAAAAGATTATCTACTATCTTCAAAATAAAAAAAAATGTGAATATTTATTAAGCAACGGAGTCAAAAGATTGTGGAGATTTAATTATCGTTCTAATTTGCAAAAATATGTAAAATTGATGGACTCATAGTCATACATGAAAAAAAAAAAGAAAATTTACTATGTTGCAGAATTAAATCTACCAAGCAAGTCTGCTTATTCTATTCATGTCATGAAAATGTGTGAGGCTTTTTCAAAACTTAACTTCGATACTAATCTTTTTGTTATAAATAAAGAAGATATAAACAAAATCAACAAGATTTATAACATAAATTATAAGTTCAAAATTATTTCAGTTTTTAATAATTTTATCTTATTAAATTTTATAATTAGAATATTATTTTCAATTAAAATTCTCTTAAAAAAAACAGAAAAAGACGCCTTATTTCTTTCACGAAGTATAATTTTTTCTTTAATTGCCTGTCTTTTTAAAAAAAAAATCATCTTAGAATTACATCATGAAATCACAGGTCTTTCAAAAATAATATATTGGTTACTTAAAAATTTAAAATTAATTGAAAATTTAAAATTTATATTTTTAAGTAAAAATTTAAATGACATTTATAAAATTAATAGATCAAGCTTTATAGTCCTTGATGATGCTGTAAGTATAATTGATTTTAATTTTAAAAAGCAGGTAAAACATAAAAAGACGTGTGTATATATTGGAAGTTTTTTCGAAGGAAAAGGTATTGAACAAATATTTAGATTAGCCAAGAAAAATCAGGAAATTTTTTTTCATATTTATGGAGAGAAACAATATTTAACATCAAAAAAAAAAGAAAAAAATATTAAATTTTTTGGTTATGTGCATTACTCAAAAATACCAAAGATCCTATCAAGATATGAAGTTGCACTTATGCCTTATCAAAAAAAAATTAGAGGTAGAGGTTCAATTTGGTTGCAAAAATATATGTCGCCATTGAAGATGTTTGATTATATGGCGGCAAAAATGATTATAATTGCCTCAAACTTGAAAGTGTACAAGCACATACTCAAAAATAATTATAATTGTATTTTAGTTAATATAAATGAAGACGAGAAATGGTCAAAAGCAATTCAGTATGCTTTTAAAAAAAATTACAAAAATCAATTTTTGAAAAACAATGCTTACGAAACTGCCAAAAAATATACATGGGACAAGCGATGCCAAAAAATAATTAATTTTTTGGAAAAGAAAAAATGATTTCAATAATGACTTTTATAACTAGTGAAATTTTTACTAAGTGAAAATTTTTTTATTTCTAAAGAACCAATCACACGTATTTTTAACACCGTGTTTGTAGCTAGTAAGTAAAATTTTTTTTCCTAGAAAATTTCTTATCTTTTTATTATCACCATAAGTTTTATAAACATCAGCCTTATCTCTTGGCTTATTAATGATTAACGGTTTTGGCGAATATTTGTCTATTTCCTTTAAAATTTTGGTGATATGTAATGGTTTTGAAGAACAAATGTTAAAAATTTCAAATTTCTTTCTAGTTTTTTTGTTTAACAATGAAATGCAAAGATTTATAGCATCATCAATATAGGTAAAATCCCTATAATGATCTCCATTGTTAAAAAGAGGAAAACTTAATTTTTTATAGGCTGCAATAAGATATTTTAGTATCATCATATCTGGCCTACCCCATGGTCCGTAGATGGTAAAGAATCTTAGCCCAATCATTTTAGTATTTAATTTTTTACTAATCGATTTTGCAAATTGTTCATTAGATAATTTTGAGAGAGAATATAAATTTATCGGATTAACATCTGAATTTTCTGTTTTAGGAAATGGGTTTTGGTCTCCATAAATAGAACTTGAAGAGGCAAAAATTAATTTATCTATCTTAAAATTTCTAGTCACTTCGATCAAATTAATAAAACCTATGATGTTTGAGTCAGTATAAGATTTTGGATTCTCAAACGAATATCTCACTCCAGCTTGGGCAGCAAGATTAAAAACAATATCGAAATCATGTTTTTTAAATAAATTATAAAGTTTATTTTTTTCTATCAAATCAATTTTATAAAACTTCAATTTTTGTTTTTTTAAGAGACTTAATCTTTTTATTTTTAGTTTTTTAATGTAATAAGAATTTAAATTGTCTATTCCAATTACATCATACTTTTTTAATTCAATAATTTTTTTCGCTAGGGAAAAACCTATGAAGCCAGCAACGCCAGTGATTAATATTTTTTTCTTCTTTTTAATTTTCATTAATAATATTAGATAATTTTTTTGAATTGTAGAAACAAGTATATAATTTTGATCTTTTTTTTGCGTTAATTAACTTTTTATTAATGCTATCTTCTGATGAAATAATAAATTCATCAAGTGCCTTTTTAAAACTAACCTCATCATTTGAATTAAATATAAATCCATTTTCATTTTTGCCAATGAACTCCTTAGGACCACTAGGGCAATCAGAGGATATTATTGGTGTGCCTACACAAGCGCTTTCAATCATTATAAAACCAGGATCTTCCCATAAAGAGCAGGAGATCACACATTTGGCATTATATAAATAGTTAAAAATATTTTTTTTATAGCCTAAAATTTCAATTCTGTTTTCTAGCTTCTTGTCCTTGATAGTCTTATAATACTTATTTTCAAGCTCTCCCTGTCCAATAATAACCAGCTTATAATTCTCCAAATATTGTAAATTTTTTGAAAAAAAATTAATTAAAAAAATATGATTTTTTTGTTTTGTAAATCTTCCAACGCTTAAAAAAAAAGGTTCTTTAAATTTAGTTTCTAATTTTTCTTTTTTAAGAATATTAATTTTTTTAATATCTAATATAGGATCTGGTATAAATATCAATTGTTTCTTATCAAAAATTTTTTTTTTTAACAAAAAATTTTTTGTTTCCTCAGTTGGACAAATCACATATTTTATTTTGGTCGAAGCAATTTTCCAGAGATGAAGTCTAAAAAAATTAAGTTTTGGATAACCTGATATTCTAAGAATTAATTCTGTTTTAAATTTATTAAAAATAAACAATAAAATTGGTATTGAGGTGATTAAATGAATAATTAAAAAATCTGGTTTATTTTTAACTAAAATCCTTTTTAAAGGCAAATAAGATGATAAAAAAATTAAAAAGTATAAAAATCTAGAGTTAATAAAACCTTTGAATTTTTTATTTTTTAAATTCTTATTAGAAGTTAAATTGATTTTATTAACATTTATAAAATTATGCTCATCCCATTCACCAAAAACATTTATTAAAAAATTTTGTGATTTTTTTTCGTACCTGGCTAAAGAATTTAATGAATTTGAGACCGACTTTAACGTTGCAACCTGTGGATCAATATGTGGTGACCAAAAATAATTTTTCATCATTTTGTTATAATTCTTGGATATGGAATGTGTGTAATAAATTTGCCAGAATTATCATAAAAATAATTTTCTTTATTTATGATTTCTTTATAAAAATTCCATGCTCCTAAAAAAACATATATTTTATTATTCTTAAGTTTTTTGTATTTCAGGACCTTAATTTTTGTTCCAGGCAAAAATTTGCCAATTTTTTGTTTTGTAGTATCATAAAAATAATCAAAATAATCTTCTTTTAAATTACAATAATTAATAATTGTTACTGCCTTAGCAGAAGCACCATAACCAATGATCCTTTTATTATTCCTTTTAAGTTTTTTAAATAATTCAATCAATTTCAATTTAGAACTTTTTATTTTTTTTGAAAAATTTTTATAACAAGAAAATTTATGAAGCCCAAATTTTTTTTCTAAAATAAAATTTTTTTTAAAACTTTGTGAAATTTTAATCTTTTTATTTTTTATCTTTTTTATGTAATAACGGTTAGAACCACCATGAACTTTAATGTTTTCAACATCATAGATTTCTAAATCATTTTTTTTTAAAATATTCTGTAAAGCTATTGTCGAAAAAACGTAAATATGTTCGTTATAAAATTGGTCATATGAATTTTTTTTAATTGTTTCTAACAACGAAGGTTCTTCAACGATAAATGTGCCATTATCTGAGAGGATTTTAGCTACATTCAAAAAAACTGAATTAATGTCTGATATATGTGTAATAGTATTTGCTGAGAATATCATATCAAATTTTTTGTGGTCTTTTTTCAATTTTTTAACTAATAAATCGTCGAAATATTCAACATAAACCTTTAGACCTTTTTTTTTTGCTTCAACAGCTACGTCACCACATGGTTCTATACATGTAATATTTCTTTTATTAAAGTTTGAAGCAAATGTTCCATCATTACATCCTATTTCTAAAATATTTTTTGGTTTAAATTTTTCTTTTATTTTCTTTGATAATTCTCTAAATAATTTTTCTACTAATTTTGATTTAGAAGATCTGTACGGGTATGATTTATTAAACATTTTTTCCTTCTTAACGTGTTTATTAATCATTACCAATTTAGAATTAGTATCAAATTTGACTTTAAGCCTGAATGAAGGGGAAATATATTTTGTACTAAAATTATTAGCAAGAGGTTGCATACCAAGATCTAAAAAAGTTTTTTTCATATACTACCAACAAAGTTTTCTATTTTTTTTATTGTTTTATAATTAAAATCATCACTTTCAAAATTTTTTTGTTGTGAAATTAGAAGTTTCTGTATTTGATCTGAGTTATTTAAAAAAAAGTTAATTTTTTCCTCCATATCTTTTAAAGAAACAAAACAAGTTTTATTAAATAAATCTTTAAATATTTCTTTACTATCTTTGTGAATAGATTGGAACAATAATCCCCCACTCTCAACAATCTTGCAGCTTCTTGGGTAAATACATTTTTCACTATTTTTACTTCCAAAATCAACACATATGTTACCTCTATAAAGGTCTCCTATAAATTTATCAGAGTAATTAGTCTCTAATGCATTTGGATAGTTTTTTTTCCAATTAGATCCTACTAATACAAACTTGTCCTTAAGTATATTGTTTAATGTGCTAACAAGCTCAAGCCTTATTAAAGATTTTATATCAACATAAAAGCTCTGAGCACTTTCATTATTAATATCTATAAGTTTTTTCCAAAATTCTAAATTATCAATTAAAGAAAGATTGTTTAAAATTTTGTCTTTATTTTTTTTCCAAATTTTTAAAGAGTCTTGATTTTCAATTTTTCTATTTTCTGAAACATAAACAAATTTATAATTACTATTTATTTTATTATGAGAAATATTAGTAGGAAAAAATGTTAGTAATCTAGACTCGTCTGTAAATATTGTGCTAGCTGAAACAAAGTTATTTCTATATTCTTTATACTCATTAGGTATTTTATAACTTGTACCTCCCATCCATAAATTAATAGAATTTTTTGCCCTATGAAGGTAATCAAGGCCATCACAAGAAATGAAAATTACTTTTTTCGATCTTAAGAAAAAATATAAAAAATTACCTATTAAATAAAGAATTGGTCCAGAAAGATTCAATATGGAAATATTTTTTACTCTTTTAACATAAAGAAAGTTATTAAGAGTTTTTTGTCTAAATCTTCGCTTGAAAACAAATACTAAATATTTCATAAAAGATAGTAATATAATATTTACTAACATGAAAAAAAAAATTATTACAGTATATCTTTGCTCTCCATATGTTCCAAAAAAATGCTTTAAAGATTTTTTGTACCATTATAAAAGATACAAATCTGGAATTAAACATGATCTTCTTATTTGTTACAAGAATTTGTCAGAATGTGAGATACTTAAATTTAGAAAAAAATTGAAAGGGACAAAACATATAGAATTTTTAGATACAGAAAAAAAAAATGATTTTGATTTTGGAACCTTGAAAAGAGTAGCTAAAAGATACAAAAATTACCTAATTTTTTTTATGAATGGTCATTCTTACCCAGTAAAAGACAATTGGTTAAAATACTTTTATAAAAATCACAAAACAAAAACTATCATAGTCTCAACCGCGTCTTATGAAAGTTTATCATCAAATTCTAGATATAGATTTAAGGGTGATAATTATTTTAAATATTTTTATAAAATTATAAAATATACTTTTTTATTTCCACTATTTCCAAATCCACATTTTAGAACTACAAATTTTCTTATCAATGCTAATGATTTTTTAAGTTATGATTTTCCTAAAAAATTGAAGTCTAAAGAGGAAGCTTGGATGGTAGAAAGTGGAAGAAGGAGTATATATAATTTTTTTAAAAAAAAAAAATTTAACATTTTAGTTGTTAACTCTGACAACAAATTATTTAACGAAAAAAATTGGTTCAAAAGTGAAACTTATGCTTATAAAGAGCAAAATAAGAAAATTATGTCTGATAATCATGTAAGAAAATACATAAAACTAAATAAAGAAAAAAAAGCTAAAAAAAGTATTACTGTTTGGGGCCGTGTAGGTTGAAATAAAAAAATTATCTAATCTTTACCAAAACTAAAGAATTAAGTATTTCTTTGTTTTTAATACTTACAATATCACTTGAGGGAAGGATTTTTGCTACATATTTTTTTTCAAGATTGTCAATAATTCGCTTCGAACCAAATTTTCTACTTATCTTATCATCACTATAATAATCATCAAAAATAACGATGCTTTTTTTATTAATCAATTTTTTTACATTCTGCCAGTCTTTTTTAATAGTTTTTACTGAGTGACCACCATCAATAAAAATAAAGTCTATTTTTTTTTTAGTTTTAAATCTTTTTAAAGTTGTGATGGTATTTCCTCCTATCAACTTTATTTTTGATTTTGGAAATGACTGGGAGAGCATTTTAAAAATTTCTTTTTTACTTGATGGATTTTTGCTAAATTCTATTTTTATTTTCTTTTTTGTAATTTTTTCAAACAAATCAAAACCGTAAAATTGAATTTTTTTATTTAAAGATTGCGCTAAATCTATCATTTCAGAGGATCTTTTTCCTTTATACACTCCTATTTCCAAAATAGATTTTGGTTTAATTGCTACAATAAATTTAAACAAATATCTATAACGCGAATATTTTGAGAGAGAATATTTAAGCCACAAAAGTAAAAATTTTAAATTAATATATCTCATTATTCAAACCATACCTTTTGTCTTATTTTTATTAAAATTTTTTTTTGTTTGTTTGATTTATTAATCACATTTTTGATATCATTTACTTTCGAGGAAAATACGATCCTATCAGTAATATAATCTTTTAAAATTGGTTTTTTTTCATAAAATAAAATCGGAATTATATAAAAATAGCTAGATTCCAAAAGTAATGAGGAATTAGAAGCTAATAAATAATTAATTTTGTATTTTTTAAATAATTCATAAATATTTTCTTGATGAAAACAATTAACATTATTTTTTATCAAAAATCTTTTCAAATTTTGATCTATTCTATTATTGGGTCTGAATTTAAAGTATATATTTGTTTTTTTAATTTTTTTTATTCTTTTAATTAAATTAATTATTACACTATTTTTTATTGAATCCTCCTGTATAATTAAAATTTCTTTGTGCAAAAAATTTTTTTTATAGCTCTTAATATTTGAAAATTTTTTAAAAACAGAAATATTTTTATTCGAATATTCATAGTTAAATTGAACTAGTTTTTTTTTAAAATAATTGCTCCACACATAATATTTTTCAAATGTCAAATCTTTTAATGTTTTTTGATATCTGAGACTTGGTGATATCCTTGCATGTTGGTAAATAAATAATTTTGACTCACTAAGTTTGCAGGCTCTCGAGAATATTTGAATATTTCTATAATCATCAATCGAATAAAATTTTTTAATTTGAATTAATTTTAAAATTTTAGAGAGCAAAAATATGTAATTTTGCTTAATTTTATCTTTTCTTGTGCCTGAAAGAGATTCTAGATATTCTAAAATATTAAAAATGTGATTAAAAAAAATGACGTTATTGATACTAAAATAAATCTTAATCCCTCCATAAAAACTTTGTGCTCTAACAAAATTAACGAAATTATTAATATTGTCTTTTTGGTAAATCTTTAATCTTAAATCAATAAGATTAGGACTATTTTCCTTTAAAATAACTAGTTGTGCTTTTTTTTTATTTATAAAAAAACACTTTAGTATTGTATTTAATGATAGAAATAAAAAGATAAAACTTTTTAGAATTTGAAATATTTTCATTAAAGTTTAAATATTTATATTTATGAAAATTTACATACAAAGCAACAGAATTCAAGAAATTGCAGCAAAAGTTTCCTCAGAGACATTTAATTCCTTTGGCCTAAGTTCAAAAATTGTATTTGTTGAAGATTATAAGGAAATAACAAAATATTTTGGCAAGTCATATTTAAGAAAAGGTAAAAAAGTAATTTTTAAAGACGATTTACAATCTTTTACATTGTTAAGATTTTTAATACCAGAGTTGTCAGACTCAAAAAGTCCAATTATGATTATCGATCCAGACATATTTGCAATTAAAAACCCAATATCAATTTTAAATGAAATAAAAAATGATCAGAAATTATATTGCACATTTATAGATAATAAACCCAGAACCGAAATGATGGTTTTAAATCCAAAGAGTAAATTTTGGAGTTTTGAAAAAATCTTAAAAGATTTGTTTGATTTAAAAATTGATTATGATGATTTATTTAAACTCAAATTCTTAAGTTATAGTTCTTTGGAGAAATTAGACAGAAAATATAATTCTTTAGATGAAATTAATTATGAAACAGTTTTGCTTCATACAACTAATAGAAAAACACAACCATGGAAGGAAGGTCTTAAAATTGATTTTGAAGTACATGCTTCAAAATTTAATAAATTTTGTAATTATTTTAAAAAAATAATTGGGCTTAAATACAATGAAGAAATCATTGGAAATTATTATAAAAAACATCCAAATAATGAGGTAATAGATTACCTTGTAAAGATTTTTAATAATGCATATAAAAATAATGTTATAAGCAAGGATGATCTTTTGAATTTTTCTAAAAAAAGATATATTTCAAATGATTTCCTAAAAAAACTTGAACTCTCAAATAAATGATTATTAAAAAAATTTTGATATTTTTTTTAAGCAAATTTTTTACAGGATCAATTAATAACATTTTAGAAAAAAAAAATATTATCGTACTTTATAGAAATGGTTCAGCTGTAGGTGAACTAGTTTATATGACAGCTATAATAAAAGAAATTTCTATTCAAAAAAAAAAGAAAATATTTCTCTTTACAAATAATCGCGAAATATTTCTAAATAACATTAGAATTTCAAAATTATTTTATATATCCAGCAAGAGTTTTATTTGGTTTTTTTTGAATAATTTAAATGGAAAGTCAATTAAAGAATTTAACAGTATTCATGCTACAAAAAAAAATCATGAAAAACTAAGAAAATATTTCCTATATTTTCATTCAAATAATAGAATACATTTGGCTCATGCCATGTCAGAACATTTTAATTTAGATCTCGATTATAATAATATAGAAAATGAATTTTTTTTAACTAATGAAGAAATAAAAAAATTTAACGATAAAATTAATCTTCCATCAAAGTTTTCACTTATTCAATCAACAAGCAAACTTTCTTTTACAAAAAATAAAGAGTGGAAAATAGAAGGTATGCAGTCGATCGTAGACTATTTTAAAAATATTAAATGGATCCAAATAGGCAAATATGGAGAGCCGGTCTTAAACAATTGTGAAAATATGTTAAATTTGAATTTAAGAGAAGTGGCTTTTGTAATTTCAAAATGTGATTTTATAGTTACTTATGAGGGCCTCTTTAATCATTTAGCTTCTTGTTTTCGTAAAAAAAGTTTTGTAATACATTCAGGCTTTCTGCCAGTAGAGGCTTTTAAATATAATAATAATATCATAATTGAACAAAATTCAAAAATGGATTGTTACCCTTGTTTTAATTTAGATTGTAATGAACATTCAAAAAAATTTTTAAATAATTTAGACAGCAAATATGTAATTAATGAAATAGAATTAAATTTATGATTAATTTAAATATTTTACAAAATTTTGATAAAAAATTTTATTTTTCAAATCCATACCCATATTTTGTTATTGAAAAATGCTTTTCTGATAAAATTTATAACTTATTATATAGAGATTATAATTTGATAATTAATTATTTAAAAAAAGATTATGATTTTAAAAATCTTAATAATGTAAGATTGCAAATCAACTCGGAAAATCTGCTGAAAGAAGAAATTTTTAAAAAAACAATTTGGTATGATTTTATTAAATACCATACCTCAAAAAAATTTTTTTTAGATTTAATAGAAATATTCCATGATGACTTAAGCGATTATTATCCTAAAATATTTTCTTCTTTAAAGATACATCAAAATGATGAAAATTTTTTAAAGGTAAGGAGTAGAGAAAATCATAATCACAAATTTGTTATTGATTGTCAGCCTGGAATAAATACCTATGTGCGTAAGAAATCTAAGGTCAGAGGTCCACACGTTGACAATCCTGTAGAAATATTTGGAGGTTTATTTTATCTACGTGATAATGATGATACTTCCCAAGGTGGTGACCTGGAAATTTATGACACTGAAGATAAAAAAATTTTATTTGAAGGTAAGGCTGAAGTCAAAAATAGAGATTGTTTAAAAAAAGTTAAAACTTACAAATATGGAAAAAATAAATGTATATTTTTTTTAAATTCTCTAAAAACTATACATGGTATATCAGAAAGATCTGAGACAAACTTTACTAGAAATCTTACTAATTTTACAATTGAAACATATTTTTTTAATAAATTATTTGATATTGAAAGAGGTGGAATAAAAAATTTACTTAAAAAAATATTGAAAAGATGATACTTACAAAAACATGGAAAAGATAAGTATATTAAATAACTTTGATAAATCTAAATATTTTTTGGATCCTTATCCACATCTGATTATAGATAAGGTATTTGATGATAAAATTTACGAAGAATTAGAAACAGATTTTCAAAAATATCTTATAAATGAGTTTCAACGTAAAAAAGAATTTTTAAATGAAAATACTAGAGTACAACTTGCAGCTTCAGAAATTTCAAAAAATAAAAATTTGAAAAGTAAAATTTGGAAAGACTTTGTTGACTATCACTGTTCAAAAGAATTTTTCCTAGAATTTTTTAAAATATTTGAAAATGAAATATATAGATTATTACCCGATGTTTATAAAAAAATTCAACAAAACCAAAGTAAAGAAAATTTTATCGAGATGAGAGGTGGTTATCACAAATCTAGAGCTGAGTTAGCGAAACAAAATTCAAAATGTGACTTTGTTCTTGACTGTCAACCTTCTATTACGACACCAAATATTAATGGTCAAAAATCAGTAAGAGGTCCACATGTTGACAGTCCATTCAAACTTTACGCAGGATTATTTTATCTTAGAAATCCTAAAGACCAATTAGAGGGGGGAGATATAGTTTTATACAAACCTAAAAATAAGGTTAAATTTAATAACAAAACAAATGTAATTAACTACAATGATCTAGAGCGGAGTAAAGTTTTTAAATATGGAATAAATAATCTTGTTATGCATCTGAACACCCCATTAACAGTTCATGGAGTTTCAAAAAGAGCTACAGGTAATTTTAATAGAAACCTCGTTAACATTATTGCTGAAAGTTATAGAGAAGATAAGCTATTCAATCTTAATTACCAAAACAACATTTTTGCAAATATATCGAATAAATTTAAAAAATATTTGAACTTGTAATTTGGTTTGATGCGGAAAATTATATTCCACATAGGAAATCACAAAACAGGCTCATCAACACTACAAAAATTTTTATATAAAAATAAAAAAATTTTAAATAATAACAAAATTCTTTATCCAAACGAATGTATAAGATATGGGGATTATGCACACCACAATTTGGCTTTTGAACTAGCTAATTTTAATCAATATAACCGTAAATTTGGAAACTACAAAAAATTTTTAAAAATTGTTAGAGAAAATAAAAAAAAGGATATCTTAATAAGTTCAGAAAATTTTGAAAAACTAAAGTTTAATCATAAATTTAGTAAATTCATTCGTAAAATAAAAAAAATGAATTATAATTTTATAGTTATTTTTTTTTTTAGAGAAAGAATATCTTTATACCAAACTATGATCGCTGAACTGGTGAAATCTGGCTATATCTTTAAAAATTCAGATCATTTTAAAAATATAAGAATGATTAAAAAAAACGGTTATTTTGAATATGATAATCATAAATTTTGGTTCAGCAAAAAAAAGGAGGTAATTGAAATTTTGAAATATTTCCCTGTTTCTAAAAAAAATATTGTTTGTATTAATTACAAAAAAAATAAAACTGTGAATTTATTTTTAAATCAAATTTTAAATAACAAAAAAAAAATAAATTTTTACAAAAGTAATTTAATTTTCCCAAAAAATATCAATTTACGTAATGGATATTATAAAATCCATCAAATTAACTCTTTAAATAAAATTAGAAAGATAATATTTGAAATTAATTTTGAAAACTTTATCTTCTCTTTTTTTCAACTAATTTTAACTATTTCAAAACTTTCTTATTTTAAAGTTAGATCGGCTATATTTGAGGATTATAAAAAACAAATTTTACCAAATAAATACATATCAAAATTACAATCGCTTAGGTTATAATATTTTTAAAGTTTAAATTATTATAATTATAGATTTACTTAATAGAATTAATATAATAAATAATTAATAATTTTTATGATGCAGAAAGACAAATATCAATATAGTGTAGAAATTGCTGGAAGCTGCAATTTAAGGTGTCCGTCATGTCCTGTAGGAAATATGAGAGACAAAAAAGAAGAGAGACCTACCCAGCTAATTGAAAGCGACCTTTTTTATAAAATAATTGATAAAATTGTAGAAGAGTCTATAAACAAAAATTGTTTTGTTTCTGTATTTGATTGGGGAGAACCTACACTTCATCCTGAACTACCTAAATTTATTTCCTATATTAATCAAAAAGGTCTCAAATCTAGAATTTCAAGCAATTTAAACCATGAAGCAGATTTTCGTTCAATTATAAAATCTAATCCAACAGAATTTCAAATTTCAATTTCTGGTTTTTCATCTGACATTTATTCTACTACTCATGCTAGAGGAAACATTTTTAAAGTAAAATCCCATATGTACAAGTTAAGACAATATGCAAATCAGTTTAAAAGTAATACTGAATTTCATGTTTGTTACCATGTTTATAAACACAATTTTTCAGAAGATTTTGAAAATATGAAAAAATTAAGTAAAGAACTCAATTTTAAATTTATTCCAATTTTGGCAAAATTAATGCCTATTGAAAAAAATCTTGCATATATAATGAATAAAAAAGTTGACGGAAATAAATCTATCAGTCAAAAAAATACTATTAATGAAGAAGATAAAAAATTAATTGATTTGTTATTTGTAGATCCCTACGAAGAATATAAAAACTGGAAGAAACAAACAGCGTCAAAAAGAAATAATTTGACAAGTTATTGTACTAAGCGTGAATACAAAACACCTATTAGAGTTGATGGGAGTGTTGGCCTTTGTTGTGCGGTCTACAATACGAAATTAAAAGTTGTAAATAATTTTTTAGATCTTCCACATAATGAAATTCATGAGTTAAGAAAAAAAAATGACTATTGTGGTACTTGTATGGAACATGGTTTACACGATAACTGGAAAATGAAGCAATCTCAATTTTTTTACAAAAATTTGCTAGGAAATAATTTTATTTCAAAAATTCAGAGAAAAATATTTAAAAAAATTGTTTAATTAGGCAATAATATAAAATGTCTTTTAGTTATATTCCTGATTGTGTAGTTATTTTTTCTTATGAGATCAGTAATATTGTCTAAATCTTTACTTTCCACAAAAATTTTTGGTCTCTTATTTTTTGAGTAAAATTCAAAAATCTGTTTTAATATATTGATTTCATTTCTAACTATTTCGCCTTTTAAATTTCTTGCATCTACATCTATAAAAATAAAATCTAAATCTTTGTTAATATTTTTATTAAAAAAATTTTCAAAAGATATAGTTTTAACATTTTTACCTTTTACATCTATGGTGTTTTCGTCACCTATAGCATCACAAAATAACTTTACATTATTAAGATTATTTATCTCAATATTTTTTGTTAAATAATTTTCATAATAATTTGAATTAGGTTCAACAGCGTAAATTGTTCCATTTTTTGATAATTTTGCAAATTGAATTGTAAAATAACCATAAGCTGATCCTATTTCGAGCACATTATAATTTTCTTTAACATATTTTTTTAAAACAAGTGAAGTAAGAGGTTCATATAGCCCCCACGTTCTAAAAAGTTTTGTTGGAAATTTGAATTTTTTTGGATCTTCAATATCTATATAAAATTTAAAATTATTTAAAGTTGATTTTACAAGAACATTTCTAATTCTTTTTTCCCGATGATAATTGATTTGTCCAATTAATGTAATAAACTTTATAATTAATCTTAATCCAAAACCATCAAAGATAAATTTATAAAATGGATTTATCATTTAATAATAAAACGACTATTATTATCAATCTTACATAATAAATATTTTTTATTTTTAAAGAAATCATCAATAGCTTTTTTTGCTCCTAACCAATTTGAGTAATCGTCGAAAATGATTACACCACCTTTGGAGACTCTTTTAAAGAGATAATTTAATTCAGTTCTTGTCGAGTTATAAAAATCTGTATCAAGCCTGAGAAGACATATTTTTTTTGGCAAATTTTTTTTAATCTTTAAGGTATTTTCAACTTTTCCTTTAATAAATTTAAATTTCTTTAAACTTTTTTTTCCACAAAATTTTGAAATATTTTTTTTGACATCAACTATAGGAGAAAAATTCCAGCCTTCCTTTGTGTTAGATGTTTTTTTCCATTTTTCTAGAACTTGTGACAGATTTTTATTAATTTTTTTATCATGTTTGCTAGGTTCTGGCATACCTTCAAATGTATCATACAAGTAAAAGTTTTTTTTCATTTTAAATTTTTCTGAAAATGTTAAATAGCTTAAAATACTAACACCTCCTTTCCATATACCTGTTTCAGCATAGTCACCATGAATTTTATTTTTTTTAATATATTTTATTGCAGACAATAAAAACGTTAAATTACTTGAACTTACCATTGTTAAATTCAAAATTTTTTTAACTCTTCTAATTTCATTTTTAGTGAGGTCATCTAAAGTTATAGGTTTTTTAATATCCTCTACAATGATTCTTAAATTGTGTTTTTGTAAAATTTTATTAAGTTTTAAAATTATTTTTTTAATAATTAATCTCATCTTTTGATCTCTAATACTTTTTTATTCTCTACTTTGTAAACTTTTTCAAAAATTTCTCTCAAATTTGGGTCATGAGTTACAAGAATTAATGTTAAATCTTGATTTTTCAAAAGATCATTGAGAATTTCTTTTTCTAATTTCTTATCTAAATTTGCTGTTGTTTCGTCTAATAAGACAATCTTTTTATTAAAATAGAATAACCTTGCTAAAGCTAATCTTTTTGCCTGACCTTCGGAAATATTTTTAAAATTTGGATTTATCTTAAAATCAAATAATTTCGAATTATCACAGAATTCTTTTAATCCTCCAAACATTAGTGATTCTTTTGCTTTTTCAATATCTATTTCATCAGCTTTTTTTCCAAAAGCAACATTTTCAATTAATGGCGCATTAATAAATGAGATGTTTTGAGAGATTAGTCCAATCTTAGTTTTAAGAGAATTAAGTGTTTCATTATCTATCTTTTTACCATTTATTAAAACTTCTCCACTAAAATTATCTCTAAAACCACAAATTATTTCTAACAAAACTGATTTACCTTCACCTGAGTCTCCATAAATTAAGATTTTTTCACCTTTGTTAATATCTAGATTTAAATCTTCAAATACAATCTTATCCTTAAACTTAAAATTAATATTTTTTAATTTTATATCCTTAATTTCAAAATCATCCTCAAATTTTTTATTTTGTCTACTCTCATTTTTAGAAATTGCCTCTTTTACAATTCGCTTATTGAGATATATTTTTGGATAATCTTGTTTAAGGAAATTAATGATATACACCTGGGCTCCTAATATTTCTAAATAATTTCTAGTAATTTGAACTATATAAGGAATAATTCTAATCAAAGCAAAAACTAAGGTAGCAAAAAAAATAAAAGTTTCATCTTTTGAGCTTGTCTGCGAAAAATTTATAAAAAAAATTGTAATAATTATTATTAAGCAAAATTCAATTAACAATTTTGGTAAATTTCTTAAGATTATTAATTTAAGTTGAGATCTGTATAATTTGTTTGAACTTTCATAAAACTTTTTTGCAAAAAAACTCTCAGCAAAAAATAATTTAATTTCTTTAAAGTTTTGAATAATATTTCCTGGAGATAAAAAAGTATCAACATTATAAGACCTCTCCAACGTAGAAATTTTACTAAAAATCTTATTTATTTGAGGAGTAAAAAGTATAGAGAATATTATTACACAAAATATAAGGATATAAATTGTATAAAAGTTAAAATATACTAGATAAGCGAAAACAATTGAAATAATTATTAAATTTTTTAGTATTATACAAAATGATCCAAATCCAGTAGTTAGAAACTTACCTGGATCAATATTGATTTTGTTTATCAATTCATTCGTAGGAATATTTGCGATTTCTTTAAAATCCTTTTTAATATATTCATTAAAAACGTATGTTCTGAAATGTAAATACTTTTTTGAAATGATTTTTTGAATCAAATAATTGCTAAAAAAAGACGTGAAAATATTTAATGTAAATAAAATTACGAAAGTAATTATCACAAAGTTTTGATTAGGCATTAATTCATTTAATGAAATTATTTTTGACAATATGTTATTGTTTGCCTCACCCTCAGCAAAGATAGTTGCCATAAGATAACTAAAAGCACCTAGTCCTAATAGTTCCAATACTGCGGCAAATAAAGAGATAGAAATAACATAAAAAAATTCCTTTTTGAGATCTGTCTTATTGATACCATTTATTAAAATTTTAAGTATTTTCATTATAGTTTAATTGAATTTTTTTCTAATTTTTTACAGATTTTAAATGTATTTTTTTTTATATTTAAAATTTGTTTTTTATTTAAATCATTTTTATATCTTCTAGTAACATCTTTTATAATTCCATATTTATCGGTTTTTTGTTTTTTAAATGAACTGTCATTTTCAATCAACTCACCATTAAATGTTGGGTACATTAATTTTTTATCAAATTTGATAAAAAACTTTTTACAAACATATTTCATTATTTTTATTCTATTATTTATTAAATCATCAAATTTAATAATCAAAACTCTGTTTCGAAATTTAGATTTTGCAGCTAAAACTTCTAATTGTGATGATATCCAATATTTTTTTATTGAATTAATATCTTTATAGATATCTTTAAAGTTCTTAGCAGAATACCACCATGAATAAGGATCTCTATAAATATGAATTATATTTAATCTTTTATGAAAATTTAGTTGTTTAATCAAATTACCTTTACAAAAAAAGGGTGAGAAACCTGTTATTATTTTTTTTTCTCCGTTATCATTTTTAAAATTAGTCCAATATTTAAAAAAATTATCAAAATAATTATCAAAAAAATGTTTATCATATCGTTCTCTAGATAATATCTGAGTAAATTCTGAGGTTAAAAAGTGAAATCTATGTTTTTTTTTTGCAAATTTTCCCTTTCTATAACCATCTCTCATTAAACGAGTAAATTCTTTTTCTGTTTTTAAAATTTTGTTAGGAATATTGTCTACACCTTCTTTATAAACCATGATTTCCCAAGGATGTGCTAGGATTTCTGGGTGATTGTCAAAAAGTTGAGAAATTAATGATCCACCACTTCTTTGGAGTTGTGAAGAAATTAATACTGGTAAATTTTTCTTATATGAAAATAAAGATTTATTTTTATTTTGGTTATGCTTTTTTCTTTTTATTAAATTAAATATCATTGAATTTTTTCTTTATTTTAAAGTAAAAACCATCTTTAAGGTATTTGGCTTCAAAATCTTTATTATTAAGGTGATTTAATTTTAAGCTTAATTCAAAATCATCCTTTTCTATTTTTTGTTGTTGTCCTGACATTCGATAAGCTGAGTGATCTGAAAAATTACTATAAAATAAACATTTGTATAAACATGCAAGAAAATTTCTTTTTGTAAAAATGTAAACAAACATTTTTTTTGGGGAAAATCTAAATTTGTCTAAAAATTTTTTATAATCTTCTTGTTTAATTTCATAATATTTTTTTTTCTTTAATTCTGTTAAATATGAAAAGATATCTTTGAGACAATATCTTAAGACAAATTGTAATAATCTTTTTATTAATGATATTTTTAAATTTTTTTTGATACTCTTTTCATAGATTATATTTGATATATTTCTACTAGCATTCATATCGTAGGATAATAATGTTGAAATTTTATTATCAATTTTATTGATAATATTTTGGTTATCGCTTTTTTTAATTAATACATCAAAATTTTTTTTAAATTCATCAAAGTCTTTACAGTAATTTAAATTTGACAAGTCACTCCCAAAATGGCCTTTATATTCCTTAGCATAATCAAAAACATTGCCTAAGAAGCTTATGCTCTCTTTTTTTAGTAAATGACTTTCAACAGCAACAAAATCTAAACCACAAATCAAAAGTTTACTTTGTGAGATAAAATATAAAACATTAGACTCAGTATTAAATATCATATTATCGCAATCTTTGAAAAAAGATTCGTATTTTTTTTCATACTCTTTATCAGTCGGATGTACTCTAAGAATAAATTTATATTTTGAATTTTGCTTAACCATTTTTTTTAGATTTATCAAAAATTCTCTTACATATTTATATCTACCTTTTCTGAATTCATAATTTCTTATTGCTAAACTACCCACCTCTGAGTTTTTTTTGATTTTTAATAATAACAAGAAACTTCTAAATATATTTTCTGGTAGACAGACTAATACATAATCATCTTTAATAAAAAAATTTTTATCTAAGATTTTTTTATTGTCTAAAACATTTTTTATAAAATCAATTCTTGGATGACCTGTTTTATATATTTTACTAATATTTGAATTCATATGTCTCTTTGCGACCTCATAATTTTTATCACCTAAAACAAACTTCCCTTGAATTAATTTGCCAAATTGTTCACTCAAAAATCTTAATTTAATAATGCCCTCATTTTTCATATATGAAATACCTATTTCTTCTTCATCAATTACATAATATTCACAGCCAAAAAATGAAAGTAATTTCATAAATGGAAATTTATAATCATAATTATTGCAATCAATTATTATAATTTTTTCTTTATTTGAAAAAATTGATTTAAATAACTCAAAGAAAATATTCTTATGCCACCCGATATGAACTTCTTGTATTTCTTTTTTTTTCAAAAGTTCTGAAGCTAAAAATAATCTTCCATTAAAATCTCTTTTGCTGTTCTCATAACTTAAAAAGATTTTCATAAGATAACTATTACTTGTGTATATAATTTGTCTTTTTTAGAAGTTTAAAATCGTCTAAAGTATCAATATCTATAGATCTAAATCTTGGCATAAAATAGCCCTTCAATTTTGGTCCAATAAAACTATTATGTTTTAGAAAACTTTTAACTTCTGCTGCATAAATGCTACCGTTATCGACGAAAAATGTATTATTCTTAAATACTTTTTTATTAATCAATTTTGCCCAAACAGGTACCAAAGTTTTTTCTTTTAAAATCAACGCATGATGTGGATAATGATCGAAACTTGTTATACCAATTGCAAATTTGGTATTTTTATTGAGTAATTTCATTGTTTTCCTAATATCTAATGAATTTCTTAAAGGAGCAGTCGGATATAAGACGCAAATATATTTTAACTTAATTTTTTTTTTTCTATACTCACTAATCAAAAACTTACAAACTTGATTAATTGTAGATTTATCTGTTGCTAGTTTTTTTGGTCGATCATGAATAGTGACAGGAAATTTTTTTGATATTTTTTTTATTTTTTTGGAGTCTGTTGAGACAACTATTTCATCAAAAACATTACTTTTGACTGCAGATTTAATTGTATGAACAATTAAAGGTAAGCCTAGAAATTTAAGAATATTTTTGTTTTTTAGACGTTTAGAACCCTCTCTTGCTGGTATTATTGCAATTGTTTTTTTTTTCATTTAAAGTCTTTTCTATTCAATTGATTACCTTTTTTTACATTTCTCTTAAGTTTCAGGTTTTGTATTTTTTCAAATTCATCAGATTGAATACCCGTTCCTGGTCTTCTAAAAATAATGTTGCAAGCACTTAATCTTTGTCCTTTTTTTTCATCACTCATAAAAAAGGCACTTCGTCTGACTAAATTCCTCTTTTTTTTATCTTTAGCACTAATATACTTAAAATATTTTCCTCTAGCTTTTTCAACATTTCTTATTGATTGAACAAAACTTTTCATCTCATTAATTTCAATTGACATCATATGTTCGACCTGGGGAGTAGCCCTATTCTCGGTTACAGTTTTTTCAATTAAATCAACACCCATTGCTAGTGCTACCAAATCCATCTCAATTCCAGGTGAATGATCAGAGTATGCAATAGGAAATCTAAATTTAGATTTTAAAGTTTTTATTATGTTCAAATTAACATTATCTAATTTAGCTGGATAATCCGAAGGACAATGATGAATTATTATTTTTTTATTTCCTTGTTTTGTTATGGCATTAACAGCTTTTTGAATTTCTTCAATCGTTGACATGCCAGTATCAATTTGAATTGGTAATTTTGTTTTTGCCGCATATCTTACCAAAGATAAATGATTAATGTCCGCTGAAGATATTTTAAGAGATTGACAGCCAATAGATTTCAAAAAGTCTACCTCTTCCTCATAACCAACTGTGGAAAAAAAAGCTAAACCAAGCTTATCACACAGTTTCTTCAAAGAAATCCATTGATTTTTTTTTAAACATCTTCTTTTTAATATTTTAAATAGTGGTTCTGTTTTTTTAATAACAATATTTTTTTTTTTATTTTTAAGTATTGAATAAGAAAATAACTGACTTTTATCAGATACTAATTTTTCCGGATCAAAAATTTGAAATTTTACTGCATCTGCTCCTGCTTCTGCGGCTTTTCTAATCATTCTTTGAGCAGATTTAAAACCTCTGTGAGTTGCTCCTAATTCAAAAGTTATAAAACAACGCTGATTATGGCCTATTTTTTTTTTTCTAAATTTAATCATTTTTTAAAAAAATCTTTAACTATTTTTACTATATATCTTAAATTTTTTTTACTTAACTGATTATAGAGCGGTAAACTAAAAGCTGTTTTTGAAAAAACTTCAGTATTTGAAAAATCTTTTTCATTCATTCTAAAGGATTTAAAATATCTGTGGGTAAAGATTGGAATGTAATGAAATCCAACTTGAATATTATTTTTATTCAGATAATTAACAAGCTGTAATCTTGTCTTATTTGTTTTTTTTGTCTCTATTCTCAAAATATAAAGATGGTAACCAGATTTGCTTTTTAAATCTAAAACTTGTGGAATTAAGGGTAAATCTTTAAAAGCAGAATTATAATATTCGACAATTTTTTGTCTTTTTTTGACAATTTCTTTTAATCTTTTTAGCTGACTTCTTGCTAAAGCTGCTTGGAAATCTGTCATTCTATAATTATATCCAAGCATTATTTGTTCATAATGAGTTGGTAAAATCTTGAATCTTCTTTTAACAAAAAATTTTTTTTCAAAAGAAATACCATGGCTTCTTAGTAATTTTAGTTTATCTGCAATAACTTGGTTATTTGTCAAAACTGCCCCTCCTTCACCCGAGGTAACATTTTTTATCGCATGAAAACTAAAGGTGGTAATATCACTATACTTACAACTACCTATTTTGTGTTTTTTGTACCTAGCCGACAGCGCATGACAAGCATCTTCAATAATTTTAAATTTATATTTTTTTGATAATTCAAAAATTTTTCTCATTTCACATGGTTCTCCCCCAAGATGAACTACAACAATAATTTTTGGTAATTTTTTTTTGAGTTTTGCTTTTTGTAATTTTTTAGATAAGGCGCCTACGTCAATATTATAATTATTCAAATTGATATCAATAAAATCTACCTTAGCTCCACAGTATAATCCACAGTTTACAGACGCAACAAATGATACTGATGTTGTCCATAAATAATCACCTCTTTTTAAATCTAGTGCCAAACATGAGATATGTAATGCAGATGTACAGCTATTAACTACAGTGGCAAATTTTGAATTGCAAAACTTTTTGAGATCTTGTTCAAATAATTTAACTTCTTTTCCTTGAGTTAAATTGTTTGATTTTAAAGATTTTGTGACTGCTCTAATATCATCATCATTAATCTGATGTTTAGCATAAGGAATCATTTTTGCATTTATCTATATTTTAAAATTTCTTTGACTAATAAAAAATTTTCATTTGATCCAGAATTATATTCAAAACCATCTTTAACTTTTTTACCTTTTTCTTTAAGGTTGGTGATATTTTCTAATTTTTTGCTCCCTTTATCTACAAAAGAAATAGATGGTTTTATGATATAAAAACTTTTGTATTCAAAAGTATGCTCACACTCTTCCTTAATACACATTGTTTCATGTAATTTTTCTCCAGGTCTGACTCCTATAATTTTGAACTTTGCATTTGGTGAAATTGCTTTAGCTAAATCTGTAATTTTAATTGATGGAATTTTAGGAACAAATATTTCACCACCAAACATTCTTTCAAAATTTTTAAGAACAAAATAAACTCCATCACTTAATGTTATCCAAAATCTTGTCATTCGAACATCAGTTATTGGAAAATGATTTTTTTTGTTTGCATGGATCTCCTCAAACACAGGTAAAACTGAACCTCTTGAACCAACTACATTACCATACCTAGTGATAGAAAATCTTGATTTATGACCTCCTGCAATATTATTTGCAGCAACAAACAACTTATCTGAAGCAAGTTTTGTTGCACCATAAAGATTTACAGGGTTGACCGCCTTGTCTGTTGATAAAGCCATTACTTTATTCACATTGTTATAGAGTGCAGCTTTTATAACATTTTGAGCGCCTATAATATTTGTATTGATGCATTCGGTTGGATTATACTCTGCAGCAGGTACTTGTTTTAAAGCAGCCGCATGAATAACAAAATCAACATTTCTGAATGCTAGCAATAGTCTAGCTTCGTCGCGTACATCTCCAATAAAATATCTCATACATTTTTGATTAAACTTTTTTTGCATTAAATGTTGTTTATATTCATCTCTGGAAAAGATAATTATTTTTTTAGGTTTATACTTCTCTAAAATTATTCTTGTGCATTCATGGCCAAATGAACCTGTTCCACCAGTAATGATTAGAGACTTGTTATTAAACATATTTTAATTGAGCAATTTGTTGTATAGTATAGTTTTTATGAGTATGTCAATAATTTTGAAAGCATCAATACAATTAACTTAACTTGATGAATTTTATTAATCAAGAGAGAGAAAATATAAAAATTTATAAGAGACTATATAAGAGATATGGCAATTCCTTTAAGTCGCTAGATTGGGGTAGTAAAAAAAAACAAATACTTAGATTCGAAATTCTATCAGAAATCGGAAATCTTAATAAAAAAAAAATTTTAGATGTAGGTTGTGGTTTCGGAGATTTTAATTCATGGCTTAAAAAAAATAAGAAAAATGTAAATTATTTTGGCATCGATATTGTTCCAGAAATGATAATTGAGGCTAAAAAAAAACACAAAAAAAGTTTTTTCTATAATGGGAGTTTTTTGAGAAATAAAGATATTGGTAATCAAAGATTTGACTACGTCTTTGCGAGTGGAATTTTTACCTTTAATAGAAAAAAAGGAAACTCGATTTTAAAAAAAACTATTTTAAAAATGTGGAAAATTTCAAAAAAAGGGATTGCTTTTAATTGTTTAAATTCAAAAAATGAATTTAAAACTTCAAATGAATATACAGCTAATCCCAATAAAGTTTATAATTTTTGTAAAAAATTATCTAAAAAAATCAAATTAAATGAAAGTTACCTACCTTCGGATTTTACTATATATTTAAAAAAATAAATGATTTTATCGATTTCGCAACCAGCTTATCTTCCTTGGCTTGGCCTTTTTTCAAGAATAAAAAACTCGGATGTTCATGTATTTCTTGATGACGTGCAAATTGAAAGAAACACAAAAACCAGTTTTACCAATAGAAATAAATTGAGAAACAAGAAAGATATATTTTGGTTAACAGTTCCATTGAAATCAACAAAAAACGGGGACCCCAAAATTTTAGCTACCAAAATTGATAATTCTCAATCTTGGCAAAAAAAACACTTCAATAGTTTTCAAACTAATTATTCAAAATCAAAATATTATCATGAGCATGAAGAATGGTTAAAAGATTTTTATTCAAAAAAATGGGAATTTTTATGTCCAATGCTTAATTACTCTACTAATCATCTGCTAGATTATTTAGGCATAAAAACAAAAATAATTTTTAGTTCATCTCTAAATATACAGGGAAAGAAAAGTGAATATATAGAAAACATATGTAAAAACCTAGGAGCTAAAACTTATGTTTCAGGACCGTATGGTAAAGATTATTTAGATTTAGAAAAATTTAAGCAACAAAATATTTGTGTAAAATTCGAGGAGTACAAACACCCAATTTACGAACAGCTATTTAAAAATTTTTACCCTTCTTTGAGTGTTTTCGATTTAATTTTAAATCATGGAAAAGAATCAAATAAAATTCTTTAGTAATAATTTCTTACAGTTTTAAATCCCTCAGCAAGTTTTAGTCCTGACATAGATCCTCTTAAAACTGCAAGAGACTTTAAATATTCTTTTGATCTAGGATGAGGGTATTTTCTCATTTCTTTAGAATAAAATTTGTTCAAAATTTCTATCTTTGATTCAAAAAAATTTTCAATATCAACAAAATAATCTGGATTAAAACTATCTTCTTTTTTTTCAGTGATTTCTGTTGAAGATGGCGTTTCAAATTGAAAAATTTTTGTTTTTTTTCCAACGAAAGGTCTAAAAGCTGTCAATGTTGCTAATGAGCAAATTTTATGATCATTGTTAAGATCGCTATTATAATGAGTATATACTACATCAGGGTTAGCTGCCTTTTTTATTTTTTCTATTTTTTTTATAATTTCCAACAATGGATAGGTGTCAAATTTTTGGTCTTTAAGTTTTAAATTGAATGTTTTTTTTAATTTCAGAAATTTTGCTAATTTTGAATTTAATTTATCATTTAGTTTATTCGTTCTCCCTTGTGAAAGAATAATAGTGAAAACTTTGTCTTTGTTTTGAACATGTTTTAATAATGTACCGCCAAGGCCAAGAATTTCATCATCTGGGTGAGCTGCGACTACTAAAATATTCATAAATTACTTTAAGAGGTTTGTTTTCAATAATACATCTTTTTTTATACTTCTTTTTAATTTTTTTCCAATTAATTTATTAATCTCATATGATTTAAGACCAGTGCCAGGTCTCTTAAAAGTTATATCGCTCGCTTTTAAAACCGTATTAATTGGTAAATTTTGTGAGCTAACACATGACAGGGTAAATTCTTTTCTTGAAATTTTTTCATTATTATTAAAGTTTATATTTCCATTTCCAATTAGTGAAACAATTTTTTTTTTATTAATTAAACTTTTTTGACCCTTCATCACACTTTCTTTATATCTTAAAAAATTTGAAGGATTCGAAGAAAAGTTTTGATCTGGTCCATCAAAGTCGTTATTGATAGTAAAATGTTTTTCAAACCAAACAGACCCAAAACTTTTTGCTATAATAGCAGAGTCATTACCGATTGTATGGTCACTATATCCAACTAAAGTTTTAAATTTTTTTCTTAAAGATTTTATTCTTGATAGATTAGCATTTTTGTCATTAGTTGGATAGTTTGAAACGCAATGCAGTAGGATAATATTATCCCTGTTGTATTTTTCAAAAAATGATAATGCATAAGAAATATCCTTAACAGTGGACATGCCGGTAGAAATTACTACTGGCAATTTATGTGATGCAATTTTTTTTAAAAGATGAGTATGTGTTAGAAAGTCAGAACCGTTCTTTATGTATTTTACACCTATTTCAACCAATTCATCTACTCCTCTTTCATTAGTCGGTGTTGCATGAAAATCAATATTAATTTTATCAGCATAGTTTTTAAGCACTTTAAGATTTGCAAAAGAGATTTCATTTTTTTTAAAAATTTCTAATTGTGTTTTTACAATAGTTTTTTTTTTAACTTTAAATTTTAATTTTAATTTTTTATCTGAAAGAAAGTCATCTGTTCTATAATATTGGAATTTAACAGAGTCAGCACCATACTTTTTTGCCATAAGAATATTCTGCTTTGCAATTTCTAAACTTCCATTAAAATTAATACCTATTTCAGCTACAAAAAAAGGTTTGGATTTTTTAGTTAATCTTTTTTTATTAATAGTAAAATGTTGCAAATTTTTCATTTTAATAACTTTAAAACTTCTTTATATATTTCAGTTTTTCCTTTACCATCTACTTTGATCATTTTTTTTACTAAATCTTTCATAAAAAATTTATAATCTGAAATAAATTTCTTGATTAAGTAATTCAATTTTTTAATATTTCTTACATTTAAATCACCTAGATAATTATTTTGAATCTTTTTATTTTTTGAACCAATAATTTTCTGGTCTTCAGATAATGAAAACGCTAAAGAAGGTATATTTAAAAACTTCTTTTCAATCTCAGAAAATCCATACCCACCTATAACTAAATCAATATTATATAGTGATTTAAAATATAATTTATTATTGTAAATTATTTTTACATTTTTTTTATCATTTAACAATTTTTTCAGTCTTCCAAAATTTATCCAATTTTTTTTTATCACTATAGAGTAATTAATTTTTTTAATAAATTGAAAATAATTTAAAAAATATTGCATTTCTTTTGATGACGCTTGTCCAAAATCAATCATTATATTTTTAATTTTTTTTTTTAATTTTCTCCTTTTTTTTATAGAAATTAGATTATCTGAAATAATTGAATATTTTTGACCAACTAATAATTTTTTTACATTTGTTTTTTTATAGTCTTTTTTTGTAAATGAAAGATTTTGATTAATTAAGATATTTGCTTTAAGGCCCGAAGTTATCCTGTCATCAAAAAGTATAATCTTAAAACCTTTGTCATAAAGTTTGTTTACGTAGTTTTTGTTGATATAGTAGCTATCAATTACAATTAAAGTATTTCTTTTGTCAAAATTAAATATTTTTTTTTTATCAAATTTTTTTGTTGAGAATTGCTCATTTTTAGCCGCATCTAAAAAATTTCCATTTATAAAAAATATAATTTTATTGTCCTTGTTCTTAATATACTTTGCTAAATAACTTGATCTTTTTAGGTGCCCAGATCCAGAATGCTTACTATAATCAACTATAAAAATATACTGCATGTAAGTTTCAAGATCATTTAATTTGCAACAAAAATTAAATTTATATATATAACAGATTTAATACAATGAGACTTTATAAAGCTAATTTACTTATCAAAGAATCAAAAAAATTACCTGTAAATCGATCTTCTGCGATATTTCCTTTCATAAATACAAAATTTATTGAAACTAACATACTATTTTTTGGTTATTGGTTTATTAAAAGAAATATTAAGAACTTAGGCTTTTCAATTAAAATAAGATCTCTGAAAGGTAAGCTGCTATTTCAAGATTTTAAGAATGTTAATAAAGCTAAATCTTATAAAATAAACATTAAAGACATTTTAAAAAATAATAAATTTTATCAAATATCCTCTGGTTCAATTGAAATAGAAATTTTATCAAACGAGAATTTGTATTTTCCCTACCCAGCTTTAGTGGTTAATTACCATTCTAAATATTGTTCATCTGTAGTTCATACTTGTGGAAGAATATACAATGATAAACAAGACAAACTTTCAAATAATATGTACCTAATTCCAGAGTCGGGTTTTGACATTATTCCCAATCAAGAGTTTTTGCCATTTATTAGCTTTGTTAATGGAGATAAATTATTAAAGAATGAAATTTTAAAATGTATTTTTGTTAATGAATCTGGCGAAACATTTACTAAAAAAATTCGTTTAAAAAAAATAAACCCATATGAAACAAAAATTATCAACTTATTAAATTTTAAAGAAAAAAAATTTTTTCAAAATAAAAAAGGTATTGTAAAAATTCATCACAATTTTAAAAATTTTTACCCAAGATTTGTTGCTGGAAATTCAAATAAATTAAAATCAATTTTTACATTAACCCATACTTTTTATGATGCAGAAAAGGAAAAAGATACGAAAAGACATTATATAAAAAATTTTGATAAAAAGAATAATTTTGATTCTACTCTCTTATTACCTCTTTTTCTTGAAAGTAAAAATTATACTGAGATTGCAATTTATCCTAATTTCCCAAAAACAAATCTTAACTTTGATTTAGAAGTTTTTGATGCTAATGGAAATAAAAAAATTAAAATATTTTCTATTCTTAATATTAAAAAAAAACTAGCTAAGCCAGTTTATCTTAATTTAACAAATATTGTTAAAACAAAAAAATTGAAAATTAATAAAAATCAAAAATATTTAGCAAAAATTATTATTTCAAGTAGAGGGCTTATACCTTCGAGATTGAAATTCGGTATTAATTTTGGACATCCTCACAAAATAGATATACCTACTAATATTTGTTTTGGTGCTACTAATGTTAATCTTAATATCTTAAATAAACCAAAAACATTCAAATGGACACCTATTATAAATAAAAAAAAATCTTATTTTGTTATAACTAATGGAAGTTTTGTTAAAAATGGATTTAAAAAAGCAAAAATAAAATTAAGTTTTTGGAACGAAAAAAGTTCTAAACCATTATATAAAAAAGTAATTATTCAGGATAATGGAATTTACTGGTTTAACTTACATAAAGACAAAAGAGTCAAAAAATTATTATTTTCAAAAAGTGGATGGGCTACAATAGAGAGTGACAATCCTTTTGTTAATGGTTTTTATTTTGAAGATATGAAAAAAGGAATTTTATCAGGAGATCATGTTTTTTAAATAAATTATGAAAAATATAGTTATAGTTGGTGGAGGTATAACAGGTTGCATAACGGCATTAATTTTAAGAAAAAAAGGACATCATGTAAGAATTTATGAAAACAAACCAAAAATTGGAGGTATTTTAAGAGATTATACGGATGAGGGTAATGTTTTCTTTCAAGGGTGTCAATATTTAAATCTTAATAACAATTGGTTTCAAGAATGTTTCGAATTTTTAAAAAATGACTTGGATATTTTTGACCATACTTATGGCTCATATGTTGAAATAAAAGATAGAAAATTTCATTCCTCAGATTTTGCTTGTCCAGTTTTTGACAATATTAATCTAGATCAATTACATAAGACTTCTGAAGAGAAGTTTGCAAAGGGAAGTTTATCCTCAAGACTTAATTTTTACCCAGCAGAAATAAAAAATTTTTTATCAAATCTTTCAAAAAAAAATGATCTTAATCCAGATGAAATTGCAAGCTCTAATGCAATTAATCTGCATTTTGAAAGAGTAACATCATTGAATCAAATTGATAAAATACACTCATTAAAAAAGAATGATATTAATTTAGAAAATTTGCTAGCAGTTCAGAGAGAGAAAATTTTTAAAGAAAAGTTACTTGGGGCTTTGCCTAAAAAGGGTTACAATTTTTTTTTTGAAAATCTAGAATTAACCTTAAAAAAACTTGGTATTGAAATCAATACGAGCTCTCCAATTAATCCAGATTGGAGTGGCGATAAACTTGAAATAAGTTCTAAAAATCAAAAAATTAATGCAGATCAAATTATTTGGACTGGAAATCCGACTTATTTAATCAAAAATTTTTCTTCTGACAATCTTGACTCAATCAAGTGGAAAATTCATCAAGCTAACTTTAATCTCAAAAATAAAATTGAAATACCAAAATATATTACAGTTTTTTCAGAAATTTCACCCATAAGCAAAATTTATATTTATAACATTAACAAAAGTTCAAAGATATCAATTGAATATCACCAATCTGATTATTCACAAGATGACATTAAACGAAAAACTATAGATATATTAAAATGTTTTAATATTAATATTGATATAGATAAACAGAGTTATAATAAGAAAATTCAAATTAGATATAATATTATTAGCTTACATGATAAAGAAATAATAGAAAAATTTCTAATTAGAACTAAAAATACAAATCTAATTTCAAGTCCATGGCTACAATACGGTCGGGATAAAAAAATCGGTGGTGTATTAACTCAATTAAAGCAAAAAAATTTGCTATAAGTAATTAATAATTAGAAATGAATAAATTGGTTTTTAAAAAAGTAAATAGTTTAAGTTTTGCAAAAGAAATTTATGAGATTAGTATTGACCCTGTTTCTCTAAAATTTTCCAAGAACACAAAGAAATTTTCTTTTAGCTCTCATTTGAAATGGTTGAAAAAAATAATATCTTCAAAAAAAAATAATATTTTTCTTTTTAAAAAACACAGAAAAATTATAGGCTTTATCATTCTAAAAAAAAAAATAAAATATTATTATCTTTCTTGGGCTATTAATCCGAAATTACGGGGATTTAGTTATGGAAAAAAAATGCTTAGATCATTTATTAAAAGGCATCCAAGAAAATATATAGCGGAAATTAAAGATAATAATTACATATCAAAAAAATTATGCTTAAAGTGTGGATTTAAATTTTTAAAAAAAAGAAAAAAATATAATGTTTATTCAACTAATTAGTTTTTCTTCTAAACAAAAACCAAGTTAAATCATCTTGAGGATACTTATCTTTTCGATACGTAAAGCCATAATCAATAAGCTTAAATTTTTCATTTTCCTTTAGAAATTCCTGCGCAAAGTCTCTTTTGAATAATTTATTTTTATTACCTCGATAATTTACTTTAGTTGGAGTTGGATTATAATATTCAGCAATTAAAACATATTTTGATGAAAATTTCCCCATTTTTTTATAAACATTTTTTAAACTATTTGGATTTAAGTGGATTAAAACACCTTTAGTAAAAACTAATTCATATTTTTTTTTTGATTGAAATTTAATC
>CACJLN010000001.1:75000-146887 GCA_902594255.1 uncultured Pelagibacteraceae bacterium
GCTTTCGCTACGCCTACACCTAGATGGCTTAAGCTTGCTTAATAAATTAAGTCACTGACCCATTATACAAAAGGTACGCCGTCACTCTAAAAAGAGCTTCGACTGATTGTAGGCATGCAGTTTCAGGTTCTATTTCACTCCCCTAATAGGGGTTCTTTTCACCTTTCCCTCACGGTACTAGTTCACTATCGGTCACTGAAGAGTATTTAGGCTTAGAGGGTGGTCCCCCTATATTCGAGCAAGATTACACGTGTCCCGCTTTACTCTAGAATTTCATTAAACATTACTCTTACGGGACTATCACCCTCTATGGTTAGTCTTTCCAAACTATTCAAATTTTTTTAATAAAACTACTGGCCTAATCCGCGTTCGCTCGCCACTACTAACGGAATCTCAATTGATTTCTTTTCCTCTGGTTACTTAGATGTTTCAGTTCTCCAGGTTATCTCTTTAAACCTATGTATTCAGTTTAAAGTACCACATAAAGTGGTGGGTTTCCCCATTCGGAAATTTTCGGATCAAAACTTACATACAGCTCCCCGAAACTTATCGCAGTATATCACGTCCTTCATCGGCTTTCAGTGCCAAGGCATCCGCCACACGCCCTTAAACGCTTGATTTATGCACAGAAAAAAATTCTGTGTAGAATCAAATTTTTATTTTGAACACTAGCTAAAACATTACTAATGTTCGGATATAGATATTGATATTAATTATTATTTTTATTAACGATTTTTTATAACTAAGTGTTTTGGTGGAGGATAGCGGGATCGAACCGCTGACCTCCTGAATGCAAATCAGGCGCTCTCCCAGCTGAGCTAATCCCCCATTAATCAATCTTTTGGTGGGCCGAGAAAGACTCGAACTTTCGACCCCACCCTTATCAAGGGTGTGCTCTAACCAACTGAGCTACCGGCCCCCATTCAAGAGAAACACTGAATTCAAGAAGAGAAATGAGGACGGTCAACATTAACCTGTATAATATTTAGAATAAAATTTTACTTTTATTCATCCTTAGAAAGGAGGTAATCCAGCCGCAGGTTCCCCTACGGCTACCTTGTTACGACTTCACCCCAGTCGCTGACTATACCGTGGTCAAGGGTATAAAACCTTGCCTTAAGGTAGAACCAACTCCCATGGTGTGACGGGCGGTGTGTACAAGACCCGGGAACGCATTCACCGTGGCACGCTGATCCACGATTACTAGTAATTCCAGCTTCATGCACTCGAGTTGCAGAGTGCAATCCGAACTGAGGTATTTTTTTAGGATTTGCTAAACGTCGCCGTTTTGCTTCCTGTTGTAAATACCATTGTAGCACGTGTGTAGCCCAACACGTAAGGGCCATGAGGACTTGACGTCATCCCCACCTTCCTCCAGCTTATCACTGGCAGTTCTTTCAGAGTGCCCAACTAAATGATGGCAACTAAAAGTGAGGGTTGCGCTCGTTGCGGGACTTAACCCAACATCTCACGACACGAGCTGACGACAGCCATGCAGCACCTGTGTTTCGTCCGGCCGAACCGAAAACTTTAATCTCTTAAAGTCGCGACGAACATGTCAAGTGTTGGTAAGGTTCTGCGCGTATCTTCGAATTAAACCACATGCTCCACTACTTGTGCGGGTCCCCGTCAATTCATTTGAGTTTTAACCTTGCGGTCGTACTCCCCAGGCGGTGTGTTTATCGCTTTCACTGCGACACTGAAAATAAATTTCCAACGTCTAACACACATCGTTTACGGCATGGACTACGAGGGTATCTAATCCTCTTCGCTACCCATGCTTTCGTTCCTCAGTGTCAGTATTGATCCAGAAAGCTGCCTTCGCAATTGGTATTCTTTCTAATATCTACGAATTTCACCTCTACACTAGAAATTCTGCTTTCCTCTATCAAACTCTAGCTGAAAAGTTTTGATGGCAGTTCCAGAGTTAAGCTCTGGGATTTCACCACCAACTTTTTCAACCACCTACGAACTCTTTAAGCCCAGTAATTCCGAACTACGCTAGGTCCCTTCGTATTACCGCGGCTGCTGGCACGAAGTTAGCCGGACCTTCTTATTCGGGTACAGTCATTTTCTTCCCCGACGAAAGAGCTTTACAACCCAAAGGCCTTCTTCACTCACGCGGCATCGCTGCATCAGAGTTTCCTCCATTGTGCAAGATTCCCCACTGCTGCCTCCCGTAGGAGTTTGGGCCGTGTCTCAGTCCCAATGTGGCTGATCATCCTCTCAAATCAGCTATTGATCACAGTCTTGGTAGGCCATTACCCTACCAACAAACTAATCAAGTGCAGGCTCATCCATTGGTGCATAAAGCTTTCTCCGTAAAGACTTATCCGGTATTAGCACAAGTTTCCTCGTGTTATTCCAGGCCAAAGGGCAGATACCCACATGTTACTCACCCGTCTGCCACTAAGTATTGCTACTTCGTTCGACTTGCATGTGTTAGGCGTGCCGCCAGCGTACGTTCTGAGCCATGATCAAACTCTCAAGTTTAAAAACGGCGCACACTAGCTTCTATATAAATTCTAAGAATAAAATTTATATAATGTTGAAGTGTGTACGACAAATTTTGGTAACCTTAACCGTCCACACTTCTCTTCTTAAATTTTAACTTTTAAAATAGCTAATTGAGCCAAAAGGACTCAATAATCCTCATTAATTTATTGTATTTACAATAATTTTTAGAGAAAGTTTGATGCTTATAGGCTAAAACTAAGGGAAATCAAGCATTTAAGGAAATAAAAAAGATAAAAAAACATCAATTTACAAGGTTTTTTTGATAATTTTATGATTAAATTTAGAAAAAAATACTAAATTCAACTAAATGCAAATTTTTGATCATATCTTTAAAAAGGGAAATCGAACAATCATTTCACTTACACTACTAATAATTGTAGCAATCATTGCAATGAATTACCACAATTACCAAAAAAAAATGCATGAAACAAATATAAAGGATCTCATAAACAACGTATATTTAAAAAAAACTCTAAAAAATTTATTTAACCAATTTAATCCAAAATATGAAAGGATTTATCATAATGTATTAAAAGGCCAATCATTAAGTAATATTTTTGAAAAGTATTCTGTAAGTAAAAATGAATTGGAGCTTATCAAAAAAAGTCTAGTCAAAAAATACAAGATTAGTAACCTGAAAGTAAATGATTTGTTAGAATTTACAATCGATCGATCAAACCAAAAAATAATTGAATTTTCTTATCCAGTTTCAAAAACAAAAAAAATACACCTATCAAGAAGTGAAAATTTCAAATTTTTTAATGAAAAGATTATTACAACTAAACTTGTAAAAAAAATTATTTATGAAGAAAATATTATCATGAGCAGTTTATATAAATCTGCTATGGATATAGGAATACCTGATAGTATAATTGTTGAATTTGCAAGAATTTACGGATTTGAGATAGATTTTCAAAGGGATATTAGAAAAAAAGACACATTTCAAATAATGTATGAAATTTTTAAAAATGAGGATGATGAGATTGTTGAAAAAGGTAACATCTTATTTGCCAATCTTAATGTGCAGGGTATTAATTATCCTTTATACTTTTTTAACAAAAAAAATTTAAGTGGTCATTATGATGAGAGTGGTAAAAGTATTGTAAAAACTTTAATGAAAACACCGATAAATGGAGCAAGATTATCCTCACCATTTGGAATGAGAAAACATCCTATAGATGGTTTTAATAAAATGCATAGAGGAACAGATTTTGCAGCACCAATGGGAACACCAATTATGGCCTCTGGAGATGGAGTAATAGTAAAAGCTGGATGGTGTGGTGGTGGTGGTAATTGTGTCAAAATTAAACATAATTCTGTTTATCAAACTATTTATGCACACATGTCAAAATTTGCTAATAAAGTTAGAAATGGTGTTAGAGTTAAACAGGGACAAATAATTGGTTATGTCGGATCAACTGGGAAATCTACTGGCCCTCATTTACATTACGAAGTAATAGAGAATGGAAAAAAAATAAACTCTCAAACTCTTAAGTTGCCGTCTGGAAAAATCTTGAAAGGAGAAGATAGAAAATTATTTGAAACAGTGAAAATTAAATTGGATGTTTTAAAATCTGAAAAGATAATTGGAATAAATTAATTTGTTATGCTGAGTTTTTTTCAATAATTGATTTTCCGTTTTTATCATTGTTATCGACTGATGCAGTTTCTTTTTCAATAATGTCATTTGATCTTACTTTTTTTAAACTTTCTTGTTCATTGAGTATTCTTTTAAAATGATCTGCGTGTTGAAAATAATTTTCTGACATAATTTTATCTCCTGAAGATAAAGCCTCACGAGCTAAATTATTATATTTCTCATGTAATTTTGATGCATTGTGGTTATTTCTGCCAGGTGTTTTTCTTTGAAAATTATTATTATTAGAAAAATTTGCTCCAAACTTGTTCTTATCTATGACATTATTTTTAAAGTTTCTGTCATTTCTTCTAAAATTATTTCTTCTATTATTATTTCTAAAAGTTACCATATGAATTTAATTAATTTTTGTGCTTATTATGCATCTGTCATTTTTCGCATAATCTTTAATTATATTATTTATATAAAATCCCCTTTTTTTTAACAAACATATTATCTTAGTCTTTTGATCGTATCCTATTTCAAGAACTAATTTTCCGTTACTTTTTAAAAGAGTGGATGCTTTTTTAATTATTTTTAAAGTTTTAAAAGTTCCATCTAATCCACCATCAAGAGCCAATTTTGGCTCGAACTCTCTGACATCCTTCTCCAAATATTTAATTTTATTACTATTTATATATGGAGGATTAGAAATAATAAGATCATATTTTCCGAGGCAAAAATTGTCAACATCTGTTTTTATAAATTTTACTCTGTTTTCAAGGCTTAATTTCTTTGCATTAAGCTTGCTTAAACTTATTGATTTACTGCTTATATCTACCCCTTTGCCATAAAAGCATGGTTTTTCTTTTAAGATTGACAATAATATACAGCCCGAACCTACACCTATATCTAAAATGTTAGCATAATCTTTATTTTTAAACAATTTCAGAGTTGCCTCGATAAGAACTTCTGTATCAGGCCTAGGTATTAAGATCCCTTCTTCAATTATAAATTCAGAATTCCAAAAATCTTTTTTTTTTGTTAAGTAAGCCACTGGTTTACCATTAGATCGTTGATTAATTAAATCTTTATAAATTTCATAATTCTTTTTATTAAGCGGTTTATCTAAATTAAGTATTAAATATTTTCTTTGTTTCTTAAGTACATTAGCCAATAAAATTTCACAATCTAGATCTGAAAACTTGATATCTTTTTTTTTTAAAATTTTAGATCCTTCTTTAATTGCATTATAAATATTCATAATATTATAAATTGCTTAAGCTTTCCTCTTGCGCACGTAAAGTTAAAGACTCGATCATTTCGTCAAACATTTCCCCTTCTAAGAATTCCTCAAGTTTATGGAAGGTTAAATTAATTCTATGGTCAGTCACTCTTCCTTGGGGGAAATTATAGGTTCTAATTCTTTCAGACCTATCTCCAGTGCCTATTTTACTTTTTCTATCTTTAGATCTTTCTTGATCAATTCTATTTCTCTCTAATTCGTAAAGTCTTGAACGTAAAATTTTCATACCCTTAGCTTTATTTTTGTGTTGAGACTTTTCATCTTGTTGAGATACAGATAAGCCTGATGGTAAATGAGTAATTCTAACGGCACTATCAGTTGTATTCACCGATTGTCCACCTGGTCCTCCTGCTCTGAAAACATCAATCCTCAAATCAGCGTCACTTATTTTTAAATCAACCTCTTCTGCTTCTGGCAAAACTGCAACTGTTGCAGCAGAGGTGTGAACTCTACCCTGTGTCTCAGTATCTGGGACTCTTTGAACTCTGTGAACTCCACTTTCATACTTTAATGTAGAATAAATATTGTTACCTTTAATTGATGCTATAACCTCCTTTAATCCTCCTGCTTCACTTCTAGAAATGGAAATTAATTCAATATTCCATTTTTTTTTATGACTAACTTTTTCATACATTTTAAAAAGGTCAGACGCAAATAAACTTGCTTCCAGACCTCCTGTACCTGCTCTAATTTCAATAATTGCATTTTTTTTATCTGCCTCATCTTTAGGTAATAGAAATAATTTTAGTTTTTTTTCATTTTTTTCAAATTGAGTTTCTAAGTCCTTAAGTTCCATTTCAGCCATTTTTAAAAATTCTTTGTCAGAATCTTTATCTTTTAAAATTTTTTCTAATTCAATTTTATCTTTCTCAAATGATAAATATTTTTGTGCATCAATTATTATTTCATTTATCTCTGAATATTCTTTAGATTTTTCTGCAAAAAGTTTTTTATCTATATTTACAGAAGATAAATCTTTTTCTAATAACGAGTGTTTGCTTATTAACTCCTCAATTGTTTTACGTGGTATCATTTTAATTGTTTTCTAATTCTAGGACTTTCTTTTCAACTTCACTAACAACTTTTTCAATCATATCATTTGTTAAAACTTTTTCTGATTGTACGCCCGATAAATAAAGCATATTGTTTCCGTTTTTACCGCCAGTAATACCAACATCTGTCATAGCTGCTTCTCCAGGACCATTAACAACACATCCAATAACTGATAGGGTAATTGGAGTTTTTATGTGAGAGAGGCGTTCTTCCAAAATTCTTACAGTTTCTATTACCTCAAAACCCTGTCTAGCACATGAGGGGCAGGAAATTATTTTTACTCCTCTTTCTCTTAAATTTAGAGATTTTAATATTTCATTTCCAATTTTCACCTCTTTTACTGGATCATCTGATAAAGAAATTCTAATTGTATCACCTATACCTTCTAAAAGTAATGTTCCTAATCCGATTGAGGATTTTACACTCCCTGATACAAAACTCCCAGCCTCTGTAATCCCTAAATGCAGAGGGTAATCGGTGACTTTTGACAGTTGACGGTATGCCTCTATTGATAAAAATACATCAGATGACTTTACGCTGATTTTTAAATTATCAAAATTTTCATTCTCTAAAATTTTAATATTTCTTAATGCACTCTCAACTAATGCTTCTGGACAAGGTTCCCTAAATTTTTCTAAAATATCTTTTTCTAAAGATCCAGCATTTACGCCAACTCTGATTGAACAATTATTATTGATTGCTGCTTTTACAACTTCTTTAATTTTATTTACACTCCCTATATTTCCTGGATTAATTCTTAAACAACTTGCTCCATTTTCAGCAGCCTCAATAGCTCTTTTATAATGAAAATGAATATCAGCGACAATAGGTATATCTACATGCTTTATAATTTCTTTCAAAGCTTTAGTTGATAATTCATCAGGACATGAAACTCTTACTATATCAGCGCCTTCCATTTGAATTTCGTTAATTTGTTTTACAGTTGCTTCCACATCGGTTGTGAGAGTATTAGTCATAGATTGAACGGATATAGGATTGTTTCCTCCTACCTTTATTGAACCAACATTAATTTCTTTTGTTTTTCTTCTCTTAATGTCTCTAAAAGGTCTAATGCTCATTTACTGCTATCCAATTTAAATTCTTTATGTAAAGCAATTAATGCTTTTTTAGTATCTTTATTATCTATTAGAACTGAGATTTTTATCTCAGACGTAGAGATAACTTGGATATTTATTTTTTTATCAGCTAATGCTTGAAACATTCTAAAAGTAACACCAGGTGTAGTAATCATACCAACACCAATGATAGAAATTTTAGAGACATCTTTTTTTAATAATAATTTTCTAAAAGTTATATTGTTATTTTCCTTCAATATTTTTTTCGTTTTGTTTAAATCTTCTGTTTTAATCGTAAATGTTAAATCTGTTTCTTTGCCATTTGCAGAAATATTTTGAACAACCATATCAACATTAATTGAATTTTTTGATAATGGTTTAAAAATAGAGGCTGCAACACCAGGCTTATCCTTTACTCCAATAAGTGAAACTTTTGAGTCGTTTTGAGTAGTTGAAATTCCAGTAACAATTTTATTGTTAATTATGTTTGATCTTTTGGTAATAACTGTTCCAGATGTTTTTACAAAAGACGATCTTACTTCAATATCAATTCTGTTTAGTCTCGCATCTTGAATTGAAACTGGTTGCATTACTTTAGCACCTAACGAAGCCATTTCCAACATTTCCTCATATGATATTACTTTAATTTTTTTTGCTTTAAGAAGTTTATTTGGATCTGTGGTGTATATACCTTCAACGTCTGTATAAATTATACACTTTTCAGCCTTAAAAAATTTAGCTATCATAATTGCACTAGCATCAGAACCTCCTCGACCAATAGTAGTAATTCTATTGTCATTATTGATACCTTGGAATCCAGTAATAATTGGTATTCCGCCCTCTTTAAGATATTTCAAAATTTTATTTTTATTAACTTTATTTATTCTTGAATTCTTATGAACACCTTTAGTAATGATTGGAATTTGCCAAGATAACCAAGATCTTGACTTATAACCCCTATCAATCAATCTACCTGCTATTAAAGAACAGGACATTTGCTCTCCAGATGAAACTAAAACGTCGTATTCTGTTTCTGAAAAATTCGTGCTGATTTCTAAAGATTTCTTTATTAACTCATTTGTCACACCACTCATTGCAGATGAGACAACAATGACATTATATCTTTTTTTTTTAAAGCTAACGATTATTTCAGCAACTTTTTTAATCTTTTTTATTGTTCCGACTGAAGTTCCTCCAAATTTTAAAACTACAATTTTCATGCTAAGTTATGTTAAATTAAAAAATATTGAATAAATACATGTTGAATATAAAGTCAACTAACTAATGAAAAATAACACAATTAATAATAAAGAAATAGAAAAATTTTCAAAAATTGCTGAAGAATGGTGGGATCCACATGGTAAATTTAAACCATTACATAAGTTTAACCCTATAAGAATTTCATATATTAAAGAGAGTATAATCAATTCATTTAAACTGCAGGAAAAAGTAAGACCTTTAAAAAAAGTAAAAATTTTAGATATAGGCTGTGGTGGTGGCCTATTATCTGAACCAATGAGTAGATTGGGTGCTGATGTGATGGGTATAGATGCTTCAGATAAAAATATTGAAATTGCCAAATTTCATGCAAAAAAAGATAATTTAAATATAAAATACCTTTGTGCATCCCCTGAACAACTAAATACAAGTACAAAATTTGATGTAATTTTAAACATGGAGATAGTAGAACACGTTAAAGATGTAGATTTTTTTCTGCAATCATGCTCAAAACTTTTAAGAAAAAACGGAATCATGTTTGTTGCAACAATTAATAAAACTTTAAAATCATATTTCTTTGCGATAATAGGAGCTGAATATATTCTGCGTTGGCTACCTATTGGAACACATGAGTGGGAAAAATTTGTAAAACCTGGTGAATTAGTAAAAATATTAAAAAAATATGATTTAAGATTAGATTCGTTAGATGGTATGAAATTTAATTTACTTAAAGATGAATGGAAAGTAAGTAAAGATAAATCCATCAATTATATAGGAAGATTTATTAAAAATTAGTTATTTTTATCATCAAACCAAGGTATGGATTGAGTTTCAATTCCTTCCTCTTTTAATTCTATTATATCTTTCTTAGATGCCTTTCCAAAAATACCTTTATCTCTTTTTCTTTTATCATAATGAATACTTCTTGCTTCATAGGCAAAATTATTACCTACATAATCAAAGTTTTTTTTAATAAAATTTTGGTATTCTTTAATTGTTTTTTTTATATTCAAATTATTTTCTTTTGAAAGAAATTCTTTTTGACGCTTATCTCTATTTAGCACGTTTGGTTTCATCAGTGATTTTTCAATCTGGAGAGAATTACATTTGTGGCAATTTAGTAATTTCTTCTTTTTTAATTTTTCAAATTCTCTAGATGATGCAAACCAACTATCAAAAATCAAATTACAATCATTACAAATTAACTGATATTTTATCATAAGTTTTATTTAATTATTATCACTTAAATTTCAATATGAATTAGCTTCTATAGTCTGCATTTATTTCAATATATTTTTTAGTAAGATCCATAGTGTATACTGTAAATGTTTTCTTACCAGCGGCAATATCAATTTCAATATCGATTGCGTAATTCTTCATATATTCTTTTACAATACTTTCCTCATACTTTTCATACAACTTACCATTAGTAACAATTTTTAAATCTCCAAATTTTATGAATAATTTTTGAACATTGAATTCTACTCCAGCTTTTCCGATCGCCATAACTATTCTCCCCCAATTTGGGTCTTCGCCTGCTAAAGCTGTTTTAACCAATTTTGAATTAGCAACTGAAAAACCAATCTTTTTTGCATCTTCTTCTGTTTTAGAATTTTTGACTTTTATTGTTACAAATTTAGATGCTCCTTCCCCATCTGAGACAATTCTTTTTGCTAAATTTAACAAAACTTTGTTAAGAGAAATATCAAATTCGTTTAATTTTTTATCAGTGAAATTTGAGATTTTTTGATTATTAGCTTTACCAGTTGAAAAGATTGTTATCATGTCATTAGTGCTTGTGTCACCATCACAACTAATAGCATTGAAGGTGTTTGTAACATTTTTTTTAAGTAACTTTTTCAAAATTTCATTTGAGAGATCTGCGTCGGTAAATATATATCCTAAAGTCGTAGCCATGTTAGGCTTTATCATTCCAGAACCTTTTGCAATGCCATAAATCTTTACTTTTGTGTTACCAATTTTACACTCTTCCATAGCTAGCTTTGGTTTTGTATCAGTGGTCATTATACCTAGTGCTGCTTTTGTCCAAATATACTTATTTTGAGTATACTTAATTTGTTCTAATAAATTTGGTAAACTTTTTTTAATGGTTTCAAATGGAAAAGTTTCACCTATTGTTCCTGTGCAGCCGAAAATAATCTGATGACAATTTATTTTTTCAGGGTTGTTATCGTCATTTTTTTGTTTTTCAGTCAATTTGGAAGAAACTAAATCTGCTATCTTTTGCATTGACTGGTATCCTTTAATTCCAGTAAAAGTATTTGCATTTCTAGTATTAACAATAAGAGAATATATTTTTTTTGTTTTTTGACTTAAATTCCATTTAATATTTTCAGATATTATTTTTGACTGCGTGTATAATGACGCAAAATTTGCCCCATCTCTAAAGTAGAACATTACCAGGTCATCTCTTGGATTATTATACAAATTTGCAGAAATTGTAGAAATGGCTACTCCGTCTAAGTGATCAAGATTTTGGTAATCACCCATCTTGCTTTTATTTTGTTGAGAAGATAAAAAGTTTTTAAAATTTATTCCCATTGTGTTTAAAATATAAATTTAATAATTATATAAATATTTAATATAGTATAATAAATCAAAAACTAATGATTAATCCACTCAAATTTGTTTCTAGGATCTTCAAATCTTCAAATCAAAGAGAGCTTGAAAGGCTAAAAAAAATTACTGAAAATATTAATACACTTGAAAAAGTAGTAGAAAAAATGGAGGACGCTGAATTCCCCAAAAAAACAAACGATCTTAAAGAGAGACTTAAGAAGGGTGAAGATATCAATAAATTACTTCCTGAGGCTTTTTCTTTAGTAAGAGAAGCCTCAAGGAGAACAAGGGGTGAAAGACATTTTGACGTTCAAATTATTGGTGGAATAGTTTTACACGAAGGCAAAATTGCTGAAATGAAAACTGGTGAGGGTAAAACTCTTACCATTACCTTAGCGGCCTACCTTAACTCATTGTATGGAAAGGGTGTCCATGTCGTTACAGTAAATGATTATCTCGCAAAAAGAGACTCGATAGAAATGGGAAAAATTTATAATTTTCTCGGTATCTCTTCAGGCTTTATTAATAATGATCAAGACGATTACGAAAGGAAAAAAAATTATAACTGTGATGTTACATACGCTACTAATAGTGAACTTGGATTTGATTACTTAAGGGATAATATGAAATTTTCAATTGATGAAATGGTTCAAAGACAGCATTTTTTTTCGATAGTTGATGAAATTGACTCCTGTCTAATTGATGAGGCAAGAACACCTTTAATAATATCTGGAGCTGCTGAAGATAAAACAAACCAATATCTTGCGATTGATGGCTTAGTTAAAAGACTTAAAAGTGAGGATTTTGAAATAGATGAAAAAGATAAAAATATTATGCTTACTAACAATGGTATTAATAATGTAGAAAAAATCTTTACAGATGCAGGAATTTTAAAAAATAACAACTTTTACGACCCAGAAAACTTAACATTAGTTCATCATGTAAACCAGGCACTAAGAGCTAATCACTTATTCGCCAAAGGGAAAGATTACCTTGTAAAAGACGGTGTTTTAAAAATTATTGATGAATTAACAGGTAGAATTTTAGAGGGTCGTCGATATGGAGATGGTCTTCATCAAGCACTAGAGGCTAAAGAAAAAATTGAAATCCAAGCAGAAAATCAAACTTTAGCATCTATTACATATCAAAATTATTTTAAACTTTATTCAAAGATATCTGGCTGCACAGGAACCGCTGTAACAGAATCTCAAGAATTTTTTGAAATTTACAATCTTTCTGTAATTGTCATTCCTACAAACAATCCTATGATTAGAAAAGATTTTAATGATCAAATATTTAGAACAGAAAAAGAGAAAAATAATGCTATTATCCAAAAAATAAAAGAGTGTCACTCAAATGGACAGCCGTTACTTATTTTTACTTCAAGCGTAAATAAATCAGAAATTTATTCTGAGCTCTTGCATAAAGAAAAGATTAAACACGTTGTTTTGAATGCGAAAAATCACGCAAATGAGGCAGAAATAATTGCTAATGCTGGAAAGAAAAATTCTGTGATACTTACTACCAGTATTTCAGGTAGAGGAGTTGACATTAAATTGGGAGGAAAAAAAGAGGTTTCTATAGATGATAAAGTAGAGGGCGAGGAAAAAAACATCGTTAAGAATTTAGGTGGATTGTTCGTAATAGGCACTGAAAGAATGGAGTCGAGAAGAGTAGATAATCAAGCTAGAGGTAGAGCAGGCCGACAAGGAGACGAAGGCTGTTCTATTTTTTTTGTTAGTCTACAAGATGATTTAATGAGAATATTCGGCTCAGAGTCAATGAATAATGTTTTAGAAAAACTTGGTCTTAAGGATGGTGAGAGTATAGATCATCCCTGGATTAATAAAGCTATTGAGCGTGCACAGCAAAAGATTGAGGCAAGGAACTTTGATATACGAAAAACGCTTATTAAATTTGACAATGTTCTTAATGATCAGCGTCACGTTATTTTTTCTCAGAGGGAAAAGATTATCACTACCACTAATATTTTTGAATTTTCTGATGAATTTTTGCAAGAGATGATTAATAATTTGATTCAATTAAAATCAAAAAAATTAAATAATCCTCAAAATAACGAATTTGAAAAAAAATTGAAATCTTTAATTGGTAAAAATTTTGACGAGGAAAAAATAAATTCTTTTAACCATAATTCAAATGACCATCTTAAAGAGGAGATTAAAAAACATTTTGAATCTATAAGAAATGAAAGAATAAGATTATTAGGTGAAAAACAAGCTCAAGAAATTGAAAAAAGAATTTTCTTACAATCCATAGACTTAAATTGGAAATCACACATTCAATATTTAGAGCAACTTAGACAAGTTATTGGCTTAAGATCTTATGGACAGAGAGATCCTTTGGTAGAGTATAAAAAAGAAGCTTTCGAATTGTTTGAAAATCTTTTGTATAAACTTAAAATAGATTATCTAACAATTTTATTAAATTTAAAAGTTGTAGAAAAAAAAGAGTCAATTGTAAGAGAAAAAAATAAAGATATTTCTGGAAACCCAAAATGTTTACTCTTAATTAAAAAAGGTCAAAAAATATCAAGAAATGAAAGATGTGAAGCTACAGGTAAAAAATATAAAAACTGCTGTGGAGCCTTATAAAATGATATATGAAAACAATATTATAAAAGCTAATCCAAAAAAAACCTTGACTTTGTTTTTTTTAAATAATTTAAAGTATTTATCAAATTTATTAGTAGGTTGATTTAAGTCACTTATTTCTTCAGGATTGCTAATAAAACCTTTATCTCTTCCAATTTTTAAAAATTTATTTTTTCTCTGATTTAAAACTTCCTCTCCACTTACATTATCAAATAACTTTAAATTTTTGTTTATTGAATTTTTTACATTCTCTAAAATTTTATTCTTATCTCTATGAGCACCTCCTGTTGGCTCAATTATAATTTCATCAATTATATTTAATTCTAACAAATCCTTAGCAGACAATTTCATCGCTTTTGCAGCATCCAGCATTTTTTTTGGATCTCTCCATAATATTGTTGCACATCCCTCAGGAGAAATGACTGAGTAAATCGAATTTTCAAACATTATTACTTTATTTGAGGAAGCTAAAGCTACCGCTCCACCAGATCCACCTTCTCCAATAATAATCGCAAAAGTTGGAACAGTTAGGCTCATGCAGCACTCAATTGATTTTGCTATAGCCTCCGCTTGTCCTCGCTCCTCAGCACCTACTCCAGGGTAAGCACCTGGCGTATCTATAAAAGAAATTATTGGAATTCCATATTTATCAGCTAATTTCATGAGTCTTATTGTTTTTCTATATCCTTCTGGACGCATCATTCCAAAGTTTCTATTAATTCTACTCTCAAGATCGTCTCCTTTTTCTTGACCGATTACTAAAACTGACCTCTGATCGAATTTAGCAAAACCAGCAATTACAGATTTATCTTCTCCATAATATCTGTCTCCGGATAAAGAAATAAAATCTGTAAATAAATTTTCTATAAAAAATTTTGACTTTGGTCTGTCTTCATGTCTGGCAACCAAGGTGGTTTGCCAAGGATCTAGATTAGAATAAATTTCTTTAAGTTTTAAATTTAACTCTTTCTCAGTTTTGTTAATTTGCTCAGTATCTACCTCAGATAAACCTTCTTTATTGTGATAAGGATCTTTTAAGTTTTCAATTTCATTCTCAAGATCTTTTATTTCTGATTCAAAATTAAGGTAATTTTTCATAAGTATCTAAGAATTAATTAATTACATAATTTTAAAAAAAGGCAATAAAATGATTATTATAATAAAATCTTTGCATTAATTGATTTTTTAGTGTGATTTTTTTTAATATTGAACTAACATTTAAAATTAACATAAATAACTATATATTTATTCTTCTAAAATTAAATAATATGGAAAAATATACTAATATATCAAATCTAAAGGTATCTAAAAAGTTAGAAAATTTTGTTCAAAAAGAATTACTGAAAGATTTAGACATTTCACCTAAAATTTTTTGGGTTAAATTTGACAAAGCTGTACATGAACTAGCTAAAATTAATGCTGAATTAATAAAAAAAAGAGAAGTCCTTCAAAAAAAAATAGATGAATGGCATAAAAAAAGAAAGGGGGAAAAATTTAACTTAAATGAATATAAAAAATTCTTAAGAGAAATTGGTTATCTAGTTAAGGAAAAAGATAATTTTAAAATCAAAACCAAAAATTTAGACTCTGAAATATCAAGTATAGCTGGTCCACAACTTGTAGTACCAATTATGAATGAAAGATATGCTCTTAATGCTGCAAATGCTAGGTGGGTTAGCCTTTACGACAGTTTATATGGCACAGATATAATTAAGTCAGAAGAAGGAGGAAGCGAAAGATATGACCCTGCAAGAGGTGAGGAAGTTATAAAATACGTAAGAAAATTTTTAGATGAATATATTCCAGTGAATGGCACTAGTTGGAAAAATATTTCAAATTTAATTGTGAATAAAGGTAATCTGATAATTTATAAAGATGAAAATAAATTTAAATTAAAAGATACTAAGAAATTTATTGGCTATAGAGGAGCGAGTAATAAACCATCAGCAATAATACTTAAAAACAACAATCTGCATATTGAAATTATAATTAACCCTAGGGCTTTTAGTGCTGCTCATGACATTGCTGGAATAAGCGATGTGATTGTTGAGTCTGCAGTTTCAACTATTTGTGATAACGAAGATAGTGTGGCTGCAGTAGACTCTGAAGACAAAGTAAAGTGTTATAAAAACTGGCTTGGTTTAATGCAAGGGAATTTAAATGTTAAATTTGAGAAAGATGGAAAAACTTTTGAAAGAAAATTAAATCCTGACAGAAGTTATATTTCTAAGAACGGTAAAAAACTCAAATTGCATGGGAGAAGTCTTCTATTAAATCGAAACGTTGGACATTTGATGACTAACTCATCAGTGATATTAAAGGATGGATCTGAAGTACCAGAGGGAATATTGGATGCATTCATAACTACAGCAGCTTGTTTGCATGATATCAAAAAAAAGGGAAATTCAAGGACCGGATCTATTTATATCGTAAAACCAAAAATGCATGGACCAGAGGAAACTGCTTTTACTGATTTAATTTTTACCAAAGTTGAAGAGGCTTTAAATTTAAAAAAATACACTTGTAAAATAGGCATTATGGATGAGGAGAGAAGAACATCAGCAAATCTTAAAGAGTGTATCAGAACATTAAAAGATAGAGTTTTTTTTATAAATACGGGTTTTTTGGATAGAACTGGAGATGAAATTCATACTTCAATGGAAGCCGGACCTATGATTAAAAAAGGTGAAATGAAACTATCAAAATGGATCTCAGCTTATGAAAACAGAAATGTAGATACTGGAATTGAATGTGGTTTCTCTGGAGTTGCACAGATTGGAAAAGGGATGTGGGCGATGCCTGATAAAATGTCAGATATGTTAAATCAAAAAATAGATCATCTTAAAGCAGGCGCAAATTGTGCCTGGGTTCCATCACCTACTGCTGCAGCTCTACACAGTCTTCATTATCACAAGATAGATATTTTTGACCAACAAAAAAAATTATCAGAAAGGAAAAAAGCTAAACTAGATGATTTATTATCTGTGCCGATAGCTGATAGACCAAATTGGTCAATGGAAGAAATAAATTCTGAAATCTCCAACTCTGCTCAAACTCTTTTGGGATATGTTGTTAGGTGGATAGACCAAGGAATTGGATGTTCAAAAGTTCCCGATATTAATAATGTAGGATTGATGGAAGATCGAGCCACTTTAAGGATCTCATCTCAACATATTGCAAATTGGATATATCACGGTGTGACAACAAAAATGCAGGTAATAGAAATTATGAAACAAATGGCAAAAATCGTTGATCAACAGAATGTTAATGACTCAAATTACGAGAAAATGAGTGATGATTTTGAAAATTCAATAGCATTTAAAACAGCATGCGACCTTATCTTTAAAGGTAAAAAACAACCTTCTGGTTATACAGAACCTTTGTTACATTTAAATCGATTAAAAAAAAAATCTAATCAGAACTAGAATTTAAATCTGATCGAAACTTAAATGCTGAATATAAAGTACCATCATCAAGACTTTCTATTTCCCCACCAACTGGTAAACCTTGGGCTAATTTAGTAATTTTTGTTTTTATATTTTTTAAACTATCTTGAATATAATAAGCAGTGGTTTGACCTTCTACTGTTGCGCTTGTAGCTAAAATTACTTCCTCAATTTTATCTTTTTTTACTCTTTCAATTAAAGAGTTTATGAGTAAGTCATCCTTTTTTAACCTGGCAGAGGAAATAGTGCCCCCTAAAATATGAAAGTAACCTCTAAAAATATTAGAACTTTCTATGCTCCATTGGTCTGAAATATTCTCAACAACACAAATTTTATCATATTTTTTTTCAACAATTTGACAATTATTGAAACTACATTTAATCGAGGAGGGTTTTAATACTCCACAAATCTTACATCTTAAAATATTTTTATATACGTCAGCAAGTGCTTTGGCCATAGGTTTTACCAGCTCATCTTTGTTGTTAACTAATTTTAAAACTATTCTTTTAGCTGATTTAGGTCCTAAACCTGGTAACCTAGAAATAATTTTAATTAGTTCCTCTATTTCATTTATTTTTTGCATTACCTACAAAGGCCACTTAAATCCAGGTATATTAAATCCACCTGTTGTCTTAGAGATCTCTTCTGTAGTCTTTAGCTTTAACTCAACTTTAGCTTTATTATGGGCCGCGACTATCAAGTCCTCAAGAATAACCTTATCTCCTTTTAAAATTTCATCTGAAATTTCAATTTTACACATTTCGCCCTCACCATCTAAAATTACTTTGACTGAATTAGACCCTGAAATCCCCTCAGCTTTAATATTTTTTATTTTTTCTTGGCTCTCTCTAATTTTTGCTTCAAATTCTTTTGCTTTATTAAGTATTTTGGTAAAATCAGTCATCACTCTCCCTCATCTTTATTTTTAACATCTACTAATTTAATATCATTAAAATTTTTTTTTAGTTCTAAAAATAATTTAGATTTATTAACTTTTTCAATTTCTTCTTTTTTATATCTGATCAATTTTTCCTTATGTGAGATTTCACCTGCTATCTTACTTAAAGTTATTATCCATCTTTCACCGGTCCAATCATTAAGTTTGTAAGTTAAATCTTTAATAAAATTTTTATCGAGTTTTTCGTTAAAAGAAATTTCAATTCTAAGATTTTCAAACTTTACTAAATTCACATTGTTTTCTAATTCATATTTCAACTTAACCTCTTTTTTATCATTACAAATCTTAATCAAACTGCTGAAAGAGTTAATCTTAAATTTTTTCAAACCTTTAGGAAAAGCCTTTAGTTCTTTTTTTGGCTCCACTTTAGTTGACTGGGAAATATTCTTTATTTGATTAATAGTTTTATTTGTTTTTGAAAAATTTTCTTTTACACCCTCTGAAGAATTATCTTTTAAAGCTAATTCTTCGTTTTTAAGATTATTATCAAAACTCTGGTTTTCTTTAATTCCTCTTAAGTAAATTAATCTCAATAAAAACATTTCGATTGTCAAATTCTGATTCGAAACAATATCTAATTCAGTAATGATTTTAATAGTAAACTGCCAAAATAATATTAATGTTTTATTATCAAGATTACTTGATACTCTTTTAATTTCATCATACTCAGTATCATTTAAAGAGAAATTTGATCCTTCAAGTTTTATTGAGTCTACATTTTTAAAATAATATAGTAATTCAAGAAAATCATTAATAAACACTTTTGGATCTATGCCACGATCATACATTTTTCGATAAAGCTCTAAGGTCTTAGCCTCATTTCCTTCTAAAATGAATATGAATAAATCAATTAATTGAGCTTTATCAAAAAAACCAAAAATTTTTTGAGCTTTTGACAATGTTAATTCTTCATTTTCTTTGACTGACAATAGTCCCCTATCTAGTAAAGACAAAGCATCTCTAACTGAACCCTCTGAGATTTTGACAATCAGTTTTAAAGCTTCATGAGAAACATTTCCATTTTCTTCTAAAGATATTTTTTTTAAAAAATCAAATAGCTCAGTTGATTTTATTCTTGATAAATCAAACCTTTGACATCTAGAAACAACTGTAATTGGTATTTTTTTGATTTCTGTAGTAGCAAATATAAATTTTAAGTAAGAAGGTGGTTCTTCTAGAGTTTTTAACAGAGCATTAAAAGCTTGCTTACTTAACATATGTACTTCATCAATTATGAATATTTTATACTTCGCAGATGTTGGTCCATACCTTGAAAACTCGATCAAGTCTCTGACATCATCTACTCCAGTTTTACTTGCGGCGTCCATCTCTAATACATCTATATGATTTGAGTTAGCTATTGCCATACAATCACAACTTTCACACAAATCTTGTTCGGAAATTTGTTCAATACTATTTTTACAGTTTAAAGCCTTAGCTACTATTCTTGCTAATGTTGTTTTTCCAACTCCTCTGATACCAGTGAACAAATAAGCATTTGGCACTTTATCAATTTTAATTGAATTTATAATTGTCTCTGCAATAGTCTTTTGACCAATCAAATCTTTAAAAGTTTGGGGTCTATATTTTAACGCTAAAACTTTACTATTATTATTCATACCTTTTAGAGGAGACTAGAACCTGAAAAACTGTCTCTACGATTGCTTCGGTTAAGATCTGGTCGGGTTCAAGCAGCATTCACCTCTAGCCTCCATAACTATTATAACAGCAATAATTCAGTTCTACAGAAAAAGATTGAAATTTATTTTTCCCTTATTTTGTCAGCCTCAAAAACACCTAGAACGTGAAAATCTTGACAATGCAAACCCAGTTCCTCTAAAGATTTTTGAACTTTAATATCCTCAATATGTCCATCTAAGTCACACAAGAAAAAGAATGAGTCAAAGGAATTTTTTTCAGGATAACTTTGTAATTTAGTTAGATTAACTCCATTAATTGCAAACCCACCTAGAGATTGGTAAAGCGCAGCAGGTTTACTTTTTAATTTAAATAAAAAAGATGTGATATATTTCTTTTTACCATACTCTGGTTGAGAAACGTTTTTTCCCATAACTAAAAATCTTGTTAAGTTTCCATTATCATTTTCTATATTTTTTTTTAATATTTCTAAATTATATGTTTTTGCACTTAATGAAGAAGCGATCGCTGCTTTTGTTCTGTCTTGGCTAGTTGATACCATCTCTGCTGAACCAGCAGTGTCTGCTCTTACATGTTCTGTGAATTTATTTGATTTTATGAATTTTGAACATTGGGATAATGCTTGGCCATGAGAATAGACATCTTTAATCTCTGAAATCTTTACACCTTTAAGACTTAATAAATTATGTTCAATTTTTTGAAAATACTCAGAATAAATATTAAGTCTATATTTAAATATAAGGTACTCGATTCCAATATTTCCCGTAATTCGATTTGACTCTGGTATTATAATCTTGGCATCAGTATCTTTTGATGCTTTTAAGAAACATTCATCAAATGTTTTACACGGAATAATTTTTGCATCGGGCTCTATGGATAGTGCTGCTAAGTGTGAATATGCTCCATATGTTCCCTGAAAGTAAATTTTACTCATTTTAATTTATATTCCATTATTTTTTTTATAGCTAGAAAATCCTCCTCTGTATCTACTCCAATAGGAGATGTTTTTGCCAAAGCTACATTGATCTTGATATCATTTTCTAATGCTCTGAATTGTTCAAGTTTATATTTTCGTTCGTTAAAGGATTGCTTATGAGAAACAAACTTTTTGAGAGTTTCTTTTTGATAACAATATATACCTAAATGATGATAAATATTCTTATTTTGATCATACATTTTTCTAGAAAAACTAGTAGCATCTGGAAAATTTATATTGGTCAGTCTTTCTTCTGTTGTGACCTTAACAACATTTTCATTATTATATAATCCTTTATCTGAAATTAATGAGGCCAAAGTGCCGAGATTAGAATTATATCTAATCATTTGATCATTTAAGTTTTTAATATCCTCTATATTAATTAAAGGCTCATCTCCTTGAAGATTCATTATTAAATCGATTTTTGGATTGTCCAATTTTACGAATGCCTCATAAATCCTATCAGTTCCAGTTTGATGGTAATTGTTAGTTATAATTGCTTGGCCACCATTTTTCTTGACGTCATCAACAATCTCTTGATCTTCAGCAGCAACTATCACTTCTCCAATGTTTGCTTCCTCTGCCTTCTTGAATACATGGGAAATAATAGATAAGCCATTCACTTTAAGCAATGGTTTGCCTGGTAATCTTGTGGCTGACAACCTGGATGGAATTATGACTAAGGTTTTCATTGATCTTTTTTGTTTTTCTTTAGAATATAAACAGAGGCAAAAATGTACATCAAAATATATAAGCAATTTTATAGTTATAGTGTTATATGTTCAAAATAATTTTTATTAAATGGACTCTTTTGAATTAAATAAAATAATAGCTGCAGTTTTAATGGTTGCGTTAATCGTGATTGGTATTGGAAAGCTATCAGATGTGATTTTTCACGTTGAAAAACCTAAAACTCCAGGCTACGCCGTCGATGTAGAACAAGCCGTCGTCACTAAGGCTCAGGCTAGTTCTGAAACAACTATGGAAAAAATAGATATGGCCGCTTTGATGGCTCTAGGAGATCTTGCAACTGGTGAAAAGGTTTTTAAAAAGTGTGCAGCTTGTCATTCTATAGTAAAGGGTGGAAAGAATAATATTGGCCCAGCACTTTATAATGTTGTAGGAAGAAAAGTTGGAGTTGTAAGTGATTACAAATATTCAAAAGCTCTTTCTGGGTATGATAAAGAATGGAGTTTTGAAGAATTAAATGGTTACTTAATAAAACCTGCCAAATGGATTAAGGGAACCAAAATGGCATTCGCTGGCTTAAGAAAAGAGAAAGATCGTGCATCAGTAATTTTATATTTGAATGAAAATTCAGATAATCCTCTTCCATTACCTTAATTTTCCAAAACAATAAAGTAATATAGATTTTTGCACGTGTACTCTATTTGCAGCCTGTTGCCATACTTTTGATCTCTCACTCAAAAAAATTTTTTCATCTACTTCCTCGCCTCTAGGTAAACAATGTAGAAAAATACAATCTTTTTTAGCATACTCAATTAATTTCTTATTGATCTTAAATTTTCTAAAATGCTTTAACTTATTCTTTTTATTAACTTTATCATTCATCGAAATAACTTTATCTGAAAAAATAACATCAGCATCTTTTACCGCTTTATAAGGATCAGTTAAAATTGAAATTTTATTAGTTTTGCTTTTTACATAACTTAAAACTGTTTTATTTGGTTGATAATTTTTAGGACATCCAATTGTCAATTTAAAGGAAAACTTGATTGATGCTGCGATCAAGGAATTTAAAACATTATTACAGTCACCTATCCATGAAATATTTAAATTGTTTATTGGTTTTTTTTTTATCTCCTCAACAGTGAATACATCTGACAAAATTTGAGTTGGGTGGGAAGATGGACTTAAACCATTTATAATAGGAATGGATAAAAATTTTCTAAATTCCTCAAGTTTTTTATCATCATCAGTTCTTAGCATAAAAGCATTTCCAAAATTAGATAATATTTTAGCTGTGTCTTGAATACTTTCTCCCCCTTTGGATAAATGTAACTCGTCTGGTCTAAGCGTTAATGTGCTTCCTCCTAATTGTTTAATAGCTATATAAAAGCTCAATCTTGTTCTTAAACTAGATTTCTCAAACATTTGGATTAACAATTTTCCTTTTAAGGGTGCTAGTCTATCTATTTGGAGATTGCTCAAATTTTTTCTTGCTAATTTTCTTTTTTTTGCATCAGTTATAATCTTTCTAAGATCTTTAGCTGGAATATCACTCAAATTAATAAAATGCTTCATCTTACTTAAGTTCTGTACAAACTTTATCAATTATCTTGAGAGCTTGATCTATCTCTTTTTTTTTTACATTTAATGGAGGTAAAACACGAACAACGTTTTCTGCTGCACGAATAGTTAAAAGTTTATTTTTCATCAATTTTTTGATAAAAACCGTTTGATCTTTATGAAGTTGTATTCCAATTAATAATCCTCTTCCTCTGATTTCTTTTATTATAGTAGGGTACTTGTCTTTAATTTGATTTAATCTAAATAAGAAATATTTTGATAGTTTTTTTATATTATTCAAAAAATTTTTCTTTGATACAATGTCCATAACAGTATTTCCAACAGCCATGGCTAAGGGATTTCCCCCAAAAGTCGATCCGTGGGTTCCCGGTGTCATTCCTGAAGCAACTTTTTTATTCATTAAGACGGCTCCAATTGGAAATCCACCACCTATTCCCTTGGCAATAGGAACTATATCAGGCTTTACTTTAGATCTTTCAAAAGCAAGAAAATCTCCTGACCGTGAGACTCCACATTGTACTTCATCTAATATGAGTAATATCTTTTTTTTATTACAGAGATTTCTTAATTCTTTCAAACAAAAATCTGGAATCACCTTTATCCCTGACTCTCCTCCAATAGTTTCAACCATAATCGCTGCAGTATTTTTATTAATTTTCTTTTTTAGAGATTTGTGGTCTCCAAAAGTGAAATGGTCAAATCCTGGTACTTTAGGTCCAAAACCTTCAGTCATTTTTTTTGACCCACTAGCGAATATTGCTGCAATGGTTCTTCCATGAAAAGAATTCTTTATACATAAAATTCTATTTTTGTTAGGTTTCCCTATTGAAAAAAAATATCTTCTTGCAACTTTAATAGCTGCTTCAGTAGCCTCAGTGCCACTATTTTGAAAAATAACAGAATCAGCAAATGTTTTTTGACACAGTTTTTTTGCTAATTTTTCTCCTTCTGGGATTTCAAAAGCATTAGAAACGTGCCAAAGTTTTTTTGATTGTTTTTTAATTGAGCTTATTAATTTTGGATGAGCATGACCAAGTGATAGCACTGCGATGCCAGCACAAAAGTCTAAATATTTTTTTCCATTTGTAGAATATAGGTAGCTTCCTTTTCCAAACTTAAAAGAAATTTTCTTTCTGTTATAATTTTTTGCTAAATAACTCATATTTATTTTTATTATTAAAACTTTTTATTAATTTAACTATCAAATACAAGTAAGGATTGAATGTAATTAATCATCTAGTTTAATTATGTTAATAAGTATTAATAATTACTTGTTAAATTAAATTTTTTATCAGTATATTGTGTTATTAAATTAAATTTACACATTATATGGTGATTTATGAGCTGGACAGAAGAAAAGGTTAATAAACTTAAAGAATTATGGGGTAAAGGAAAAACAGCAAGTCAAATAGCTGAAATTATTGGAGGTATAAGCAGAAATGCTGTTATAGGTAAGGCTCATAGATTGAATTTATCTGCTAAAATAAAAAATAGATCTCAAACTTATAAAAAAATTGATGAAAATATAGATGCTGGTCAAAATGATAAACTAAAAAAAGGTAGAAGAAATAGATTTAAATCTCTAATTATAGAAAAAGATTTTGAACCGGAAAATCCTAAACAACTTGAGGAACTTGACGAAAATTCATGCAAATGGCCTATTGGGCACCCAAATGAAAAAACATTTTATTTTTGCGGCAGATCCTCGCTTAAAGATTTCTCCTATTGTAAATTACACTTATTATATGCCTATCAACCTAAGGGTAAAAAAGAAGATGCTGTTGAAAAAGATGAAATTCCAGAATTTATAGAGAAGAAAATAAAGTCTGCATAAAATATTTAGTCAAATGATGTGTCCTTAGAAAATTGACCACCATCTCTCCACATATAACTATATTTTTTGATCTCGTTCTCAAAATTTTTTTTAGCAGGCACTCCAATGCTAGTGTTACTTGCATAATTATTTGAGACAACATTGTCATACTTTAAAAGTCTCAATTGATCAGTGGTCAAAAGTGGATTGGGCATTAATTCAAAAATTCTAGCTGTTATTTTCGCTGCAATTAAAGGAAAAGGTAAAAATAATCTTTTCTTTCCAATTGAATTTAAAATTATCAACAAAATTTCTTTAAATGATAAAACCTCAGGTCCAACACACTCTATAATTTTTGAATTCGTATTTTTTTTTACAACATTAATCATTAAATCTGTTAAATCAGAGCAATGAATAGGTGTAAACTTTGTATTACCATTATAATACAGTGGAAAAAAAGGAAGCCTATTTAAAAGTGTCATAAACTTTGTAGAGAAGCTATCATCTACAGAATAAACAATAGATGGTCTTAAAATTAGCGCTTTATTAAAACACTTCAAGACATTTTTTTCTCCATTAAGTTTGCTAATCGCGTATTCCGAGTCTATTGCCTTATCTATTCCCAACGCAGAGACGTGAATTAACTGTTTAATTTTATTTTGATGAGCTAATTTTGACAACATTGTAGGAAAATTTGTATGAATATTCACAAATGAATTTCTCTTCCCTTTTTCAAATAATATTCCTACTAAATTAATACAAATATCATTTTTTTTAAAAAATGGTTTTATTTCATTTTCATCAAAAGGGTTTGCCTCTATTATATCTATATATCCAGCATTTGCTTGGGTTTTAATAAAATTGCCCTTAGTATGAATATTGCGAGTAATTACAGTTACTTTATAATTGTTTTTAGCTAACTTTCTTATTAAATTTCTACCAATTTGACCTGTTCCACCAAAAATTAGACAATTTTTTTCTTTCATATATATACTATTTAAAATGAATATTGATATTAAGCTTCACAAGAAGGATTTACCAGATGATTTGAAATTAGGCAACGTAATAGCGGTCGATGGTGAATTTATGGGTCTTAATGTTAAAAGAGATCCTCTTTGTCTAGTTCAAGTTTCCACAGGAAATTCTGACGCACATATTATACAGCTTGATAGGTCCAAATATGACGCTCCAAATCTTATTAAAATTCTTAAAGATAATAAAATTAAAAAAATTTTTCACTATGGAAGAGCAGACTTGGCACATATTAAATATTATTTGAAAACTGACACTAATAATATAGAAGATACAAAAATTGCTTCAAAACTTGCCAGATCTTATTCTGACAATCATTCTCTTAAAACTTTAATTAAAGAATTTAAGAATATTGATATTAGCAAACAATTTCAAAACTCAGACTTTGGTGGGCAGTTAAACAATGCTCAACTTAAATATTGTGCTAATGACGTAATTTATCTGCATGAAATACATACTAAATTAGAAGAGATCCTTGTTAGAGAGAAAAGAATAGACCTTTATAAAGATTGCCTTAAATTTCTTAAAACCAGGGTCGATTTAGATCTTGCTCAGTTCAAAGATGATATATGGTCTCATTAGATGAATAAAAATTCTTCAAAAAATATTGCAACTGAGGTAATTAATTTAGAAATCGAAGCTTTAAAAATATTAAAAAAATCTATTAATAAAAGCTTTGACAAAGCAGTTAATACGATTGTGAATTGTCAATCTAAAATTATATTATGTGGGGTGGGCAAAAGTGGTTTAATAGCTGCTAAAATTGCATCTACTTTGTCATCAGTCGGTAGTCCTGCTTTTTCATTATCAGCAAATGACTGTCTACATGGTGATTTAGGAAGCATTACAAAAAAAGATATTTTGATATTAATTAGCAACTCTGGAAAATCAGAGGAGATAATTCCCATAATTAAGTTTGCTAACAGGAATAAGATAAAATTAATAGGTATTGTGTCCAAAAAGAATTCTTTTTTATACAGAGGTTCAGATATTAAAATATTGTTACCCGAAGTAAAAGAGTCTGGACTCGGGGTTGTACCAACATCAAGCACAAGTATTCAGTTGGCTATAGGAGACGCTTTAGCAATTGCAGCATTAAAGAAAAAACAATTTAGTAAGTATGATTTTTCAAGACTTCATCCAGGAGGGAATTTGGGGAAACAACTTAAAACTGTTGGTGATATAATGGCTACTAGTACTAGGATACCATTTATAAGCGAAAGTAAAAGTATGAAAGAAGCAATTAAAACTATCTCAAAGAAAAAGCTTGGTGTGGTTATTGTAAGAAATAGAAATAAAACGACAACTGGCATCATAACTGATGGAAACATTAGAAAATTAAAGCAAAAAAATATTGATTTTCAAAAAACATTAGTAAAAGATGTGATGACAAAAAATCCAATCACAATTACATCAGACTCCTTAGCAATAAAAGCGTTGAGAATAATGAACGAAAAAAAAATAACTTCATTATGCGTTATAAATGGAAAAAATTTTAATAAAACAACAGGACTAATTCATATACATCATATACTTGAGACAAATATTGAGTAAATGAGAAAAGAAATTTTAATTCAAATTTTTCTAATAATATTGGTTTTGATGATTTTGATATTCATTTATCAAAAATATTTCAAAGAAGAATTAAATGATAGTGTGATCATAAACAAAAATGAAATTATTAAAACAGAAGATAACCTTATTAATATTGAATATGAATCAATCGATAGTGAGGGCAGAAGATATATCATTACCGCAGAAACAGGGAATTTTAAAAAAGAAAAGTCAGAATTAATTTTTATGACAAATGTAAATGCTAAGATTTTTCTTTTAGATGGGAGTATAATATATGTCAGTTCTTTAAATGCGGAATACAATACCCTATTCTACAATACAAAATTTTATAAAGAGGTAAAGATGAGGTTTTTAGAACATCATATTTTTTGTGAGAATCTAAATATTTTCTTTAACAAAAATTTGATTGAAGCATTTAATAATTTAAATTATAAAAATTTGGATATTATTATGTTGGCAGATAAGATAGAAATTGATTTATTAACAAAAAATTCAAAAATATATAATTTTGACGAAAATAAAATTATAATAAAAAACAGAATTTTAGATGGCAATAATTAAAAAGTTTAGAATAAAATCTTTTAAAAATACAAAGCCTGTCCTTAAATTAGAAAAGGTAAGTTTCTCTTTTAAGCAGAGACCTATATTAGACTCGATAAGCTTTAATTTAAATCATGGAGAAATTTTAGGTTTATTGGGGCCAAACGGTGTGGGAAAGTCAACAATTTTTAATCTTATTACAGGCCTTTTAAAACCAAACTTTGGCTCAATTTTCATTAATGATAGGGATGTTTTGCATTATCCAATAGCAGAGAGAGCCACCACTTTCAAAATAGGATACGTTCCACAATATGGTGGATATTTTCATGATCTTACTTTACTTGAAAATCTTAAGGCCATTGCTGAGATACAAATCATGGATATTTCAATAAGATTAAATAAAGTAGAAAAAATTATATCTCAATTTGAATTTGACTCCATTATAAATATTCCTGCTAAATTTCTCTCTGGAGGACAAAAAAAAAAATTAGTAATTGCTTTATCCTTATTAAATAATCCTAAAGTTTTACTTTTAGATGAACCATTCGCTGCTCTAGACGTTTTGACAATTAAAATGTTAAAGGAACTAATAGTTAATCTTCAATCACAAGAAAGAATAAGTATATGCATTTGCGATCATCAAGCTAGAGATCTTTTGTCTTGTGTTGATAACGCTTTAATCCTCTCAAATTGTAAAATAATTGCACAAGGAACACCTACTCAACTTGTGAATGATATAAAAGCGAAAAATGCTTATTTTGGCGACTCGTTCAAATTTAATTAATTTAATGTCAGATATTTTTGTAATCAAAAAAAAAATTTATAGTTTTAAAAATAAAATAGTGAAAGTAAGTGGTGATAAAAGTCTCAGTATCAGGTGGGTTCTTTTAGCATCATTAGCAGAAGGTAAATCGAAAGCTTTTAATCTTCTTTACTCTGAGGATGTTAGGGCTTCTATTAACGCGATTGAGAAACTTGGTATCAAAGTAAAATTAAAAAAAGATTTTTGTGAAATCTATGGCAAGGGTTTAAATGGTTATAAATATAAAAAAAATATTACTTTAGATGCTCAAAATTCAGGAACTTTAGGAAGATTAATTTTAGGATTGTTAGTTAATTCAGATAAAAAAATAAAAATTATTGGAGATAAAAGTTTGTCAAAAAGAGATTTTAAGAGAGTTGCGGATCCACTTAGAAAATTTGGAGCTAAATTAAAACTTACTAACAACAGAAATTTACCTTTAAATATTTTAGGTACTAAAAATTTAAAACCAATAAAATATTACGAGGACAAGGGATCTGCACAAGTCAAAAGTAGCATTATATTTGCTGGTTTAAGGACTGAAGGTACGACCACAATAAAAGCCAAAAAGTCTAGAAACCATACTGAATTACTATGTAAATATCTTAAACTTCCTATAAGCTTCTCGAAGAAAAAAAATTTTGATTTAATCAGAGTCAAAAAAGCAAAAAAGATAAATTCTTTTAATTATCATATTCCCTCAGACATAAGTTCAGCATCATTTTTTATAGTTCTGACTTGTTTGACAGAAAACTCAAGTTTGACAGTAAAAAATGTTAATATAAACCCCTCTAGAATAGGGATTTTAATTATTTTAAAAAAAATGGGTGTTAAAATAATTCTAAAAAATAGAAGATTTTATAAGGGAGAACTGATTGCAGATATTTTCGTTAAAAGTTCAAAAAAATTAAAATCAATTAACTGTCCAAGCAGCCTAAACACAAGTTCAATAGATGAATTTTTATTAATTTTTTTAGTAGCAGCTAAAGCAAAAGGAGTATCATTTTTCAAAAATTTAGATGAACTTAATCAGAAAGAAAGTCCTAGACTGAAATGGGGTTCTAAAATACTAAATTCAATTGGGATAAAAAATATTGTAACAGATAATTCAATCAAAATTTTTGGGAATCCCAATATAAATATAAAAAAAAAAATAATTATAAAGAATTATCTTAAAGATCATAGAATATTTATGTCTTCAGCAGTAGCTGCATTAGCATTTGGCGGAGAGTGGCATTTACATAATAAAAACTCAATAAACACCTCATTTCCAAATTTTTTAAAAATTTTAAAAGAAATGCAGAAATGAATTTTAAAAATAAAAGATTTAAAATAGCTATTGACTCACCAGCTGCTGCTGGGGCAGGTACATTGGCAAAAAAAATCTCTGATCATTATAATTTATATTATTTAGATACAGGTAAAATTTATAGATATATCGCGTATTTGAAAATTAAATATCCTAAAAAATTTAGAAATAATTTTGTTAAAAATCAAATTAGAAAACTCAATATAAAGAAATTGAAAAAGAAAGAATTATTATCAAATCAAGTGGGACTAGAGGCATCTATAATTTCAAAAAAAAGAGGTCTTCGTAAACTTGTTCACAAATTTCAAATTAAATGTGCATATCGGCCACCAAAAAAATACAATGGTTCTTGTTTAGATGGTAGAGATATAACTTATAATATCATCCCAGATGCGGATTTTAAATTTTTTGTTACTGCCAACCTAAAAACAAGGGCGCTAAGGAGATATAAAGAATTAAAGTTAATCAACAAAAAAATAAATTTTCGTGAAGTGCTTAAAAGTATTAAAATACGTGACAAAAGCGACTATAACCGAAAAGTGGCCCCACTTAAGAAAACTAAAGATTCAGTATTGATAAACACCACAAAGTTATCTAAAAGATCCTGTTTTTTAAAAATAAAAAAAATTATAGACAGGAAACTAAATACTAATGGAAATTTATAAGGATTTATCAAGTCCAGCCTCAGTAGAATTTAAAGAACTTCTTAACAGTCAATTATCAAAAACACCAATTGAAGAGGGAAAAATCATAGAAGGAAAAATTAACAAAATCACAGAAAAATTTGTTTTTTTATTTGTTGAAGGCTTAAAAAGTGAGCCAGTATTAGATATCAATGAATTAAAAAGTATGGGATTAGCAGAAAAAATAAAAGTGGGTGAAAAAATTTCAGTTTTATTAGAAAAGATAGAAGACAAAAATGGTGAAGTTTTAGTTTCAGCAAGTAAAGCACAAAAAATAAAAGGTTGGGATAAGCTAGTTGAGGCTTACGAGAAAAATGAACCTGTCTTAGCAAAAATAATTAGTAAATGTAAGGGAGGGGCAATTTGTGAACATATTGATACTGGGTCGCTAATGTTTCTACCAGGCAGCCAGATCAGCGACAAACCGTTAAAAGATATTTCACATCTTATGAATGAGCCTCAAAAATTTGCAATAATTAAATTGGATCGAGTCCGGGGTAACTGTTGTGTTTCAAGAAGAGAAATAATTTCTAGTTTTAAAAAAGAAGACAAGGCGAAGATTGTCGAAAAATATAAAGTTGGTGATATTATCAAAAACGCAGAAGTAAAAGGCTATAGTTCCTTTGGATGTTTTTTTAATGTTAACGATGAGATAGATGTTCTTGTACACTTGCAGGAAATTTCTTATTCAAGAGTAAATCATCCTGATGAGGTTTTTAATATTGGAGAAAAACATGATTTAAAAGTAATTTCTGTTGACAAGGAAAAACTTCAAGTAGGATGCTCAGTAAAACAATTATCGCCTGATCCATTTGAACATATAGAAAATTACGAATTAAACAAAGTATATAAAGCAAAAGTTATGAAGATTATGGAATTTGGTGCCTTTTGCGAGTTAGAACCTGGACTAACTACTTTATTGCACTCAAGTGAACTTAGTTGGTCAAAAAGAAATGTCTCAGCAAAGAAAATGTTCAATGTTGGTGATGTAATTGACTGTGTAATTACCGAAATAGACAAAGAGAAAAGAAGAGTAGCTATTTCTCACAGATTGACAAAAAGTAATCCTTTTGAAACATTTGAAAAAAAATATCCAATTGGTACAATTTTAGAAACAGAAGTTGTTAATAAAAATGAATATTCTCTTTTTGTGAAAGCTATAGACATGGATGTAGATGCATTTTTACATTGTAATGATTTAACTTATTTAAATAATGGTGAAGAAGAATTATCAAAATATAAAAAAGGTGATAAATTAAATGTCAAGGTATTAGAGATAAAAACTTCCGATCAGAAAATTAGGGTCGGATTAAAACAAACTCAACCAGATCCGTTTGATTGGTTTAATGATAAAAAAATTAATCAGACGATAACCGTAAAAATTATTTCTACAGATGCCAAGGGTTTAATTGTCAGGCCAGAAGGATGTGAAATGGATTTTATTATCAAAAAATCTCAAATTGCAATTAACGCTGCAGATGCTCGTACTAGTAGATTTACTGGAGGCGAAAAAGTAGATTGTGCGATTGCTGAATTAGATTTAAATAAAAGAAAAGTATCTCTAAGCATGAAGCTTCTTGAGGAAATTGAAAAAAAAGAAGCTTTAGACAAATATGGGGCTGAAGGTTCAGGAAAAAACCTTCCTTTTTCATCTCTTTCAGAGGATTTAAAAAAAAAGAGTGAGGATAAAAAATAAATAATTATCAAGGGATTTATTTTTGACTGTTGTTAAATCCAAACTTTTAGCTCAATTATCAAAAAATTATCCAAATTTTTTAAAAAAAGATTTAGAGAAATTTTCTAATATAATTCTTCAAGAAATAAAAAATGCCTTAAAAAGAGGCGAAAGAGTAGAGCTAAGAGGATTCGGAATATTTTCATCAAATATCCAGAAGGCAAGGATTTCTAGAAATCCTAGAACTGGTGAAAAAGTAAATACCCCCTCAAAAAAAACTATTCACTTTAAAATGTCGAAAGAAATGTTTAAAAAATTAAATAATGAAAAAGAATAGAATCTTTATCGCTTGTGACAACTCAAATATTAATCAAATTAAAAGAATTATCAAATATACAAAACCATATAATCTAATTCCTAAATTTGGATTACAATTTTTTTATTCGAAAAATGGTAGAAAATTTCTTGAGAATTACAAATCTGAATTTATGCTCGATATTAAAGCTTCAGACATCCCACAAACTATATCATCTGCACTTCATTCAATAAAAGATCTAAAAAAAATTAGATATATAACTGTTATGGCCAGTGTAGGTCTAAAAGGACTAAAGGTATTTCAAAAACAAGCACTAAAAATTAATAAATCAATAATTGTATGTGGTGTGACTATACTAACTAGTCTTGATAATAAATCCTTAAGGGAGATTGGTTACAAAGATAGTGTTGAAAAATTAGTTTTGAAACAAGCAGCGTTGATTAAAAAAGCTGGACTAAAAGGTATTGTGGCCTCAGGTTCAGAGGCAAAAATTATTAGAAAAAAGTATAAAAATTTTTTTATTCTTACTCCTGGAATAAGACTTCCTGGTGACAGAGCTAATGACCAATCTCGTATTCTTACACCTAAAGCAGCACTTCAAGCTGGTGCTTCTGCTATTGTTCTTGGAAGATCTATACATTCTGGAAAAATAAAACAAAATATAAAAAGATTAATTGATCATTTAAAATAATGACACTGATGTCTAAGATTTGTGGAGTTTCTACATCAACAATTTTAGATTATTTAATTAACCATCCATATTCACCCACACTAATAGGCTTTATCGTAAATTTTTCAAAATCAAAACGTTATGTTAAAAATGATAAGCTTAAAAAATTACTAATTATTGATAAGAAAAAATGCAAATTCGTAGCTGTGCTAGTTAAGCCAGACTACAATGATTTAGAAAAGATTAAAGATTTACCTTTTGACTATTATCAAATTTACGATTGCAATCCTGAAGAAATAAAATCTATTAAAGAAAAATATAATAAAAAGATTATTTCAGCTATTACTGTAGAGAAAAAAGAAGATGTAAGCAAATATAAGAACTTTGTCTCTATTTCAGATATTATTTTGTTTGATTCTAAAGGATACGAAAAATCGTTAAGTTATGATCATAATTTGTTAAATGAGGTACCTAATAATATCAATAAAATGATTGCAGGTAATATCCAATTTGATGATGATATTGAAAAATTTAGAAATATTTGTAAATATATCGATATTTCAGGAGGACTTGAAACTTCTGGTATAAAAGATATTTCCAAAATAGATATTTTTTTAAATAAAATTAAACAGTTAAATAATGAAACTAAAAAAGGGTATCCCATTAATAGATCAACATGACAAAAATGGTTTTTGGGGTGGTAAATTTGGCGGAAGTTATATCCCTGAAACTTTAAAAAAACCAATAGAAGATCTTACAAAGGAATTCCAAAAACTTAGGAAAAATAAAAAGTTTTTAAAGAAAAAAGATTTTTATTTTAAAAACTATATTGGATCACCAACTAATTTTGTAAAATTAGAAAATCTATCAAATTATTTAGATGGTGCACAAATTTGGGCAAAAGTGGTCTCCGAGGCCAATGGCGGAGCTCATAAAATATATAACGCTACCGTTCATGCTTTAATTTGTAAAGCTATGGGAAAAAAATATATAATTGGTGATACTGGAGCTGGATATGCAGGAAAAATGCTTAGTATGGCAGCAAAAAAATTTGGCTTGAGGTGCAAAATTTTTATGGGAGCTAAGGACATAAAAAGACAAAAACCCAATTGTGATGCTATGAGAAGGAATGGTGCAGAAATTGTACCTGTTTACTCTGGCAGCCAAACTTTAGTTGATGCTGTTAGCGAATGCATGAGGTATTGGGTCTCTAATTGCGATAATACTCATATGTGTGTTGGGTCTACAGTTGGTCCAAATATTTTTGTTAAAATCTGTGGTTGGAGTACTGCTCAAATTTCAAAGGAGTTAAAAGCTCAACTAAAAGAAAAATTTAAAAAAATTCCAAAAAAATTAAAGCTTATAAACTGCGTGGGTGGTGGAAGTTCAGCATATGGTTTTTGGAGTGAATTTATTGATTTCAATAAAAAACACATTGAATTAATAGGTGTAGAAGCAGGTGGACCAAAAAAGTCATTATTACATGCTGCGCCTTTAAGTAGAAACGCTAAGATCGGAATTTTACATGGAGCAGCGTCATACGTTTGTCAAAATAGTGAAGGTCAAATTCATGAAACAGAGTCAATAAGCGCTGGACTTGATTATCCAGGTGTAAGTCCGATTCATTGTTTTTTAAAAGATACCAAAAGAGCAAGGTATACCTATGCCACCGATGAAGAAGCACTGAATGCATATCAGTTAGTAACTAGATTTGAGAAACTAAATCCAAGTCTTGAGCCAAGTCATGCTTTTGCAGAAGCAATTAAAATCGCGCCTAAATTAAGCAAGGACACAATAATAATAGTTAATTCATGTGGAGATGCAAAAAAAGATAGGGATATTTTGAAAGAAAGACTAGTTAGGAACTAATGAAAAATTCATTAATAAATCAATCTTTTAAAAATGCAAAAAAAGAAAATAGACCTGCTCTTCTTACTTACACCGTTGCAGGTGATAACACTAAAAAAAAATCTTTGGAAATTTTAAAATCTATTTCTAATTACGCAGACATTTGTGAATTAGGATTTCCTCATAACACTCCTATTGCTGATGGAGGTCAAATTCAAACTAGCGCTTATAGAGCAATTAAAAATGGAATAAAAATAAATGATGTATTCTCAATAGTTAGAAATTTTAAAAAATCAAAAAAAGATAAACCTGTTATTTTGATGGGTTATTACAATATGGTTTATCAGTACAATGAAAACAAATTTATTACAAAATGTAAAAAATCTAAAGTTGATGGTTTAATTATAGTTGACTTACCTTACCCAGAAAATAAAATTTTTGCTGCTAAATGTAAAAAAAATAATATTAATTTTATTCAACTAATTTCACCGACTACCTCAAAATTAAGATTAAAAAAGATTATTAATGACTCTCATGATATGATTTATTATATAAGTATGCTTTCTACTACTGGGGGGAAACTAAAGGTTTCTGCGAACGAAATAATTTCACAATATCAAATAATTAAAAATCATAATAAATCCAAAAATGTTGTAATTGGTTTTGGAATTACTGAAAAAACGATAAAATCACTTAAAAAAGCCGATGGATTAGTAGTTGGAAGCGCGATTTGTAAAGAAATTACAAAGTCTATTAAAAAAAGACAAAATACTGTCACAAATGTTATTAATCTTGTAAAAAGATTAAAAAATAAAATTAAATGAATTGGATTACAAAAATAATAAAAGCGGGTGAAAAAATAAAGACCGCTATTCATAAAAGAGCAACAAAAGATGATATCGCAAATAGTGATTGGACTTCTTGTTGCAAAGGCCCTGTCTTAAAAAAAGAATTTGAACAAAACTTATGGGTTTGCCCAGATTGTAATAAACACCTTAGAATAACTCCCAAACAGAGATTTGATATTTTATTCGGTAAAAATAATTATGAGATATTAAAAACACCGATACCGAATGATGATCCGTTAGACTGGTCAGACTCTAAGCCTTACAAAGAAAGATTGAAAACTGCTAGAAAAAAAACTGGTATGAGTTGTGGAATGATGGTTGCATGTGGAACGATACATAACATTAAAATTACTTCCGTTGCATCAGATTTCAATTTTTTAGGAGCCTCAATGGCAGCTGCAGAGGGTGAGGCCTTTCTGTATGGTGTACAATATGCGATTGAAAATAAAACTCCGTTTTTATGTATAAGTGCTGGTGGTGGAATGAGAATGATGGAAAGTTTAATTTCTTTATCTCAAATGACCAGAACTACTGTTGCAATTAATGAATTAAAAAAAAATAATCTACCCTATCTAGTTTGTATAACTGATCCAACTGCTGGAGGAATTACCGCATCATATGCTATGTTGGGAGATATACATTTAGCAGAACCTGGAGCATTAATTGCTTTTGCAGGAGCTAGAGTAATTCAGGGAACCGTTAAAGAAGAATTGCCTGAGGGTTTTCAAAAAAGTGAGTATTTAGAAAAAACAGGATTTGTTGACTTAATAGTGAACAGAAAGGATCTTTCAGAAAAAATAGGTACTTTATTATCAATATTGTTAAAGAAAAATTCTGTTATAAGCACTGATGAGAATGAAACTACAGAAGATACTCAGTCGCTTTCAAAAGTTGCATCCTAAAGAAATTGATCTAAGCTTAGATCGCATTAAAAATTTGTGTGCAAAATTAGGTAATCCTCAAGATAAAATCAAAGCTATCTCTGTTATTGGAACTAACGGTAAAAATTCTACTATTCAAGCTTGTTATTCAATCTTAAAAGAAGCTCAAATTAAGTGCAATGTTTATACCAGTCCACATATACAAAAAATTAATGAGAGATTTGTCTTCAACAACAAAGAATTGTCTGATGACGAATTAGCTATTCTTTTCAAGAAAGTTGAGGAAATTAATGAAAACCAACCCATAACATTTTTTGAAATGCTCACAGCATGTTTCTTCTGCAAAGCCGCTGAATATCCAGATAATATTAATTTAGTTGAGTCTGGACTTTTTTTCAGGTTTGATGCAACAAACATTTTAAGAAAAAACTTAGCGAGTGTTATAACTTCAATTAGCAAAGATCACCTTGATTGGCTTCCAAATTCTAAGCAGACTATTGAAAAAATTGTATTTGAAAAAACCTCTTCGTTATTAGAATCAAATATTATTGTAGCGAAACAAAATGATGAACAAACAATGAATTTAATAAAAAAAACTATTAAAAAAAATAGATCAAATAAAATTTATTATGATGAGGAATATTACTTCAAAAGAAATGAGGATAATTCGTTTTATTTCAAGGATGAAAAAGGTGGTTTAGAATTGCCAAAACCTAACGTTTTGGGCCAATTTCAATTAGAAAATATTTCTACAGCAATAGCAACTCTGCGACTGCTCAATTTAGATATTAAGGACGACCATATTAAAAATGGTATTCAAAAGATAAATAATCTTGGAAGACTACAGCTTATAAAGTCTGGTAAAATAAAAAATTTAGTAAAAGACAATTCAATTCTTATATCTGGTGACCATAATGAAGACGGGGCTAGAGCCTTGAATGAGTATCTTAGCAGCTTAAATTGCAATAAACATCTTATAATTGGTATGATGGTCAATAAGGATCATGAGAAATATATTAGTTATTTTAAAGATATTTCTTCAATAACTACAGTTGATATTCCTAACCAACCTAATTCGATCTCTGGTAAAAAATTAAAAGATAAATTTAAAAATTTTTCAAATGTTAATTATAAAGAAAGTATTGAAGGGGCAATAAAGTCAAAAAAACTAAAACACGGAGATTTATTGATTATCACAGGATCACTTTACTTATGTGGAGAGGTTTTAAATCTAAATTAGATATTTTTATCTAAAAATTCTTTCATGTGACTTTCTGGGACACCACCTACTTTTCTGTCTACTTCTACACCTTTTTTATAAATAATTACTGTAGGAACACCTCTGATACCTGCAGCACTTCCTGTATTAATTCCCCCGTCTTCAATATCAGCATAATAAAATCCAGCCTTACCTTTATATTCTCCAGCTAATTTATCCATCACAGGTTTTAATGTTTTACAAGGTCCACACCAAGCAGCGCTAAATTGAATTACAGATACATCCTCATTTTTGATTTTACTATCAAAATCCTCATCTTTAAAATCTATAAGCATAAAACCTTTCTAATTATAAGTTTATATATGTCAACTAGGCAATTTCATATTTTTTTTCAATCGACATTATAAATGCATTAATTTCATCTAATTTTTTTAATTCATTTTCATCATCTCTATTTGAAGCTTGATCTCGTAAATAATCAATTTCAGTATATGCCATATTTACAGTTTGCCATTTTTCTTTATTTTTACTTAGAATTCTTCTCGCTATCTCACTTTTAATATTTTTATAAAGATCTGGCGGTAAAATTTGCGGCGCTTCTTGATAAATAATTTTTTGACCAAACCAGCAACATCTTTTATCTTGAAACTTATCAAGTAAACGTAGCTTGTCTTCCCATGATGAACTGTGCCAGGTTTTAAATAATGCGGTATCCTTATTTGGTATAAATTTTTCATAAAGAGTTTCCTCAGGGAGTAAATCCTCTTGGGTTTTCAATTGTTCTTTTTCCTCTGCTGCTTCTCTATTTATTATTTGGATATTTTTACAAAAATTTTCATTATTTCTAACTAATTGTGCCCTCTTTTTTAAAGTTTCTAAATCTAACTCTGTGTATGGTTTTTGTTTTAATGCAAATTCTTTATCTAAAACTACTGGAGCCTTATTCGTTCTTAAAACTCTCAACGCTTTTGGACTAAATTTTTTTAATGTATCTCTTAACTGATCCACTGATAAGTCTAGTAATGGCTCTGGGTCCCTTCTCAAATCCCAGAGATATCCCCAGGATGCATATGAGGGGTGAAAACATTGATTTGGGTGCAATGTACTTACTAAATACATCATATTTCTCCCCTTCACATTTTCAAAAATTGAATACACACCATCACTTTTCAAAATTGTCTCAACACTTGATTTTGTTGATGTTTTTAAAAATGTTTGCCAATTTTCTTTATGTTTCTCCTTTATAATTCTTAATACTTTTAAGGAATTTTGAGCATCCACATAAGCTGTATGGCTGGCAGATGTGTCAAAACCCTGCATTCTAGATAAAGATTCTAATGCAAGGCTTGGATTTCCTGCCTCTGTTAATTCTGTTTTTAAAGTCTCTGAATTTAAAGTTTGAGCCGCTCTAGCTATATGTAAACCATCGTGTTCACTATTGGGTGACGAGTGTGTAGCATAGGGATACCGATTACCCTTAAAAAAATTAAAATGAAACATCCTTCGGTCAAAATTTAAATTTGACCATCCCATAAACATTGCCGGAGCACATTTTGAGAAAAAATTTTCAACAGCACCTAAGAAATCATAATGCGAATAATTGCCTTTAGTTAATAAATCAATACTAGTTGAATTAACAAGTAAAGCTTTAGCGCTTGGCACCTCACCTTCTGGCATTCTACCTCTAATATTTAGTTTTCCAATTTCTTTTAAATTTTTGTCAACTACAACAGCTCCTACTTCAATAATGGATCCCCATATTGTTGAGTTTGTGGTTTCAGTGTCGTAGATTACAATTTTATCCATTTTTTAATAAACTAAATTATTCATTTCATTAAACTTTTTTAATCTTCCTAAAAACAAATTTTGATATGTTATTAGTTCAGGTCCTTGAATTTTAAACTCTTGAAACAAATTATCCACTGTACAAACTAGAATAACGCATGCATTAATATCTGAATTATAAACAACATTATGTGCTAAAGAGTATGCAGCGGTTTGTAAAAACCAAGAGTCTATGTACTCTGCTTTTTTTGGTTTGTTGGACTGTTTAAAATCAATTATTGTCTCTTTTCCCTCATAAACACCAACGCAGTCTGCTGTGCCCGCATATCTCTCAGGATAATGCATTGTACACTCCACACCGTATATTTCTTCTAATCTGTTTGTTAAACCTTTATCAATAATTTCTTTTGCCATTTTTTTAAATTGCTCATTGTCTTCAAAGAAACTTAGATTTTCTCTCCCCAAAAGAAAAGACTCTAAATAGCTGTGCATCTGGGAGCCTCTGCTACTTGCAGCTTTTGTAATAGCTTCAGCTTCTTTGTGACCAGTTCTTTCACGCCAATTAGCCAAAGCTGCTTTATCTTCTTCAGACTTTGTTGCATCAAGTATTGATGTCACACTAGGTAATTTAGCTTCACCCAAAACATATCTTCTTATTCCATCCTCTGTCGCTCTTGAACTTGTAGGATAGTTGTATTTTTTGTTCCAACGCATGTGATTTCTTATAGTCGGTATTATCTGAAAAAAGAAATTATTTTTTAAGCTGTTTATTTCTTTCAACAAAACTCTCAACGTTCTCTGTCAACACAGCTTTTTCAACTTGCTCGGGATCTTTTATATTTTCTAAAGTTCTAGTAATTGATCTTGCATCTTTTCCAAAACTATCAACAACCGTCATGGCCTCTTCAAGTTTTTTTCTTAATTTATAAATGTTATCAAAATGACTAGAAAATCTTGTGCTTATTGCTTTAAGATGATCATAAATTTCCGTAGCGTTTTTGGATATTTTGATACTCTGGAATCCCATGTGTAAAGACTGTAAATAAGCTGAAAGAGTATTTGGGCCGCAAATTACTATTTTATATTTTTTCATTAATTCTTGAGTTAATAACTCCTTAGTGCTTGGGTCTTGATACTCAGTTAATTCTTTATAAAGACTTTCTGTAGGAGCGTACACTATTGCAAAATTTGAAGTTTTAGGTGGAACAATATATTTTTCCATGACACTTTTTGCTTTGGCCTTAAATGCACTTGCTAATTTCGTTCTAGCATCAGCAACTGCCTTCTTATCATCTGCCTCGTGTGCATCTGTAATTGCCTTAAATTTTTCTACTGGAAAATGAGAGTCTACCGGAACCAAAACATCTCCTTGAAGCTTGATCGCAAATTCTACATTTTCACTTGTATCCTCTTTCATTTTGACATTGGTCATAAATTGAGATGCCGGTAATAAATCCTTAATCAAAGCATCTAAAGAATATTCAGCCAAAGTTCCATACTTTTTAACCCCTGCTAAAATTTTAGTAATCCCCTCTTGGCTTTGATTTAATAATTTAACTTGCTCATTAAAGTTTCCTACCTTTTCATCTACTTTGGTTAAGGCCTCGGTCATATCTTTTGTAACTCCAGTGGATAAAGAGTTAAATGAAGTAGACATTGAACTAAGTGATGTATTTATTGTAGAATTAAGACTATCTTTTAATCTTACTATTTCAGCATTTAAATTAGCTAATTCCTCAGCTTCTTTATTCTCATTTTCATCTTTAGGTTTTGATTTTAAATTTAAGTATAAAATACCCAATGTTGCACCAAGCAATATGATCAAAATTACTAGTAGAATCGTGTCCATATTTAATAAGATATACGTGTTTTACCCTAAATCAACTTATTAGTAGATTATTGAAAAAAAAATATTTAGCGTATATCTTGTTTAAACATGCCATCAGCTAAAAGTAAAAAAAAAACAAAATTAGGGATTGCAAAAACATCTTTTGCAAGAACATCTTTTAGCAAAGTAATTTTAGAAAATTTTAAAGGCTATGGAAAAAATACTGAAATCGATTTGTGTGAGGGTGTGAATTTAGTTTACGGAAAAAATAGTGCTGGAAAAAGCTCTATTATTCAATCTTTAAGGTTAATTCGACAAAACTTATTAATTGTAAATACTCCAGTTCCATTCGTTCCAATCGCTCCCCTTAATCTAGGTATGGCAGGAAAAATACAATTTCCTGAAGGTATAGAAGGTATTATATTTGCAAAAGATAAAAAAAGAGAGTTGAAACTTGGTGTAGAAATAGAAACTAATTTTAGCAATAAAGAAGATATTAATAGACGAACTCTAATACATAGTTTTTTAGTTCCATCAAAAAATAGCCCGACTAGAGCTGACTTGAAATCAATTGAATTGAAATTTACAAAAAGTATTAAAGATAATATTGCTGATAATACTCACATTAAAATCAATCTCGGTAAAAAAAACGTTTTTAATAATAAAAGTAAAATTGCTAATTTTTTAGAGGATATCGCTGAATTTAGTGGTCCATTTAGTAGAAGCGAAATAGGATTTAAATTTGATAAAAGTGAGGAGTCACCTATCGACGACATTTATGTACATGAGAACGCTTCTATTGAAATTTTGAAATTATCCTTAATAAAAAGATCTTTTGAAGACATAAATAAAGATTTAGAAAAAAATAGAAAAAAAATATTAAAACATCTCTCAAATGTTTATATAAGAACTAGGACAAACAATTCAAAACTAAATAAAAGATCTGTAGAAGAAACATTCTCAATTCAGCGAGAAAAAGAAAATAACGTTATTGAATTATCTAGGATTAAGAAAATGTTTAATTTTGTAAAATCTAAGAATTTAGCAATTTATAAAAATTTTGAGGATTTTTTTGTAAAAGATATATTGAATAATTCTAAGATTATAAGATTTCATGATCAATTACTTGATAAGAAAGGATTTGAGAAAATAATTCAAAGAGAAAAAAAGAAAAAAACAAAGAGTTTTTGGATTGTTCCAAGCTCATATTTAATAAATATTCTTGACAATTGTTTTAGAACTAGACCTTCAATTATACCAACGTTTGATTTTAATTTTAATTACAATAACTATTTAAGAAATATACGAGATCTTTTGGATACAGTTTTAGTTATACCTGGTTTGAGAGCTCTTCCAGAAAGGTACCACAAAAGAGGAGTTCAAACCTCATTTGTCGGTGAGCAAGGTGAAAATATTGGTGAATTAATATACAATCGTGAAGCGAGGGATAGAGTAAATAAGTGGTTCAAAATTCTTGAAATACCATATGAAATAAGAAGTTCTCTAAAAGAAAATTATTTTTATCTCGAACTTAAACCTATTGGTGAAAAATATTGGATTAGCTATAGAGATGTGGGATTAGGTTACTCTTTATCTCTAAGTTTTATTTTATCTTGTTTACTTGAAACCAATAAAACTATTTTGGTAGAAGAGCCTGAGGTTCATTTGCACCCTAAATTACAGGGAGATATTATGGATCTTTTATTATACTCATCAAAAGTAAACAAAAATCAATTTATAGTCGAAACACATAGTGAAAATATGCTTTTAAGAGCACAAAAATGTATTAGAAAAGGAAACACAGAATTAAACCCTGACAAAAATAAAATAAAAGTTACCAACAAAGATTTAGGAATAAATAATGTTTACAGAGAAAATAATAGTTCATCTGTTCAAAAAATAAAATTGGATAATCAAGGAGAATTTAGAACTCATTGGAGAGATGGATTTTTCTCTGAACGACTCGATGACTTGTTTTAATGATTGCTACAATAAAAATATCTAATAAATTTATAGAATCTATAATCTTAGAAGATTTTTTAAATAATAGAAAAATTTTTGAATTTTTATACGAATTATATAAAGATGAATATGTTTATTTAGTTGGAGACAAAGAACATTTGATTAAACTTGTCAAAAAACATAAAACTTATTTAAAAAAATCAGGTTGTGTTAAACGAGCAAAATTTATTGCAGCTTTACGAAATAAAGTACAGTGGATTAATACCAATATTCCGATAGATTTAAACTTAATTTCTAATAAAGAAAAAAACCAAAATAAATTTTTCTTCAATTTTAAACAAATAAATAGATTATCTAAAAAAATTTTAAAACAAATCTCAAATATAAAAGACGAGGCATTTAGAATCACTCTTAAAAGAGGTCAAACCTATGAAACAACTATTAGATCTCAAGACGTTAAAAAAATGCAAAATAAACTATTAAAAATTATTTTTGTAGTAGATGAAGTAATTATTTATGACAAATACATTGGTACTAATTTAGTATTTTTCCATCCAAAATTTAAAGAAATTAGACGTAATAATTTTTTAAATGATTACGGTTTAACTTTAAATTTTTTAAATCAAAAGATATTTAAAGATTCTCCTACAAAACCCAAATGCAAAATTTATACTATTAATAAGCAAGATAAACTTTTTTTTGAAAATCCGGAAAAAAATTATGTTACTTTTAAAGAATGCGCTGAAGAGTATATAAATAATGCAAAAGGGATAAATTGTAAACTTTTCTTAAAAAAGTACAGGTTTAAAGAAAAAATATCAGAAGATTTTTGGAAAGAGGCACATGATAGGTCTTTAGTTTTTAAAAGGGACGATCACTATATTGCATATTTAAACTTAGATGTAGGACTTGATTTCATAAAAAAAATTTCCCACACATTAAATAAATACACTTTTACACCTGGTAAAAAAATTAATTATGAAAATCTAATTGAAGGTGATTTAACAAATATAATTAAAATGGATAACGACCTTGAGCTTGAAGTTGCATAAATTCGCGTAAAATTAGAATTTTTTTTTAAAAAAAGACCTTGTTATTATAAATATCGCGTATATCTAAGAATTAGCTAACTTATTATTTATAAATAAGCTCAATTAAGCCACATTTATATGATAATAGAATAGCACGGCAGCATATGAAATATGCTAAAACTAAAATCTGGTGAGCTGCCCACTACAAACACAACTGGTTCTAGAGCTGCAAAGCTTGCACTTTTTAACCACTATCTCAACCATAAAGTAAACTCTAATCGGACAGTTTTAGAAAATATAATTTTTTCTTTTGGAGGAAATTACATCCCTGAAAGATATTTAATTAAATCTCACAAAAATTCAAAAATTTCAGACGATTCTCTACAGGATATCAGATCTTTAGCTCATTTAATAGTTTGGGAAGCTGCAGATAAATATTTATGGGGCTCTAATAGTAAAACAAAAATTAAATATAAAGAAAAATTTGATTTTTGTGTTTTTGCGAGCGAGCAAGTTAAGTTTAAGTTAAGAACTCATTTAAGAGTTTTAAATTTAAATAGACTATGTGGAAAACTTCCTGACTCGGATGATATAAGAAATATCTATTCAAAATTACCAAAATTAAAAAAAGATAAAAAGTATTTAAGCAATAACGACTATAAAAAGATTGCTGAGGAAAATAATTTAAAAATAAGTGAAATTGAATTAGTTGATAAATTTATAACAACAAAAACTGAGTCTGGGGATGAATCGATTAAAAATGAGAATGAAGAAGATAATGGAAATAGATGGAGCCAATTAGAGTCAAGTAACAACGACGCAATACAGTATAATAAAAATGTTGGTGCATTCGATACACTTTCTGAAATAGAAGAAATAATTGAAAAAAATTTAGTTATTAAAAAATTTAACGACCTAAAAAAAGATTTTTTAAAAACACTTTCATTTCGAGATAAAGAAATTTTACTAAATACGAAATTGAAAGATTTAAGTCCATCTAAAGAATTATCTTTAGTTGAATTAAGTAAAAAATTTAATATTTCATCAGAAAGAGTAAGACAAATATCTGAGAAAAAATTTTCAGAATTAAAAAAAATTTTAATAAAAAATAAAAAAGACTTGGAAATTAATTAAAGACGAATATCTCAATAATATGCAAATAAATAACAAACATAAACATAGGAGGTCCACTTCAAATAACGTAATTAGCTTTAGTAAAAGCAGCTGTCGAGTAGCGGCAACGCCTCGTACCCTTGGATCTCTCCATTTTCCTTTCTTACATAACCAAGGGTCTTTCAACAGCTGCAATACTAAGGCTAAAAAAAAAATTACTAAAATTCATTTAAGAAGCTTTACTAATAGAAAATCATGCTGGGTGTTTAAACAAATCCTTAAAAGACGATTTAACAGACTTTCAAATAAAAAATTAACTATTCGAACAAATATTCGAGGAACTAAAATTCAATATTTTTGTGGAGCAAACAGATGAGTAACGAAAGAGATATTAAAAATAAAATAAAATCAAACTCATCTTTATTTACCAATTTTGTAAAAAATGCTGTTTCAGCATCTCCAAAAGTTCAAAATAACTTTCTGGATGTCAGCACTCAAGTTGCTCTTACTGTTCAGAAGATTTTAGAAGATGCAGATTTAATTTTAAATCTTGAATACAAAGGAAAAGATTTCTGGTCTGAAAATAAATGTAAAACTTCATGCTTTGTTGATGGAGGAGTTGATAAGACATCTATAATCAGTAGTGCACCACTTAGTATTAGAACTGGCAGCTACATCGTAAAGCCAGATGCTGCAGATAAAAATAGAGAATTCTTTGAAGAAAGTATGGTTTTTCTAGGTGATCTATATGACCCAAAAAACGAACTCTATGACTTTGCGGAAGACGATTTTGATGAAGATCAAATGCTTAATAAGAAAAAAGATGGTGCTAGAATAATTTTTGAAGCAGTCACTATTGTTAAACACATTTTGTTAAATAGAAAATTTGATTACTGCTTTTTACATGGCCCTATTGAAGCAACTGTAATGCCATTTACAGTAATGGGTTTTCCAACATTTACTAAATTTGCTGTTGAAAATATGCTACCTTTTTATAGTAAAAATAAGCTTAATGCAGAAGCAAGACATTTCATCAATGTTTATTTAGAGGCTCTTAATTCTATTAAGAAAAGTAAGTTTCCTATCTATGGAATTGTGGAAACATCTAATTCAGCACCCTACATCAAGAATTTACTATTTAACTATAAATCTAAAGGGACTATCTCAGAAAAAGATTTTAAAAACACTCTTGCAACTATCAAAAAATATAAAATTACAGACTCTCACTTATTAGAAATAATTCTACAAAGTGGCCAAGCAATTAAACCTCTTGAGGTAAAAAAACAAATTCAAGGATTTGGTGTTACTTCAGGATCAGCTTGGGAAGATAAAATGGACTCTTTTCCAAGTGTTCATATTGGATATATCAAGATTAATAATCATTCAGCACCCATAAGAATTGAGACACTAAATCCACCAAAAAACCTAATTAAAGATTATGAATATATTCTAGCTACAGCTAAATTATTGCCTAACTATGGTTTTCCAGTAGGTTTAAATGTAGTCGATAAATTTGCCAAAATTCCAAATTGGATGAGTAAGGCCTCAAGAAAATATTATGCAACTCATTTATTAAAACAAGCTATTAGAAGTAAAGATCAGAACACGATCAGTTTAGCAGTAAAAATTTTATCAAAAAAAGTAAGGTCTTGGAGAAATAGACCATTAGGAGGATTAGCAAGATAATGAATACTAAAAAATGGAAATCTATTGGTACTGTTTTGGGTGAAACTAATATAAGTGAATTTTACTTTAGCCTTAAAAACTATAAAGCTAAAAAAGGTGACATCATCACTACAGAGTCAAAAGTTCCATCAAGTGAGGGAAAAATTGAAGAAGTAACAGTTTGGGGTAAAATTTCCTCAATCGAAAGCTCAAATGTTTTCTTTCCAACTGAAGCTGCTCAAGAATTAACAAATGAAAATATTAATATTAGAGACACTATTCTTCCAACAACCAGAGATGAGCTTATTTGTAAAGTTATCATCTTAGGTTTTACTTTGAAAAATAACTTAAAATTAATGCCCTTAAACTATCCTGTAAGACCTGCTGCACCAGTGAGTTATCCATCTAGTGAAGATGTAGAGGCTTTATTGATCTCTGATTTAAACTCTGAACATCCGTTATTTATTGGAAGTTTACTAGCTAGAGATGCAGTTAAAATTAAAATTGATGCTGATAATTTAGTATCTCGTCATGTTTCAATCTTTGGAATGTCAGGCTCAGGTAAAACTGTAATGGTTAGGAGAATAATGGATGAACTTTTAAAGAAAAAATATCCAATGTTAGTACTTGATATTCACGGTGATTATTTAGGATTCATCCAAAAACAAAAAAAACTATATCCTAAAAATGAGGTCAAATTATTTTATCCTAATTTATCTGTAAGCTCGGATGACAAAGAAATCATTTACACTTTAATTGATAAACTTGGAAACTCACTAACAGATCCACAAAAAGATTTTTTAAGCTCACTATTAGAAAAAGTTAAATACGAAGGTGGTAGTTTACTAAAGTATATCGAGCTACTTGTTCGAAAAGCTAGAGAGTATGCATCAGACCCCTCAAAATCTTTTAAAAATATTCGTCCAGCTTCAATGTATGTTGTGGTTAGAAGTCTTGGCCAAGTTGCTAAAAAGTTAAAAAATATGGAGCAAACTAACTTTAGGCATAGACAAAAAATGAGTAAATTAAAGTTCGAAGAATTACCAGATGCTGCAACTGAACCAGAAAAAATTATTAATAAAGGGCAGCTAAGTATTTTATATCTTAAAGGTTATGAAAATCTTCCAGCTAGTGCAATTGTCTCAATATTATTAGAAAATCTATTTAAACATAGACAAGAAGTGGAAGAAGAAATTCCACCTTTCTTAACAATTATTGAAGAGGCTCATAATTTCATACCGTCAAGATCTGAGGATAAAGATAACCTTCCATCAGTCGATACAATTCGAAAAGTAATTACTGAAGGTAGAAAATTTGGAACTGGGGTAATGATTATTTCTCAAAGGCCATCACGATTAGATGAAACCATTGCTTCACAATGTAATAGTCAAATTGTATTTAGAATGGTCAATCAAAAAGACCAAAGAGCAACTACTAGAGACTCTGAAACTTTAAGTGTAGACGACTCTAAACAATTACCCAATCTTGCAAACGGCCAAGGTATAATTAGTGGGCAAGTAGTAAATTTTTCACTTCCAGTTCAAATTAAATTTGATGCTGAATTAATCAACGATGATATTGGGAATGAAAATTTTATCTCTGCAGTGGAAAATTGGGATGACAAGGAGTCTGTTAAACAAAGAAAAAAATTTGCTAAAGATTTCTCTAATATAACTTCTATAGATAGAAGGAGAGCTAATTGATAGCAGATCCTTTACTGCTTGAAGCAATGTTATTTGCTGCAAAAGCTACATTAATTTTTCAAGCATGCTTAATATTTTACTTTTTTGGAAAAGATGAAAAAGTTCCTTATGCAGCTAGGAATATATTTTTTGTATTAGCTAATGCAGGATGTTTGTTTTTAGCAAGTGGTATAATTCAAGAAAACTCCTTCTTAATCAAATGTGGTATTTTTATCTTAATAGCTCAAGGTATGATTGATGCTCATTTCATCCTAGCAAGATACGAAAGAATTAAGAAAATTGAAAAGGAAATAGAAAATGAAAAATCAGATGCAAAAAAATAAACTTCTAATTCAATGTCCCGCTTGTGAAGGTACTAAAAAAGTAAAAAACGTAAAAACAATAATTCAAATTGGTAAGTTCTATTTAGGTAAAGAGGTCATGGAAGAATGTAAGCTTTGTACTGAAAAAACCTTAAAACAAGTATTTGAACTTGACGGAGATACACTTCATTAATGACAAAAGTTATTTCTATTGATGATATGGAAATTGAATTTGAAAAACAAAATTCTGAAAGTACATGTAAATGGTGTGTTTATATTCGTGTAAGAAAAAAAGATAAAGATCAGTTATTATTTATGCTCAAAACTAATCACAAACCTTTGACTAGATTTACATACAACTCAGGAAGCATTGTAACAAAATCAAAAAAAACATTATCTGAAATTTTAAGTAATACTATGGAAGGAATAGAGGAACTAAAAACAATAGAAAAAAATATTAATGATGAAAAATAAAATTAGTCATTATATTTTTTATCTATCAATAATTTTCATTTTCTCGCTACTTATAAATTACAAAAATTTATCTAAAGCCGACGAAAAATGGGCTATAAAAAAATTTGAAAAACTCACTTATGCAAAAGTATCAGGTGAAATTCAACACGGGGATGCTTTGAGTTTTTTTATTCTTGCAGAAGATAATTGTAATAAAATTTGGAATACATTCACTTTTTTAACTTTTGAAAGACCAGGTGATATTAAACAACTTTTGCATCAACATTTACCAATAAGATTAAATGGCCTGGATCTCACAGCCAAAGTTGAAGATATAAAATCTTTCTCCAGAGGTTATAAAGTAATGTTTAGTTTGGGTGTGTTTCCTATTAGGGAATATGTATATTTTTTAAATGAATTTTATACAGAGGAAAAAAAATATGAAATTGAAATTGTTGATGGGATTAATTTTAAGGCTGAAAAATATTTTGATATTCGTTTCAATAATTGGAAATTAGAAAATCTTGTTGTTTCAATTTCTAAAGCTAATAAACTGTGTAAAGAGATTATTACTAATACTGAAAAATTATAATTTATGAAAAGAAAAAGAATAAAGGAACCAAAACAAAACGGCCTTACCATGAAGCAAATTCAAGGATATATCAAAAGTGCTAAAGGTAGTAAAAAACTCTATTGGAAAGGTAGAAGAGACTCCTTTAAAGGTTCAATGAGATATCAAGATTGGTTGTTGTCATTAAAAAATAAAAAATAAATATGGATATTATTTTTTTATTTAAAATACTTTTTTTTTTAGGTTCAATTATTGCTTTATATGCTGTTATAAGAAATCTAGATATAATAAAAATTATTCTTATCTATTTTAAAGATAGATTACTTGGAAAGTAGTCTAATCAAGTTTTTTAATCCCTTTTTCTTAGTGTTTTTCTTTGAAGTGAAAATACAAGCTTGAGATTTTAAGATTTCTCCATCTTTCAATATACGTAAATTATTTGCCCTAAGAGTTTCACCTGTGGATGTTATATCTGTAATTAATTCAGCAGAACCAGTAAAAGGGTACGCCTCTGTTGCTCCTAAACTATCAATCAATTTAAATTGAGTAACACCTTTAGAAAATAAAAAATCTCTTGTTAAATTTGGATACTTAGTTGCAACTCTTAATCTTTTTTTCTTTTTATCTCTAAATTCAAATGCAATTTCTTCTAGGTCAGCTATTGTTTGAACATCGATCCAAGGATCCGGTATAGCTACAACTAAATTAGCTTTTCCAAAATTAAGTTTTTTAATAACATTAATTTTGTTTTGAATATTTATCTCACTTTCTTTTAGTAAATCAAAACCAGAAAAACCGATATCTAAAGAGCCATCTCCTAATCTTTCAATAATTTCTCTAGCATGCAAATATAAAATTTTCATATTTGATTTGTTTTTTATTGAGCCTATCAAATCTCTTTCCCCCCGTTCAGAAATTAGCTTTAATTTTTTTTTGATAAAAATTTTTAAAACATCTTTTCTTAACCGCCCCTTACTAGGTATTCCTATATTAATTAAATTTTTCATGATTGATAATTTAAGTTTAGGGCTGCTCCGACTGCTGGTATCTGTTTTTTTGAACCAAGATCAGAAATTAATTTGTCATAGCGACCACCGTTACAACAATTAATAATTTTTGACTTTGATTTGATGTCTATCTTAAAAACTATGCCGGTGTAGTACTCCAATTGTCTACCAAAGGCGGTAGAGAAAATTACATTTAATTTTGATATTTTGTTTTTTGATACAGGAAAATATTTTTGATCAACAAAAAGGTTTATTTTATGTTTTTTAAAAAATTTATTTAACTCCTTTGCAGCTTTATTTATTGGACATTTTATTTTTAAAAAATCTTTAATAATTTTCGATGTATTACTTCCTTTACTTGCTCTTCTAGGATCCTTGATTTTTTTATCGAACCTTTCTAAGATTTCTTTTAATGTTCTACCTGCAACAATGGATGATTGATCATTCTTTAACATTTTTAAGTATCGTCTTTTATCAACTTCAACAATAGTTGGATCTACATCAGAATTTGTTTCTAATCTTTTTAATAAATCACTGAAATATTCCTCGCGCCAAAAATGTCTTGTAAGTCTTAATTTCCATCTCTTTGGTATATCTAATTTAGCTATTAGAAGATTAAAAATTTCTACATTGCCAATAGTTAGAGTGCCGGTAGAGTATTTTAGATTTTTTAGTGATTTTAATGATGTATTTATTATTTCTTTGTCGTCATTTTTTTCATCTTTTGATCCTATAATCTCGAAACCAACTTGATTTCGAATTATAGAGTCTTTTTTATTTTGAGATTTTCTATAAGCCTGTCCACTATAAAATATTTTTTCTTTACCCTTTAAATTATTCTCTAAATATCTAAGACAAGACGCAATGGTAAGGTCAGGTCTCAAACATAATTCATTACCTTTCTGATCTGTAAATGAAAAAATAAATTTTCTAAAACTCTCCCCAGACCTTTGAACTATATGACTAGTCTCAATAACTGATGATAATTCAATATATTTAAATCCTTTAGACTGAACTGATCTAAGAATTTTGTTAGATAAATTTTTTGATTTCATTTATTAAATTTTCTTTTGGAAATGTAATTTGGTTATTCTCCCCTTTTGCTCCAAGTAGATTTTTTAATGTTATTTTATTGTCTTTAAATTCATTCTCGCCACAGATGACTGCAACTGGGCATTCTCTTTTATTTGCATAAGTAAGTTGCTTACCTAGATTTTTTTTACTATCCAAAAATATTTCAGAATTTATATTATTTTGTCTCAAATTATCTAAAATTTCGTAATAATTTTTTAAATATTTTTCATCCATCACACAAACAATTACTGGATTTTGTAAATCAATTTCAACTTGATTTAACTGCATCATTGCAAATAGCAATCTATCAACACCAATGCTTACGCCTGTCCCTGGAATGTCTACACCCTTAAATCTTGAAATTAGTTTATTATACTGTCCACCTGAGCAAATACTTCCAATATCAACCTCTTTACCCTTAATATTTTTTGCTTTAAAATTTAAATTAGTCTCAACACAAAACCCATCATAATAATCTAGACCTCTAACTATCGTAAAATTGGTTTTTACTTGATCAGAGTAATTTCCAAAGTTTAAAACTTCAAATAATTCCTCTAATTCTCTGATGCCCTCTTCGGTAGTAGGATTTTTAAAGTTTTCTTTTAGTTCCCTTAAATCTTTAATCTTTAAAAAATTTAAGATTTTTAAAGCTTGATCATCACTTAGGTTTGCTCCTTTTGTTATAGCTCCACTTTTATCTTTTCTCTCTTTTTTTAATAGTTCTTCAACACCTTTTAAACCAAACCCAGGCTTATCAAGTTTGTCTATAGCTCTCATTACTTTAATTTGTTTATCTTTTTCAATTTTCAAATCTTCAATTAAACCTTGAACAATTTTTCTGTTACTTACATTGATAGTAAACTGATCTTTTTTTAAACCACAATCTATTAAAGTATTTGAGATTAGATTGCATAACTCAGCATTAGCTTGTGCTGGATTAACATTACCAACTATATCACAATCTGCTTGAGTAAATTCTCTGTACCTAGCATTTCCAGATTTTTCATTTCTGAATACATTTTGAATTGCATATCTTTTGTAAATTGAAGGAAGTTCTTGATTGTTTTGAGCAACAAATCTGGCAAGTGGACTGGACAAATCATACCTTAAGGTAATATTTTTTTCCCCGTCATTAAAAGAGAAAACATCAGACATAGGATTGGCATCATCCTCTGCAAGAAAGGATCCAATATTTTCACTTATCTCAAACGATGGAGTTTCTAGTGGGTCAAACCCATATTTAATAAAATTTTTCTCAATGACCTTTAAGAGTCTCTTTTTGAGAATTAATTTTCTGTTCCATCTATCTTCAAATCCTGAAGGTAATCCAGGAATTAATTTATTTTCTTTATTCATTTTTTGGTACCTTGAGTAGGTTACGCTCCTACGACTTCGGATCCACAAACCGACGTGATACTATTTCACCATCAAGGCATATCCTTTTTAGTTTTATCTTATTTTTTTGTTATTTAAAATTATAATATAAATGATTATTCGCTAGCTTTAGCCAGCGTGGTAATGAGAGTGCGCAACTCTGTTGGTTCCTCTGAGAGTTTTTCTAAGAGTACCTTTGTATATCAGATAGTTATTTTTATTTTTGCTAATCATTAAGAGCTATTTAGACAAAAAATTAAATTATTCAAGCCATAAAATAAAAAAGGACGAATATCTATATAATAGATAAATCGCCCTTTTTAATTTTAAAAATTAATCTAGTTTTTTTAAATTAACTGCTGAAGGACCTTTTGGTCCATCTTCTAAGGTAAATTCTAATTTATCCCCTTCATTTAAGTATCTCATTCCTGCTGCTTTAACCGCACTTGCGTGAACAAACGCGTCCTTTTCTTTATCTTCTCTTTCGATAAATCCAAAGCCTTTTTTTCCGTTAAACCACTTCACGGTTCCTTTTAATGTACTCATCTTATTTCTTAGTCCTTTTGTTATTTATTATCAGATGAAAATAATTTCTTTTCAGATTATTTCAAGATGTTTTGATGGTGCCTCGGGAAGGATTCGCACCTCCGACACAAGCCTTTTCAGGGCTCTGCTCTACTCCTGAGCTACCGAGGCAAATTTTAACCTCTAAAAATTATTCTGCCTTTTGTAAGATCATAAGGCGTCATTTCTACAGTAACATTATCACCTTGTAATACTCTAATTCTATTCTTTCTTAACTTACCTGCAGTATGTGCTGTAACTATATGACCATTTTCTAATTGAACTCTAAACATAGCATTTGGTAATAAATCAGTTACTTTACCTTTGAATTCAAGTAAGTCTTGTTTTGACAAATTTATTTTCTCCTAATTCTTTTTTTTACAGATTGAGCATGAGCTTGCAACCCTTCATAATTTGCAAGAGTTATAACTGATGGTCCAAGACTTTCAATACCCTTTTTTGATATATTTATATATGAAATTCTTTTGTAAAATTCATTTACACTAATTCCACTGGAATATTTAGCAGATGCATTCGTAGGTAAAATATGATTGGATCCTATATTGTAATCTGTCATTGCCATTACCGCATATTTTCCTAGACAAATAGAACCAGAGTTTTTTATTTTTGGAATAAATGATCTATAATTTTTAAGATTTAATTCCAAATGTTCAGGTGCAATTTTATTTATTACGTCTATTATTTTTTTATCAGAGTGAATATGCATCAAAATTCCATTGCTCATTAAACTTTTTTGGGCGATCGAAACCCTCGGAATATCTTTTAATTGTAAAGAAATTTCTCTTTTTACTTTTTCAATAAGTTTTTTATCTTTAGTAATAAGAATACATTGTGCTAAAATGTCGTGTTCAGCTTGACCTATTAAATCACTTGCTATCCATTCTGAATTAGAAAATTTATCAGCTACAACCGTAATTTCAGATGGACCAGCTGTCATTCCTTCGATTCCAACATCTCCAAAAACCTCTTTCTTTGCAGCAGTCACATAAGCATTGCCTGGTCCAACAATCTTATTTACTTTTTTGATTTTATTAGTTCCATATGCAAGAGCTGCAATGGCCGACGGTCCACCTATTGAGTATATCTCTTTAATATTACATTTTTTTGCTGCATATAAAACTGCTGGATTTTGTTTCCCTTTTTTACCAGGATTTATCATTACTATTCTTTTAACCCCCGCAACAAGTGCAGGAATAGCATTCATTAAAACGCTTGAAGGGTATGAAGCGCTTGAACCAGGTACATAAATAGCCACTGAGTCAATCGGTAGATATTTGTACTCGAGCTTGTTCTTAAATTTATCTGTATACGAAATATTTTTGAATTTTTGAAGAGAATGAAATTTGTAAATTCGTTTATATGCAAGATCTATTGCAGTTTTTACTTTTTTATCAAGAGTTGAGATTGTCTTTGAGATTTGTTTAGAATTAGGTGAAATAATATTGTTTTTATTAAATCTTTTTTCGTATTTTATAACGGCTTTATCACCATTTTTTTTTACATCTCTTATAATTTTGACAACGGAAACTGTATTAGATTTTATTCTACTTTTTCTTTTTAAAAGAAGTAAATCTAAATACTTATCAAAATTTTTATTTTTACTATTTAGTATTTTCATTAATCTTTAATTTCATTTTGATCTTCAAGTCTTACTTCAATTGTTTCTGTCGTTAAAGCAATGTAAGCATTATTATTAAAAATTAAATTAATTTCATAATCTTCTTTATTTTTCAAGTAATCTATAGCTATTAATTCTAAAACTAATTTGTCATTTTTTTGGTTTATATTTTTAGATTTTACCCTATCGACAAAATCAAACCTACAAATACTATTAATCTTTTTATCTTTTTCTCCCTTTTCAATTTTAGTTCTTGTGATTAATAATAAAAAAACTTTATTAGAAGCAAGATATTTTATATCCGAAACTTTAACACTTGCACCAGAACTATAAGCTGAGATCATTTGTAAGCCCTCATTATCAGTCGCTATTATTTGAGCTAAATATTTCTTTTCCATTAATTAATTCTTCTTATTTTAGCACCAACTTTTTTCAATTTTTTTTCTATATCTTCATATCCTCGATCTAAATGATAGATTCTATTAATAACTGATCTTCCTTTAGCCGTTAATGCAGCAAGAATAAGTGAGACAGATGCTCTTAAATCTGTAGCCATTAATTCAGCAGCAGCAAAAGTTATATTTCCTTTAACCAAAACTTTATTACCTTTAATTTTAATTTGAGCTCCCATTCGGTTCAATTCTGCAACATGCATGAATCTATTTTCAAAAATATTTTCCTGAATAAAAGACTCTTTGTCTGCTTTACATAACAATACCATAAACTGAGCTTGTAAATCTGTTGGAAATCCTGGATAAGGTGCTGTTTTAATATTAATACTTTTTATTTTTTTATTACCAATAACTTTTATCTCTTTTTTTTTTGTAACAATTTTTACTCCAATTTTTTTTAAAATATCTATCTCGGTTTTAATTACATTTGGAATAACATTCTTTATTTTTAAACGACCTTCAGTTATTGCTGCCGCTATCAAATAAGTGCAAGCCTCTATTCTATCAAACATTACAGAATATCTTATTTGTTTTATATCCTTCACCCCAACAATCTTAATAGATCTTTTAGCTATCCATTTAATATTACACCCTAGCTTTATTAAAAAATTAGTTAGATCTTTTATTTCAGGTTCAATAGCACAATTGTTTAATATAGTTGTACCTTTAGCAAGACATGCTGCAATTATTAAATTTTCAGTAGCACCAACAGATATCTTTGAGAAACGAATATTCGATCCCTTTAATCCTCTTGGTGCAACTGCATGTACATAACCTTGGTCAATTTTATATTCAACACCAAGTTTTGATAGGCCCTTCAAATGAAGATCTATGGGTCTTGAGCCAATTGCACAACCTCCTGGCAATGAAACTTTTGCATAACCAAATTTTGCCAACAAAGGACCAAGAACCAATATCCCTGCTCGCATAGTTTTAACCAATTTATATGCAGCAAATTTTTTATTTTGATTACAATTATCAATAATTAAATTTTTTTTTTCAAATTTTACTTTTGAACCTAAAGACCTTAATAAGTTAATCATCGTCTCTATGTCTTTAACTTTTGGTAAGTTCCTTAAGTAAATTTTTTTATCAGATAACAAAGTTGCTGCTAGAACTGGTAAAGATGCATTCTTGGAACCAGATATATCTATTTGACCATTAAGTTTATATGTACCAAAAACCTCTAGTTTTTGCATAATCAAACTTTAGGCAAAGTTACTCCAGTTTGACCCATGTACTTCCCATTTCTGTCTGCATAAGTCACTTCCGGTTTTTCATTCCCTTTCAAGAAAATGAATTGTGCCACACCCTCATTCGCATAAATTTTCGCCGGCAAAGGAGTTGTATTAGAAAATTCTAAAGTCACATAACCTTCCCAGCCTGGTTCTAGAGGTGTTACGTTAACAATAATACCACATCTTGCGTATGTAGATTTACCCAAACAAATTACTAAAATGTCATTAGGGATTTTAAATTTTTCAACAGTCCTAGCAAGCACAAATGAGTTTGGTGGAATAATACACTCTGATGTATTTTTTGTTACAAAATTTGTGGGTTTGAAATTTTTAGGATCAACAATCTCAGAGTTTACATTTGTAAATATTTTAAATTCATCAGATACTCTTGCATCATACCCAAAGGAAGACAAACCATAAGAAATACTGTCTCCTCTGACTTGTTTTTCCTCAAAAGGTGAAATCATCTCCTTTTCTTTGGACATTTTTCTTATCCATTTATCTGACAAGACTGTCATTACTTATTTATTTTTTTTCTTTTTTTTTGAAATAATTTTCTTTTTTTTAAATTTTTTTTAAGAGCTAAACTTAATTTTTCTTTTTTATATACTTTAATCATTCTTTATTTGGATTTGTTAGAAAATCAAGTGTGATAGGTTTTGAGGCGTCTAAAACTTTTGACTTATCTTCCTCTTTTTTTTGTCCAACCTTAGCAAGTCTTTTGGCCTTTTTCTCCGCAAGCTTTTTCTCACGCTTAGCTTGTTTTTCCATAAGCTTCGCACTTTTAGTAGATTTGTAATCGTAATGAATGCCCATAAAATTTCCTCAATAAGATATAAATCATATTAGTAAAAAAATTAAGGCAATAATTTGAAAAAAATGCTTTAATGTTAATAAAAGACAATTTCTACTTATTGCTCCTGTAGTTAAATGGCATAACAAGTCCTTGGTAAGGACTAGTTCCCTGGTCAGTACAGGGTGGGAGCACCATTATTTTTTATATAATAGTTTTCTTAAAAAAATTGTAATTATGACCAAGCAAAAGAAAGCTAAAATCGGAATATAGATTTCAGGTAAAAAAATTATATCAGTGAATGATGGAATTTCCGTATTTTGATCAATTACTTTTTCTAATCCACTTCCAATAGAAACTGCTAAAAAAATTTGAGGGATAATTCCTATTAGAGTTGCTAGAAAAAAATTACTAGTCTTAACATCAAAAATTGTTGGTAAAATACAACTTAGTTGCCAAGGGACTCCTCCCACAAAACGATATATTAATAAATACGTAAATTCTGAGTTCCTGAATTTATTTTCAAGATTTTGAAATCTATTCAAAAATTTTTCCCTTACAATTTGTTTTAAAAAATAATTTCCAAAAATATATAAAAAAGTTGCACCTATACTTAAACCTAAAACTACAACTAAAGTGCCAACCCATTTTCCAAAGATAAAACCTCCCATAAGAGCAATTGGAGTTCCAAATCCTAGAAATGGGAATACCCATAAAATCGTAATAATCAAAAAGATTATGAATATTAAAAACAAGTTAGAATTTCTTAACTCTAGAAAATATAATCTGTTTTCTTTAATAAAATCATAAGAAGTTATTTCTTGAAAACTAAATTTGGAAAAAAACAAATATAAAAATACAGACAATAAAATTAAGTAGGACAAACCTATAAATAATTTAAGTTTTTTAGATTTTTCCATTATTAATCTCTTTATTTATAAATGTTATAATTGCTATTTATATATTTAATTACTATAAAGGGCGAAATTTAATTAAAATTTAACCACTTTTATGAAAAGAACATATCAGCCATCTAAAATTAAAAGAGCAAGGAAACATGGTTTTAGGTCAAAAATGAAAACCAAAGGTGGTAAAAAGCTTTTAGCAAGAAGACGAGCAAGAGGAAGAAAGTCTTTAACAGTATCTGGCTAAATAAATGAAAAGCAAAATACTTGCTCTTTCTAAAAATGAAGATTTTAAAAATTTACTTCAAAAGAAAAAGACATCAAATAAATATGTCACAATTTTTTATGGCATTTTAGATAATAAAAATATTGAAAAACTAAATATAAGTTTTGTGACAAAAAAAAAATTAGGAAATGCAATAAAAAGAAATAAAATAAAAAGAAGATTAAAAAATATAATTAATGAGGCAGTTAAAAATATGACAATAAAATTTAATTATTCATATCTTGTTATTGCCAAACCAACTATGTTAAATAACGAATATAAAAACATAAAAGAAACATTATTACAAAGCTTAAAAGAAATAAGATAATGAATATTTTTACTTACCTATTAATTAAATTTATAAAAACATATAAATTTTTAATTAGCCCTTTGCTTGGAAATTCTTGTAGATATTTCCCTACATGTTCAGATTATAGTATCGAGTCTCTTAAAACTTTTGGATTTTTTAAGGGTATTTATAAAAGTTTAAGGAGAATTTTTTCCTGTCATCCCATTAGATTTTTAGGAGGTGGTGAAGGCTTTGATCCGGTTAACAAAAACATGAAAGTGAAAAAATAATGGAGTCGAAAAATGTAATTGCAGCGATAGCATTATCTACAGCTGTAATCGTTCTGTATTCTTTGTTTTTTATGCCAGAAAAACCAGTTTCTAACAAAAATTTAATAAAAAAAAATCAAATAGAGCAAACTTCGGATACACCTACCCTTGATCAAAAAGAAACGTCTATTCAAGTTTCAAGAGAAGATGCACTAAAACAGAGCCAAAGAATTAATTTTGAAAATCAAAGTATAATTGGATCAATTAATTTAAAAGGAGCAACTATTGATGACTTGACTTTTAAAAATTATAACACTGATTTAGAAAGTAATAAAAAAGTTACCCTTTTAGGACCAAGGAACATAGAAAACGGATATTTAATTGAAAGTGGCTTTGTTACTTCAGATAAGAATATCGATATACCTAACTCAGAATCTATATGGAGAGTAATTGGTAACAATAAATTAACAGACCAATCGTCAATAAAGTTATTATGGACAAACAATCAAGATATAACTTTTGAAAAAGAAATCTCGTTAGATGATAAGTATTTATTCACTATTAGACAGAGCGTAATAAATTCGTCTAACAATAAATACGATTTTTATTCTTATGGTCAAATTATAAGAAATAAGATTCCTGAAATATCTAATTTTTATATTTTACATGAAGGTTTAATTGCTACATTAGATGACGAATTAATCGAAGAAGATTATGATGATATCCAAGAAAAAAAGTTTACAAAAACTGCACAAAAAGGTTGGCTTGGAATTGGAGATAAATATTGGATTACATCATTAATTCCTCCTAGTGAAAGAGAATTTAAGACAACATTTGATTACAAAAAAAAGTTTAGAGCTAATTTCATAACAACTGAACCTTTGGAGTTAGGCGAAAATGGTAGAATAGAGGAAGAATTTCAAATAATAGTAGCTGCTAAAAGAGTAGATATTATTGATGGTTATGCTGAGGCATTAAATATCGACAAATTTGATTTAGTAATTGATTGGGGCTTTTTATATTTTATAACTAAGCCTCTTTTTTTTGGAATTGATTATTTTTTCAAACAATTAGGAAATTATGGTTTAGCAATTATAGCAATTACAATTTGTATTAGATTAGCTTTTTTTCCACTCGCAAATTTTTCTTTCAGAAGTATGGCTAAAATGAAAGCCCTTCAACCAGAAATGGTTAGATTAAAAGAGCTTCATAAAGATGATAAAATGAAACTTCAACAAGAAATGATGGCCTTATACAAAAAAGAGAAGGTAAATCCAATGTCTGGTTGTCTACCAATACTTGTTCAAATTCCAGTCTTTTTTGCTCTTTACAAAGTTTTATTTGTTACAATTGAAATGAGACAAATGCCATTTTTTGGCTGGATACAGGATTTAAGTGAAAGAGACCCTACAAGTATATTTAATTTATTTGGCTTATTACCTTACGATGTTCCATCTTTTTTAGTAATTGGTGCTTGGCCAGTAGCTATGGGGGTTTCTATGTGGGTACAGCAGAAATTGAATCCTGCTCCTACAGATCCAATGCAAGCAAAAATATTTATGTTTTTTCCACTTTTTTTGACCGTAATACTAGCGCCATTTCCTAGTGGTTTAGTAATTTATTGGACTGTAAATAATATTTTAACAATGGCCCAACAAGTGTTTATCATGAAAAGGACAACAGTTAAAACCGCCACTTAAAAAAATTAATCATTACCCAGCAAAAAAATGGATTTAAAAAAAATACTTCCCAAAAATGGACCACCAATTGACGAAGTGTCTAAATATATAGAAAAATATAAAAATGATCTCATAGTGATAAAATATGGAGGAAATATTTTTATAGAAAAAAATTTTTTTGAAAATTTTATAATTGATATAAATATACTTCATAAATTAGGCATTTCATTTGCTGTTGTTCATGGAGGGGGTCCTAGAATAAAAAGAGAACTGGATAAATCTAATATTCAATCAAAATTTATCAGAGGTTTAAGAGTTACTGACAAAAAGATAATAAACATAGTTGAGTCAGTTTTAATTGATTTTAATAATGATATTGTTAATTCCTTAAAAAATTTTGGAACTGATGCGGTCTCAATCCATACAAAAAAAAATAATATCATTGAGGTAACTCCAGAAGCAAAAGAGCTTGGTTTTGTTGGGATACCTAGGAAAATTAACAGTAGTCTTATAGAAAAAATTCTCAATCAAAAGCAAGTTCCAATAATTTCACCATTGGGCTTAGGAAATGATAATCATACATATAATATTAATGGTGATACTGCTGCTGGTGCAATAGCGAAATCATTAAAATCTAGAAGATTGCTATTAATGACTAATGTAGAGGGAGTTTTAGATAAGGAAAAAAAACTGATTAATGAAATCTCCTCGTCAGAAGTTTTAAAAATGGTTGAAGATAATACTATTACTGAAGGTATGATTCCTAAAATTAAAACTTGTTTAGATGCAGTTAAAAATGGAGTGAAGGCAGTTGGAATAATTGATGGCAGAAAGCAACACTCTATATTATTTGAGATTTTTTCTGACAAGGGCTCTGGGACTTTGATAAGAAAATGATAAATTTTAAAAAGATGAAATATCTTCTTTTAGATCTTGATGGAGTTTGTTATGGAAAACACAACAATTATTCCTTAGAAAAAGTATTTGGTCAAGTTTCTAAAAGAATGACAATGTTCATATCTGAGCGGCTAAAAATAGATATGGAAGAAGCAAAAAAATTACAGACTAATTATTTTTATAAATATAACACAAGCTTAAATGGTTTAATGATACATCATGATATACCTCCAGAAGAATTCTTAAAGTATGTCCATACAATAGATCTTTCGTTTATGAAAGAGGATAAGATTATGAGGAATGAGCTTGAAAAATTAGATATGGAAAAGTTTATTTTTACTAATGGGAGCGCTGAACATGCTAAAAATATTTTAACTCATTTAGGAGTATATGATCTCTTTGGAAGAGATAAAGTTTTTGATATTAAAGATGCTGGATATGTACCAAAACCTGAGGCAAAAACTTTTGATTTAATGGTTGAAAAATTTGGATTAAATCCAAAAGAAACTATTTATATAGAAGATATTGCAAAAAACCTCAGTATTGGTTATGAACGAGGTTGTGCAACTGTTTGGTTAATTAATGACGAACACTTTGGTAAGTTAGATTCTGATAAAGATTATATTTCTCATAAAATTGAAAATCTGGCTTTATTTCTAAAGGAAATAAGGATATTAAAAAGTCAATAAATCATGTCTATAGAAAAAATTATAAATGATGCTTGGGAAAACAAAGGTCAAGTAAATCCAAATTCGGATCAGACTTTAAAGGATGCTATCAATCAAGTAATAAATGACTTGGATAGTGGTAAATCAAGAGTTGCCGAAAAAATAAACGGAGAATGGGTAACTCATCAACACTTAAAAAAAGCAATTATGCTAAGTTTCAGAATTTATCCAATGGAAAACTTAAATGGACCTTACTCCAGTTGGTATGATAAGGCACATTTGTTAAAAGGAAAAACAGCTGGCTGGACAAAAGAAGATCATGAGAGGGCAGGTTTTAGAATGGTTCCAAACTCACCTGTTAGAAAAGGATCATTCGTAGGAAAAGATGCGATTCTTATGCCATGTTATGTAAACATCGGTTCTTACATTGGGGCTAAAACAATGATGGATACATTTAGTCGTGCTGGTAGCTGTTGTCAGATCGGCGAGAATTGTCATATATCTGCAGGGTCCGGGGTTGGTGGTGTACTGGAACCTGCTCAAGCATTACCTACAATAATTGAAGATAATGTATTTTTAGGAGCAATGTCTGAGGTGGTTGAGGGGGTGATTGTTGGAGAAGGCTCTGTGTTAAGCATGGGAATGCTAATTACACAATCTACAAAAATTGTAAATAGATCAACTGGTGAAATTACATATGGAAAAATTCCTCCATACTCAGTTGTTGTTCCAGGTTCTCTTCCTGATAAAAAAAATCCATCTGCTCCATCACTAAGCTGTGCAGTAATAATCAAGCAAGTAGATGAAAAGACTAGATCAAAAACATCAATTAATGATCTTTTAAGAGATTAAACATGCAAAAAATTAATGAATTACAGTTAGCTAAAGAGCTAATTAGGTTTCCAACTGTTACTCCAGTAGACGCTGGGGCGATGAAATTTTTAGAAAAAAAATTGAAAAAACTTGGCTTTAAAACAAAAATACTAGAGTTTAAAGAAAAAGGTTTCAAACCAGTTAAGAATTTATATGCAAGATCGGGATCAAAAGAACCTAATTTTTGTTATGCAGGTCACCTGGATGTTGTACCTCCAGGAAATATAAAGGATTGGACAATAAATCCATTTAAACCATCAATAAGAAAAGGTCATTTAATTGGAAGAGGTGCAAATGATATGAAAAGTTCTGTTGCAGCTTTTGTTTCAGCCGTAAGCACTTTTTTATCGCTAAATAAAAAGTTTAATGGGTCGATAAGTCTATTGATAACAGGTGACGAAGAAGGCGATGCGATTAATGGCACAAGAAAAGTAGTGGAGTATTTAAAAAAAAAGAAAGAGAAAATTAGTTTCTGTTTAGTGGGTGAACCAACAAACCCAAACAAATTAGGTGAAATGATTAAAATTGGCCGTAGAGGCAGTTTAACTGGTAAATTGACTATATTTGGTTTACAGGGCCACGTTGCGTATCCTCATAGAGCAAATAATCCTTCAACTATAATTGTAAAAATTTTAAATGAATTAAAAGATATTAAATTTGATAAAGGTACGAAAGATTTTCAGCCTACAAACTTAGAAGTTACAAAAATAAATATAAATAATACTGCTGACAATGTTATTCCTGCTGCAGCTGAAGCAACTTTCAATATCAGATTTAATAACATACATTCATCAACTTCTATTAAAAAAAGACTAAATAAAATATTTATTAAATTTAATAAAAAATATAGATCAAAATTTAGAATCAATTATAAAGTTTCTGGTGAAGCTTTTTTAACTAAACCAAATAAAACCACATATATGATACAAAATACCATAAAAAAGATCACCAAGATAAAACCTAAATTATCGACTACGGGCGGAACCTCAGATCTTAGGTTCATAAAAGCCATATCACCTGGGTTAGAATTTGGTTTAGTTGGACGTACTATGCATCGCGTGGATGAAGTGGTATCTTTGAAAGATTTAAAAAATCTTAAGAAAATTTATGAAAATATTTTAATAAACTATTTTAAATGAAAACAGCGATCATAAATTCTGATTCGTATGAAAAACATATTACTGGCGACGGTCATCCTGAACAGCCTAAAAGAGTAATTGCAATAAAAGAAAAATTAAGAAAAAGAAAAGATCTTATCTGGGATAAACCAGATAATGTTCCTGATGACATATTGTCTATGACACATTCAAAAGACTATATAAATGATTTAAAAAATTCTTTTCCACAAAAAGGCCTTAAGTTTTTAGATGGAGATACAGTTGTCTCACCAGAAAGTAAAAAGGCCGTTTTTGATGCTGCAGGTTCAACAATAAGAGCAATAGATGGAATAGAGAGCAATCAATTTAAAAACGCTTTTTGTTTGGCGAGACCACCAGGCCACCATGCTGAAAAAAGTAAGGCAATGGGATTTTGTTGTATATCAAACGCAGGAGTAGCAACAAACTATTTAGTGAAAAAATATAAATACAAAAGAATTGCCTGTGTAGATTTTGATGTACACTGGGGTAACGGAAATTATGATGTTATGCGTAATAATAAAAATTCATTATATATTTCTACACACCAATATCCTTTTTATCCTGGTGGAGGAACAGATAAAGATAAAGGAGACTTCAACAACTCATTAAATATTCCTTTGCCCGCTGGTACAAACTCAGAACAATACTTTAATGCATTTGATAGAGTGTTAGAAAGATTAGTTCAATATAAACCAGATTTTCTTATATTTTCAGCAGGGTTTGATGCACATAAAGATGATCCATTAGCTCAATTTCAACTAAACTCAAAAGATTTTTATGAGATTTCTAAAAGAACGTTAATGGCTACCAATAAGTTTACTAAGGGTAAAGTTATTTCTATACTTGAGGGTGGATATGATTTAAACGCCTTGGCAGAAAGTGCTAATGAACATGTTAATGCACTGGTAGAATTTAATTGATAAATATCTAGTTCATTATAAATCACTTTCATGAAATTATACAATATTAGGAAATCAAAAATTGATAATAAAGGTCGTGGACTTTATGCTACTAAAGATATCTCAGAAGGTACAAAAATTATTAATTACTTAGGAAAAATAATTACCAATAAAGAAGTTGAAGAGTCAGACAAATATGACAATAAAAAACCTATTTACCTATTTACTTTAAATAAAAAATATACTTTAGATGGTGATTTCTCATTTAATATTGCTGGATTAGTAAATCATAGTTGCGATGCGAATGCGCGATATGATGGTAAAGGTTTAAAAATTTGGATAACAGCTGATAGAGATATTAAAAAAGGTGAAGAGATAACTTGTGATTATGGCTTTGGTTTTGATAAAGAGGATTACAAACAATTTCCTTGTAAATGCCGATCAAAAAATTGTTGCGGTTTTATAGTTCGTGAGGAAAGTCGTTGGAGAATTCATCGTAAATTTGCAATGAGTAATAAAAAAAAATTAATAAATAACTCTAGTTAAATAAAGACCATGAGGTGGTGCAGGTGGAGCACACAATGTTCTTTTTCTAGAATTCATAACATTTATAAATTTTTTTAATGTCCACTTTTTTTCCCCAACATATTTTAAACAACCAACCATGGACCTGACCTGCTGCTGTAAAAAAGATTGAGATCTAAATTCTATTTCTATCTTATTTTTTGTAGATTTGATTTTTACTAATTTCATAGTTTTTATTGGACTTTTAGCTCTGCAACTAGATTTTCTAAAAGTACTAAAATCCATAGTTCCTATTAATTTTTTTGCACCCTTCCTCATTAATTCTAAATCAAGATCTTTCATAATGTGCCAACCTCTATTTTCATCTAAAACTGGTCTACTGATCTGATTTATAATCACGTAATTATAAACTCTTATTTTAGCTGAAAATCTAGCGTGAAAATTTTTACCTCTTCTTTTAATCTTTAGTATTGCTATTCCATCTTTATTTAAAAAGTGATTGATTGAATTTAAAAACTTGTCAATTTTATCAATCTTATTTTTACAATCAAAATGTGCTGATTGCTCTTTTGCATGAACTCCAACGTCCAACCTTCCAGCTCCATATACTATAACTTTTTCTTTTAAAAGTTTTGAAATTTTGTCTTGTAACAATCCCTGAACAGTTTTGCCTTTTTTTTGAATTTGCCAACCTCTGAAATTTGTACCCTCATATTCAATTAATATCTGATATCTAAACATTTAGTAACTTTGAGCCTTTTTTTATTTGAGAGCCCAACATGAATTCAGTAATTTTTTGTGGTCTTTTTCCTTGTCTTTGAATTTCGAGAATCTTAATAGATTGATTATTATTACATGCCACTTCTAAATTATTTGAAATTATTTCTCCAACTTGACCTATACCATTACCAATTACGGCTTTCAAAATTTTATATCTTTCGTTATTGAAAGTAAAAGAAGCTCCAGGTGACGGAAATAATCCATTTATTTTTCCAATAATTTTTGAGGCATCCTCATCCCAATCAATTTTTGACTCCTCTTTACGAATTTTTTTTGCGTAAGTTGCTTTTGAATGATCTTGATCAATAAACTTTGCTCTATCTTCAAGTATATCACTTACATTATCTAAAATTTTTTCAGCTGCTAAAGTAGATAATTTCTCTGAAATTTCCTGAGCATTTTCATTTTTATCTATTTTAATCTTATATATGTTGCTTATCGGCCCACTATCTAATTCCTCATTAATCTTCATAATACTTATTCCTGTTTCAGAGTCTAAATTCATAATCGATCTTTGAATTGGCGCTGCTCCACGCCAGCTAGGAAGTATTGAAGCGTGAATATTTACAAAACCTTTTTTGGTCAAGTTTAAAAAATTTTTGGGAATAATTTGTCCATATGCACACACTATCGCAAGATCGGCATTTAGCTCTTTTAAAAATTCATACTCCTCTTGATTATCCATGAGTGTCTTGGGTATTCTATAATCTATATTTAAAGTTTCAGAAATTTCCTGAATTGGACTCTTGTTAATTTTTTGTCCTCTATGAGATTTTTGTGGTGGTTGAGTAAAAACTACAGAAATATCATGGCCATTTTGATATAAAGATTTTAAGATCGGGACACAAAATATTGGGGTGCCCATAAAGATAATTTTATTTGCCATCTTTAAACTACTATTCTGTCCGGATTTTTTTTAATTTTTGAAATTTTTTTTATAATAAAGTCTTTTTTTAATTTTGATAAATGATCGATGATTAGTTTCCCATCTAAATGATTAATTTCATGCTGAACGCAGGTAGATAAAAGTCCATGACATTTCAGATTTTTTTTCACACCCTTTTCATCAATATATTCAACCTCACAAATTTTTGGCCTCTCAATTTCAACAAAAGTTTCTGGTATTGATAGACAGCCCTCTTCATACACTGATGTCTCCTCGCTTAAATTTTTTATTACAGGATTAATTAACGCGATCGGTTGATTTTTTTCATCTTTGTTTGAAACGTCAACAACCAAAATCCTTTTAAGTATACCTACTTGAACTGCCGCAAGGCCAATTCCCTTGGAGTGGTACATTGTTTCAAATAAATCATCAATTAATTTTTTTTCATTAATTCCAACTTTTTCAATTGGATCAGAGATTTTTTTTAAAATATCATCGGGCACAGTAATAATTTCTTTAATACTCATGAAATAAATAGATAAACTAATTTTTAGACTTTTAAAGGCAGAACTTTTAATAAAATTTCATTTCTTATCTTATCAATATTCAATTGATTTAATGTTGCTATTATAAAATACATTGTATCATCATCAATTCTATCTAAATCATCTTGGCCAATAACTTCTATTATCCTTAAAAGAGCAGCACCTTTTTCATCATTGTTAATCATTACTTGTATATCAGATGGTATCTCTGATTGATTTATTTTATATAAATCATCATATTTTTTTGGAACTTCAATTCCATCAGATTTAAGTGATTCCAAAAAAATTTCGTCTTTTTTTGAAAATGAGTATTCTTTTTTCTTTTTTATCTTTTTTAAAAAATTTTGTAAATCCTTTTCAAGTTTGGACTTTGAATAATTACCATCAAAATAATTAATAAGTTTTGATTGATGCATCACATCCTTATTAAATTTTATTTTTTTTTTATCTTTTTTACTAATTTCTATATTAGTGTAATAAAAACTTGTTAGATTGTCTGGTATATCTCTCGGCTCCATCACATCCAGAAATTTCTTTAACTCATTGTCAAATGCATTTTCAAGATTATCTTTTTTAAATGACTCCTTTAAAATTTTTAATAATCTTAATTTTTCAACTTTTTCAGACTCAAGTAAAATCTTTTGATAAACTAGTGCTCTAGACTCAATATTGGATAATGATTGCATATGATCTCTTACATTTAGTAGTTGATTTAAATTAAACTGAAATCTTTTATATATCTCAAATAAATCCTCCTCAGAATAATTCTTGTCATGTGTCGCTTTTTCAATAGTGGAAATCTTATCTAATTCAGAAATATCAAATTCTTTGAAAGCACCTAATAAGTTAAATGAGGATAAATATTTCCAAATTAGTTTATTCGTTGTCTCTTTAGGTTCAAAAATAAATTTAGGGTTTGTTTGATGAGCCAAATGAAAATCTAAAATTGATTTTTCTGAGATTGTTTTATCAATTTGAGAGGAATACCCCAATAAATTTAAGATTTTTTTTTCGAAATAAATATCATTAAAACCAAGTTCCTTTTTTAAATCAATAATGAGTTGCGCTTCTTCATTTTTTCCATCTTTAATCAGACAATATATGTTAAATTTTGATAGGTAATCGTCATTTAAAGGCTCCTTATTTTTTGAAAATATTTCACATACTTTTTCTACATTGGCCTTAGCAAGATGTTGGTCTATCAAATGTCTTGTCAATTTAGGGTGGGTATCAAAAATTTGATTTTTTATAAGATATTCTTCAATTAAATTCAAATCACTATTTTTTATTAACCATTCTGATTTAATTTCTATAAATTCTTTTTCTGATATATTTCTTTGTGGATAATATGCATTTGTTAATAAAGAAATATTCATTAATTCTTTTGCATCTTTAGAAAGACTCATTTTATTTAATTTTGCAAAAATATTTTTTAATTGATCTCCGTCTGAATTAGACCACATGTTTAAACTCAATCCAAAATCATCAGGATCGTATAATCCTAAAATTTTTATTTTTGCTGAATTCAAATTTTGTTCAAATTTAATTTCTTTGATTTGGCTTTGTGGTTCTATATTTAAAGTATCTAATATTAAAATTTGATTTGAATTATCATCTTTAGTTATTTCATTTGGCTTATCATTGTCATCAACATTATTTTGGTCCAGTTTTGATTTATCTATATTCCAAATATCAACAGGCTGTTCCTCAGAGTATGAAATTCCGAAAAAAATAAAAAATGTTACTAAAATTGATACAAAAAATTTATTTAACAATTTTAAAATTTTCATTTGGTATTATTTTTTCTATAGCTTTATTAGGAGTTGGAAAATTAATTTTATTTAGTAAAAAAACAATTCCAGCAAATATCATTAAAATTATAACTATCCTTATTGCTAAACCTAGTAGGTTTGAACTCCTTGATCTTGTTTTTTTATATATTTGCATATATCTTTAGGTATTTTCAAATTAAGACATATTTGTGTTTTTTCAATAAATAAACTTATGGAAACAAATAAAAATCTTGTTTTTTTAGGAATGATGGGTTCAGGCAAAACTACTTTAGGAAAAATTGTTTCAAAAAAACTTAATAAAGAATTTATTGATGTTGATCAGGCGATTGAGCAGCAAGAAGGTATGGTCATATCTGAAATATTTGAAAAAAAAGGCGAACCATTCTTTAGAATATTGGAAGAAAAAATATCACTACATAGTTTAAAAAAAAAGAATTCAGTCATTTCTCTTGGAGGTGGAGC
>CACJLN010000002.1 GCA_902594255.1 uncultured Pelagibacteraceae bacterium
GATTTCTTGGACGCAAGTTGAAACAGGTTCAGCTATAACTTGGAAATATCCAAGCTGTATATTAAAAGGTGATAATTCAATTGGAGAATTTTACTCAATAGCAATTACTAACAATCATCAAAAAGCAGATACTGGAACTAAGATGATTCATTTAGGAAAAAATACTAAAAGTAAAATTATTTCCAAAGGTATAAGTGCTGGATTTTCTGATATGACTTACAGAGGTTTAGTAGATATTAATTCAAAAGCTAAAAATTCCAGTAACTATACACAATGTGACTCATTACTTATGGGAAATAAGTGTGGCGCACATACAGTGCCTTATATTAAAAATAAGAATTTTGACTCAAATATTGCACATGAGGCCACGACATCAAAAATAAGTGAGGAACAATTACATTATTGCCAACAAAGAGGACTGAATCCTGAGGAAGCTGTAGGATTAATTGTAAATGGTTTTTGTAAGGAAGTATTACAACAATTACCAATGGAGTTTGCGGTCGAAGCTCAGAAACTTGTAGGTATTAGTTTAGAGGGGAGTGTTGGCTAATGCTTAAAATCAATAATTTAAATGCAAACGTTGAAAATAAGACAATATTAAAGGGTTTTTCTTTAGACATAAATCCTGGTGAAGTTCACGCAATTATGGGTCCAAACGGGTCGGGTAAAAGCACATTATCAAACATTTTATCAGGTAAAAAAGGATACGAGGTGTCTGGTGAGATCTTATTTGAAAATAAAAATTTATTTGAACTTGAGACAGAGGAAAGAGCACATAAAGGGATATTTTTAGCTTTTCAATATCCATTAGAAATTCCAGGAGTAAATACAAATATATTTTTAAAAACATCATTAAACGCAATCAGAAAAGCACGTGGAGAAAAAGAATTAGATGCAATTGAGTTTTTAAAGCTTGTTAAACAAAAAGCTAAAGAATTAAAATTTGATGAAGAAAAACTAAATAGACAATTAAATGTTGGTTTTTCTGGAGGGGAAAAAAAGAAAAACGAAATTCTACAAATGTCAATGTTGGCTCCGAAATTATCAATTTTAGATGAAACTGACTCAGGTTTAGATATTGACGCTTTAAAAATAGTTGCCGATGGAGTTAATACTTTAAGAAATAAAAATAATTCTTTTTTGATAATAACTCACTATCAAAGATTATTAGATTACATAAAACCTGACTTTGTCCATGTTTTAATGAATGGAAAAATAATTAGATCTGGTGGCTCAGAATTAGCAATTGAGTTAGAAAAAAAAGGTTATGAAAGTTTTAATTAAATGAATGAACAACTACAGTTAGATTTTGATAAAACAATAAAGACTTTAAAAATTCCGGAAAAGGAAATTCAATTAAAAAAAAGTTTTTTAAAAAAATTTATTGAAAACGGTTTTCCAAATAGAAAACAAGAAGATTGGAAATTTTTAGATATCAGTCAAATCATTAAAAAAAATATTGGTGAATTGACCTTCTTTAACGATTACTCATTACCAAATAAAATTGATACATCTATTTTTATTGATGGTTTAGAGCACAATAAGATTATTTTTATTAATGGTAGAATTGAAAAAATTGATTTTAGTTATGAAGATCAAAGTCAAATTGAAATAAATGACGAAATTGGAAAAAATATTAAATTTGATTATGAAAATTCTTTAATTGATTTAAATAATGCTTTCACTAATAAAGTTTATAAAATTTTAATCAAAAAGAATTATTCATTAAAGAAACCCTTAATAATCTATCATTCAACAAATAATAAGATTAAGTCAAAAAATGTAAATTTAAGTTTAAATTTTGAATTAGAAGAGAATAGTTGCCTAAGACTTATTGACTATTTTAGTGACAATACAGACAAAAATTTTGTAAATATTTTATATAATTTTAATTTAAAAAAATACTCAATTCTTAAAAATTATAAACTTGATAAGTTTAGAAATAACAATTTAAAGTACTCATTTAATAATATTGAGCAAGACGATAATAGTATTTCAGAAACATTTATATTGTCTGCTGGTTCAGACTATTTTAAAAATGAAGTTAATTGCAATTTAAATGGTGAGTATTCATCTGCTTTTATTAATGGGGTTTTTTCATTAAAAGAAAATCAACAGCATGAAATTAGATCTACAATAAATCATTTGGTCGAGAACACCAAAAGTTATCAACTTATTAAAAGCGTGCTTGGAAAAAATTCAAAATCTGCGTATCAAGGAAGAATTTTTGTAGACTCTAAAGCTCAAAAAACTGACGGCTATCAGTTAAGTAAAGCAATATTATTAGATGAAACATCTGAGTTTAATGCAAAACCAGAATTAGAAATTTATGCTGATGATGTAAAATGCTCCCACGGATCAGCGTCAGGAAGTTTAAATGAAAACTCAATCTTTTATTTAATGTCTCGAGGTTTAAACTATCAACAATCTAAAGAACTTTTAATAAATGGATTTTTACTCGATGTTGTTGAAAAAATAACAGATTCAGAAATTAGAAATTTAGTTAAAAATATTATTGGATTAAAAGAATGAATATAAATAATATTAAAAAAGAATTTCCAATTTTTGATGAAAAAATCCAAAATAATGATTTGGTTTATTTAGATAGTGCCAATTCATCTCAAAAACCAAAGGTTGTTCTAGATAGAATTAATGACTTTTACTCTAAACAATTTTCAAATGTAGGAAGAAGCATTCATTATTTGGCAGTTGCAGCTACTAATTTATATGAAAATACAAGATCTTCAGTACAAAAATACATTAATGCGAAAGATAAAAATGAAATCGTATTTACAAAAGGTGCCACTGAAGCTCTAAATTTAGTTGCAAATACTCTAGGTCAAGAAATCTTAGAGCCAAATGATGAAATTTTAATTACTGAATTAGAACATCATTCAAATTATGTTCCATGGCATTTTTTAAGAAAATCTAAAAATATCAAAATAAAGTTTGCAGAGGTAAATGAAGATGGAGACATACCAATTGAAAATGTAGAGAAAGAAATTACAAATAAAACTAAAGTAATAGCAATAACTCATTTATCAAATGTTACTGGTGCAGTTTTACCAATTAAAGAGATAACACAATTAGCCCATTCAAAGGGGATCGTTGTAGTTGTAGATGGATGTCAAGGAGGACCACATTTAAAATTAGATATGCAAGACTTAGATTGCGATTTTTATGCAATTTCATGTCATAAAATGTATGGACCAACTGGACTTGGAGTTTTATATGGAAAAAAGAAATGGTTAGAGCAACTACCACCATATCAAGGGGGTGGAGGAATGATAAATGAAGTAAAAAAAGATAGAATTTCTTATGGCGAACTTCCCAATAAGTATGAGGCTGGAACAATGGCCACAGCACAAGTAATAGCTTTTGATCAATCAATAAAATTTTTGGAAAGTATTGGAATTGAAAACATAATTAAGCATGAAAAAGATCTTATAGAATATGGTCAAGAAATTTTAAAAAAAAATAATTCTGTGAAACTAATCGGAAATCCAAAAGAAAGAGGAGGTGTGCTATCTTTTACTGTTGAAGGAGTTCACCCACATGATATTGCAACTATTTTGGATGAAACTGGAGTTGCTATAAGAGCTGGACATCATTGTTGTCAAATACTTCATGAAAAGTTAGGAATACCTGCAAGCGCAAGAGCTTCTTTAGGAGTTTATAATACTAAAGATGATTTAGACAAATTAAATGATGGAATTAATAATTGTAAAAAAATTTTTGATTTAAAATGAACTTAAAAGAGTTATATCAAGAAATAATCTTAGAGCACGGTAAAAATCCTAGAAACTTAGGAAAAACAGAAAATTTTAATAAGGATGCTAAAGGAAATAATCCATTATGTGGAGACAACGTACATGTGTATTTGAAATTAAACGAACAGAGAAAAGTAGAGGACATTTCTTTCGAAGGGAGTGGATGTGCAATATCAATGGCTTCAGCTTCAATCATGACAGATTTAATTAAAGGCAAAAGTGATAATGAAGCAAAAGAAATAATTGAGGATTTTTTAGGAATGATAAAAGAAAATCCTAAATTAAAAAACAATATTTTAGATGAGGATGATAAAACAAAGTTAATGTGTCTTTCTGGAGTAAAACAGTATCCAATGAGAGTTAAATGTGCTACGTTATCTTGGCATACTTTAGTATCTGCAATGGAAAATGATGGAAAAGAAATTACTACAGAATAACTTTTATGGAATTAAAAGAAAAAATTATTGATGAAATAAAAAAAATTTATGACCCTGAATTGCCAGTAAATATTTATGATCTTGGTTTAATTTATGATGTTAAAGTTGAAGAAAATAAGGCAAAAATTAAAATGACACTAACTACCCCAAATTGCCCTGTTGCAGAAAGCTTACCAAAAGAGGTAAAAGAGGGAGCTATGCAAGTTGAGGGTATTGAAGATGTTGATTTAGAGTTAGTCTGGGATCCGCCTTGGTCAAAAGATATGATGTCAGATGCAGCAAAATTGGAGCTAAATTTATAATGAATCAAATAATTAAATTAAGTGATAGTGCTGCAACAAGAATTAAAGAGATCATGTCTAATGCAGAAAAAAACGCTATAGGCGTTAGAGTGTCTGTAAAATCAGGTGGATGTGCTGGTATGGCTTATGTAATGGAATATTCTAAAGAAGTTAATCCTAATGACGAAGTTATAGAGGACAAAGGTGTCCGAGTTTATATTGATTCTGCTGCGGTAATGTATCTTTTGGGAACAGAAATGGATTATAAAAAAGAGGATTTTTCTTCAACATTTGTTTTCAATAATCCTAATGAAACAGAAAGATGCGGGTGCGGAGAGTCATTTAAAGTATAGTCCCATTTTAGACATATCTGAATTGCATAAAATGCATAGATGTGATATTAACATTAAATGAATGTCTTTGAATTTAGAAATTTGCTAAGTAGCGAAGATAGAAAAGAGAAAAGGAAGAATTTTTTAAGATCTCTCATCAAATCAGTCGAAACTGGAGCAAATGGAACACAAGATTACATTGTTAAAAAAGGTTCTGGCAAAAATAAAGTTGCAAGAGCTAGATAATACTAATTAACAACTGTAATACATCTCAAACTCAATAGGATGAGGTGTGTGTTCAAAGTTATGTATTTCCTCAAATTTTAATGCAATATAGGCATCTATTTGATCATCAGTAAATACATTTCCTTGTTTCAAAAAGTCTCTATCTTTATCTAAACTTTCCATTGCCTCTCTTAATGATCCACAAACAGTTGGAATTTTTTTAACCTCTTTTTCTGAGAGTGCATAAAGATCTTTATCAAATGATTTACCTGGATCTATTTTATTTTTAATACCATCTAGACCAGCCATTAACATTGACGCGAATGTTAAGTAAGGATTTCCAGCGGCATCACCAAATCTAATTTCACATCTTGCAGCTTTTTTGCTTAAAGTAATAGGAATTCTACAAGAAGCAGATCTGTTTCGAGCTGAATAAGCCAAAAGAACAGGTGCTTCAAATCCTGGTATTAGTCTTTTGTAACTATTAGTTGTTGCATTTGAAAATGCATTAATAGCTTTTGCATGCTTTAAAATCCCACCGATATAATGCAATGCTGTATCGGATAGACCAGCGTATTTATCTCCCGAGAATAATGCTGTGTTTCCTTTCCAAATTGATTGATGAACATGCATTCCAGAGCCATTATCTCCTTTGACAGGTTTAGGCATAAAAGTAGCAGTTTTACCAAAAGAGTGTGATACCATTTGCACAGCGTATTTATAAAGTTGTAAATTATCAGCTTGATCTACAAGTGTTCCAAAGTACATTCCAAGTTCATGTTGACTTGGTGCAACTTCATGGTGGTGTTTTTCAACCTTAATCCCCATACTTTTCATAGCTTTTAAGTATTCACTTCTCATATCTTGTTCGCTATCAACTGGTGGAACTGGAAAATAACCACCTTTAATTCCTGGTCTATGTCCCATGTTTCCATTTGGATATTCTGTTCCAGAATTGTAAGGACCTTCCTTACTATCGATTTTAAATCCAGTCTCATTCATATCATTTTTAAATCTTACATCGTCAAATACAAAAAATTCTGCCTCAGGACCAAAAAAAGCTTTATCACCAATACCTGAGCTTTTTAAGTAAGCTTCTGCTTTTTTTGCAGTTCCCCTAGGATCTCTTTCGTAAGGATCTTTTTTAATCGCATCTAAAACGTCACAAAAGAGATTTAATGTATTGTGAGATGTAAATGGATCTATAATTGCTCTCGATGTGTCTGGTTTTAGTATCATATCAGACTCGTTAATAGCCTTCCAACCAGCAATAGAGGATCCATCAAAGAAAATTCCTTCTTTAAGCATATCGTCATCTACCATTTTGGCATCCATTGTTACGTGCTGAAGTTTACCTCGGGGATCGGTAAATCTAAGATCAACGTATTCAATTTCTTTGTCTTTTATTGTTTTTAAAACCTTGTCAGAACTCATTTTCTCTCCTTTGTAATTCAGAACGTTGTATTACCAAAAAAAGCCTGCTACATAATGCACTTTTACTTAATAACACCTATGCAATTTTAACATGAGTGTAATACTAATTTTTAAAAATACCTATCAATTAGAAGTTGAATAATGACTTTATTAGAGAAAGAACCAGTCAAAAGAGCAGAGAAATCAATTAAAGAATATAACAGTGAAATGAGCGTTATAGTTTTAGACAGTTCAGCTAAAACTGCAATTGAGGCAGCCTCCTCTTTGGGTTGCGAGGTTGGGGCGATAGTGAAGAGTTTACTTTTTAAAACAGGGAATACTTTCACCTTATTTTTAGTTTCTGGAGATAAAAAAGCTTCATTAAATAAAATTAAAAAAACTCTAAATATAAAAGATGCCTCAATGGCTTCACCTGATGACGTAAAAAATATTACTGGTTATACAATAGGAGGCGTTTCACCTGTTGGTCATTTAAATAAAATAGAAATATTTATAGATCATTCTTTAACTAGATTTGAAAACTTATACGCCGCTGCTGGACATCCAAATTGTGTATTTAAAACTAATTTTAATGATTTACAGAAAATAACTAATGGATTTATCAAAGATATAACTCAATGAAACAACCATCATTATTTGATTATTTTTTACTTACTATTTTAGCATTAATTTGGGCATCCGCTTTTTTTAATATTAAAATTGCAACATACTCTTTCGGTCCGGTCACTATTGCTTTCCTTAGAGTATTCTTTGGAGCAATACCTGTATTATTACTTTGTTATTTTAAAAATATAAAGATTGAGGCTTTTTCAAATGATTGGCATTGGTTTGCAATGATTGGTTTTATAAATTTAGTAGCTCCTTTTTTTTTGATTGCTTATGGAGTTAAATCTGTTCAGAGCAATCTAGCTGCTATATTAATGTCTACAACTCCTCTTAGCTCAACAGTTCTAGGTCATTTATATCTGAAAAACGAAAAATTTAATTTTGTTAAAACTATAGGCATATTGATAGGTTTTTCTGGTATAGTATTTTTATTTTCAGATAATTTATTGATAGACGAAAATAACTTTCTATCAGCTTTACTAATTTTACTAGGTTCAACTTGTTATGTAATTGGTGGAGTTCTAACATTGAAGATAAGTAAAAAGAAAAATGAAAATGTAACAGGCTCAATCTTAATTTGGGCAACGATTATCTTAATTCCTTTAGTCGCTTTTATTGAACAGCCTTGGTATATAAAGCCGAGGTTAGACTCAACAATTTCAGTAATTTATCTAGGCTTGGTTTCAACAGGTATCGCTTGGCTTTTAAGATTTAAAATTTTAGTAAAAAATGGTTTGATTTTTCAATCTCAAGTTTCATATTTGATACCAATATTCGGAACAATACTTAGTTACGTCTTTTTAAAAGAAATAATAACATTTAAAGTATTCATTTCATTGGTCGCAGTAGTTGTTGGTATTTATTTTGTAAAAAAAGCAAAATAATTTAAATTAATTTTTTTACCCAGGTTTCTGGGGTTTTGTCATTAATAATTTCTACTGGTAAATGATATTTAAATTTTTTAACACCATTTTGTTTTATGTAATCACACGTTTTTATTACAGCTTCTTTTAAAGACGTTTTTGTTTGGTAATTCAATAATTTTCTAGATTTGTCTGCACTACATGTTGCAAACTTTACTTCCTGAGGTCTATCTAAGACATAAATAGGATCACCATTGAAACCAGTTACATTTGAAACAATTTTTGCTATTTCATTAATAGTAATCATTTCTTCATCTGGCCCTATATTTACAATTTCTTTATTAATTTTTTTATCTAAAGCCAATTTTTCTAAACAATAGATTACGTCATCGATATATGAAAAACATCTAATTTGATTTCCATCCCCATAAATTATTGATGGTTTATTCTGTAAATTTCTATTGATAAAAATAGATAGAACATTTCTAAATGGGTCATCGTATTTTTGGTAAGGCCCAATTATATTATGTGGCACCGCTATATTCCATTCCATATTATTTAAATTTGCTAAGACTTTCAGAGTTTCTTCACCTGCAACTTTTGCTATTCCATAAGGATCAACAGGCTCAGGTTTCATATCTTCTAAAAATGGACTTTTTTGATTTCCATAACGTGCCATGGAAGAACAATAAATAAATCTTTTTACCTTGTTTTTGATTGCTGCTGTAATTGTCGATACACTTGCTTGATAAATATTTTTAGTAATAATGTGAGGAGAAAAAACAGACAATCCCTCATGAGCAGTTGCAGCACAATGATAAATAATATCGACGTGTTTTGTAATTTCTGTCATTTTATTTAAATCACAACAGTCAACGTTATGGAATTTAATTTTTTTATTATCTAAATTAGATAATTCACCTCCTATAAGATTATCATTTCCGGAAATTTCATGACCTAATTTTTCAAGTCTTTTTGCTAAATGACTTCCTAAAAACCCAGCTATACCAGTTATGAATATTTTCATAGACAACTGTCTTTTATATCTTTATTTATAAATTGTAAATTAGTCTAGTATGTCTTATCTAAATGATTTAACGATTATCATTGTAACTTATAGAACAAATAAAGAAATTTTATTTAATTGCATTGATTCTATTGACTCTAATGTAAAGATATTAATTGTTGAGAACTCTAGTGATAACGAATTTAAAAGTGAGCTAGAAAAAAAATATTCGAATATTTCTGTAATTTTGGCAAATAAAAATTTAGGTTATGGAGCTGGAAATAATTTAGGTTTTAAAAATATAAAAACAAGATATGGACTTGTTACAAATCCAGATGTAGTTCATCAAGATGATTTTTTTATTCAATTAAAAAATTACCTTAAACCTGATTTTGAATTTTCTATAATCGGTCCATCGTATTATAATGATACTCATCATTGGCCCTTTGGTTCGTTCGACAATAGAAATGATCCTTATTTAAGAAAAAAGGATTATGATGAAAATTCTTTAAAAGAGGTAGATTGGATTGTTGGGTGCTCAATACTGGTTGATACTAAATATGTAGATAAGAATGATATGTTTGATGAAAATATATTTTTATATTTTGAAGAGGTTGACCTTTGTAAAAGAATTAAATCCAAAAATGGAAAAATTTTTAATAGTTCAATTTTAAAAATAGAACATTTGGGACATAAGGGTTCAGCTGCAACAGATCCAGAGTACTCAATTGAAACAGAAATGTTTAGAAATTGGCATTGGATGTGGTCTTCTTTTTATTATTACAAAAAACATAATAACTATTTATATGCGCTATTTAAAATGTCAGGAAAATTTATAAAATCTATTATGAAAACTATTATATTTTCTATCTTTTATAACAAAGTAAAACAAACTGCTTATTTTGCAAGATTTTATGGGCTCTCATGTTCATTCCTTGGAATAAAATCTTTTTATCGAGTTAAGTCTCTATTTAAATAATTTTTTAAAGATCAATTTATTTTAAAAGCTTTGAAAATTCTTGGATATGTTTTGGACTAGTTTCACAACAACCTCCCAGTATAGTTGCTCCACTATCTTTAAATTTTTTAGCAAATTCCACCATTTTTTTTGGAGTTAAATCTTTTCTTGTGCCTAAAAATTCTTTTGGATCAACAGATTTTTTATCTTTTTCGTGTTCATCAAGGTTAGGAAATGGGTTTGTTTTTATGTAAGAATTTAATTTGAAACCAAAAGGTATACCTAAACTTTTTAATTCGTCTAAGTTTAATAGGAAATTTTCTGGAGAGACACATGAAAGTATTAATCCTAGTAAATTGTCATTTTTTTTATTTCTTATAATATGAGAAATTTTTTCTCCACTGGGCATAGTTTTTCCTTGAGATATATGCGCCCCAATAAGATATGGTTTTTTGAATTCGTGAATACTTTTGATTGCTAATTCAAATTCTCTGACACTGCTAATTACATCTAGATAGAAAAAATCACTATAAGGATTTAATAATTTCGCATGTTCATAAAAGTCCTGACTTATCTCATCACTTGATCTATCATCCTCTTTATAAGTTAAATTTTGAGGAGGTAAACCTCCAGCAATAAGAATATCTGGATATAGCTCTTTAGTTTTTTTTGCTAATTCTCCAGCTGTTTTATTTAAATATTCAAACTTATCTTCGATTTTATTTTCTCTTAATCTAATTTTTCTGGACGCGAAAGTAGTAGTTACTATCACTTCTGCACCAGCTTTGATGTAATCAACGTGTGTATCATATAGCAGCTTATGATATTTTTCGTTTAGTATTGCGGTGGCACTCCACAATGTTCCTTGTGGTTTCATTCCTCTGGCTAAAAGTTCTTGGCCCATACCACCATCTAATATTCTCGTTTTTTTAAAGAAATTGATATCCATTTGATTTTTTATAAATAAGAATGCTGATTTATTTAAAATTAAAAATATTAAAGATTTTTATGATAACCACAAGATGTTGTAATCGTACAATCATAAGTAGAAAATAAAGTATTATAAAATTAGCAACAGCCTGTTTTTTCGAGTTTAATAAGGAATGGCTATTAAAAGAAAAAAAATAGCAAAACTAAAGACCAAAAAAAGAAAATCTAAATTGGTCAAAACTTCTAGAAAAAAAATAAAAACGAAAAAAAAAGTTGTGACAAAAAAGTCTGCGACTAAGAAGCGTTCAAAAAAGTCTAGAAAAAAACATAAGCTAAAAACAATAAAAAAAACAAGAGGAGTAAAAAAAATGAGTGCAGAAGCAATGAAAGTGTCATCTGTATTAGATACTTCTCATTTGAAAGTAAAATTTCCGTTTAAAGCTAAATACGGAAACTACATAAACGGTAAGTTTGTGGAACCAAAATCTGGTAAGTATTTTGATAATACTTCTCCGATTTCAAATGAGGTGATCTGTTCAGTTGCACGATCAAATGAAAAAGATGTAGACGCTGCATTAGATGCAGCTCACGCAGCTTTCCCAACTTGGGGAAAAACTTCAATTACGGAAAGATCAAACATTCTTCTTAAAATAGCTGATGTGATTGAGAAAAATCTTAATTTATTAGCGACTGCAGAATGTTTAGACAATGGTAAGCCGATTAGAGAATGTATGGCTGCTGATTTACCACTAGTAATAGATCATTGGAGATATTTTGCTGGGGTAATTAGAGCTGAGGAGGGTTCAGTTGCTGAGATAAGCAATAGTGAATATTCTTATCACATTCCTGAGCCGCTAGGTGTGGTTGGACAGATTATACCTTGGAACTTTCCATTATTAATGGCAACTTGGAAACTTGCACCAGCTTTAGCAGCAGGAAACTGTGTTGTGCTAAAACCAGCTGAGCAAACACCAGCATCAATCATGTTACTTATGGAACTAATTGGAGATTTGTTACCTCCAGGAGTAGTAAACGTTGTAAGTGGTTTTGGTTTAGAAGCTGGAAAACCTCTAGCATCATCAAAAAGAATCAAAAAGATTGCTTTTACTGGTGAAACAACAACTGGTAGATTGATTATGCAGTATGCATCACAAAACTTGATACCAATTACGTTGGAGCTAGGTGGAAAATCTCCTAACATTTTCTTTGAAGACGTTATGGCAAAAGATGATGACTTCTTTGATAAGTGTTTAGAAGGTTTTGCAATGTTCACATTAAACCAAGGTGAAGTTTGTACTTGTCCAAGCAGAGTACTAGTTCAAGAGTCTATCTATGATAAGTTCATGGAGAAAGCTATTGCTAGAACAAAAGCTGTTAAACAAGATAATCCTTTGAAAATGGAAACAATGATTGGGGCACAAGCATCATTAGAACAAATGGAAAAAATCAAATCTTATCTAGATTTAGGTAAGAAAGAAGGTGCCAAGGTTCTATGTGGTGGAAATGTTGCAAAAATTAATAGTGGTTTAGAAAAAGGAAACTACATTGAACCAACTATTTTTGAGGGTAATAATTCAATGCGAATCTTCCAAGAGGAAATTTTCGGACCAGTGGTATCAGTAACTAAATTTAAAGATGAGGCAGAGGCATTAAAAATTGCTAATGACACTCTTTATGGTTTAGGAGCGGGTGTTTGGACTAGAAATGGTAATATCGCATACAGAATGGGTAGAGAGATACAAGCTGGTAGAGTTTGGACAAACTGTTACCATGCTTATCCTGCACATGCTGCATTCGGTGGTTACAAACAATCTGGTATTGGAAGAGAAACTCACAAAATGATGCTAAATCATTATAGACAAGTGAAGAATCTTCACGTGTCTTACAGTGAGAAAAAATTAGGCTTCTTTTAAAAGATAACTAATATATAGTGGCCCGTGAGGAATCACGGGCCATATTTTTTATGAAAGTAAAAGCTACAGACTCAGCACTTAAACTTATTGAAGAACTTAAAGCTCAGCATGGTGATGAACTTTTATTTCACCAGTCTGGTGGATGTTGTGACGGAAGTGCTCCAATGTGCTATCCAAGAAATGAGTACATGGTTGGAAATAGCGATGTAAAATTAGGTGAAATTGGTGGAGTCCCGTTTTATATGAATGATGATCAATATGAAAAATGGAAACATACGGATTTAACCATTGATGCTGTTAAAGGTATTGGCGGAATGTTTTCTTTGGATAATGGAACTGGGAAAAGGTTTTTAACAAAATCTGAAATTTGTTTAGTTGTAGACAACGAAACTAAAAAAAATTAATCACTTCTTAACTTAAAATGTCAGTTTATTTAAGTTCACAAAAGATAATAAAAGAATGGATAGATTACAATGATCATATGAACGTATCTTATTATCTACTGATTTTTGATAAATATGGTGCTGATACTTTAAATAGCATATTCAAAATGGGAGAACACTCAGCAAAAACAACTGGCAAAAGTACTATGATCGTTGAGTCAAATATCACCTATAATCAAGAACTCAAACTTGGTGATGAGGTAGACGTTAATTTAGTTTACTTTGACCATGACAAGAAAAGATTACAATATAAAATGGAGATGGTTCATAAAGAAAAAAAGTTTCTTGCATCAACTATAGAAGTTCTAGCTTTATACGTTGATTTAAATAATAGAAAAGTATCTGAATTTGAAGACGAAAAGGTAAAGATTATGGACGACTATATTAAAGAGAATTCTTCAAAATTTACAAATGACAATCTTAAATTTTCCTCAAAACTAAAAAAAAATTAATATAACTCCCAGTCCGCAACTGGAAGTTATACCAAAAATTATTGACCTGGTGCTTTGTAACCGATTTTACTTGCTTTAGTTGTGGCTTTTGTAAAATCAATCGCTTCAAGTATTGTTAAGTTTTTTACAGCACCTGATGCTTCAACGACTAATTTAATTGCAGCAAAATCATCAAAGCTTGGAACATCAGTAACAACTACAAAATCATAAGAGCCTCTTACAATATCCATGCTGTGCATTGTTCCACCCATAGCTTTTGTTAACTGTTCTACAACTGCTTTTCTATCACTCGTTGGATCTTTTAAAAATCCTTGAAAAGCTTTTTCAGTGTAATTTCCCATTATATATGCTTTCATATTGAACTCCTTTTTTTTTAAAATAGTATCATCTAATTAGAGATTATTAATGTGTAAAAATTACATAGTAGACACACCCTATAGTAATGCTAAATTGAAATTATGTATGAAAAATTCGGGCAATTCATTGATGGTAAATGGCAAAAATCATCAGATGAGGGAACTTACGAAGTAATCAATCCTGCAAATGAAGAAGTTTTGGGAAAAGCCTCAAAAGCTACAACTAAGGATGTTGAGAGAGCTTTAAAGTCTGCTGCAAAAGGATTAGAAGTTTGGAAAAAAACTGCTCCATGGCAAAGATCTTATATCATTAGAAGAATTGCGGACAAAATGAGAGAGAAGCAAGATGTGCTTGCTAAGTGGATGACACTTGAAGTTGGAAAACCTTTTGCAGAAGCCAAAGGTGAAGTTAATGGTGCTGCAGATATTTTTGAGTGGAATGCCGAAGAAACAAAAAGAATTTATGGACAAACTGTTGAAAGCAGATTTGAAGACACAAGAGTTCATGTCTATTATCAACCAGTTGGTGTTGTAGCAGCATTAACTCCTTGGAATTTCCCTGCAGTGTTGTCTGCAAGAAAAATTTCAACGGCGCTAGCAGCTGGCTGCTCTGTAATAGTTAAGCCCGACGTAATTACCCCTGGTATTGTAATGGAGATGGTTAATATATGTAATGAATGTGGTGTGCCGCCAGGCGTAGTAAATCTTTTATCAGGTGATCCACCTAGTATTGCACAACAATTGATTGCATCAGACATAGTCAAAAAAATTTCAATTACTGGATCATCAAGAGTAGGTAAATTAATATTGAAACAAGCTGCAGATAAAGTTCAAAGAGTAACAATGGAGCTATCAGGTCATTCACCTTTTATTGTATTTGATGATGCTGATATTAAAAAAGCAGCTGATATGGCAATAGCTGCTAAATTCAGAAACAATGGTCAAGTTTGTATATCGCCTAATAGATTTTATATACACGAGAGAAAAAAAGATGAATTTGTAAATTTATTTATTGAAAAAACAAAAAAATTAAAAATAGGTGATGGTATGGATCCAGCAACTCAATTGGGCCCGTTAACCACAAAAAAAAGACTTAACGAAATAGAAGAATTAGTTGAAAAAACTAAACAAGAAGGTGCAAAAGTTTTATTAGGTGGAAAAAGACCTTCAGGATTTAACAAAGGTTTTTATTATGAACCGACAGTATTTGACGATGTAAAAGATGATTTTACGATAATGAAACAAGAACCGTTTGGACCGTTAGTGCCTATGCTATCATTTAAAACTTTTGATGATGTTATTGAAAGAGCTAACAACCATGAATTAGGGTTGTGCAGTTATGTTTGCACTAATTCAATGGAAACTGCTCATCTTGCTTCTGAACAACTAGAAACTGGCTCAGTCGCTGTAAATACTCCAATGGTAGCAATTGCTGAAGCACCTTTTGGTGGGATAAAGCAAAGTGGTTATGGGCGTGAAGGCGGATCAATGGCAATTAAAGATTACCTAAATATAAAATATACACATCTTGGCATCAAAGGTTAATTAATGAAATTTTTAAGGGTTGGTGAGCGTGGCAAGGAAATACCCGCAATTCTTGATGACAAAAATAATATTCGGAATTTATCGAATATCTTTAAAGATTTAACACCGGAAAATTTAAATTTTGAAAATTTAGATAAAATAAAAAATTTTGATATTAATTCTCTCCCACTTTTGGATCAAAATCAAAGAATAGGATCTTGTGTTTTTAAACCAGCAAATTTTTTCGCAATTGGTTTAAATTATAAAGCTCATGCTGCTGAGACAAATTCGAATACTCCTAAAGAACCAATAGTTTTTAATAAGTCACCAAATTGTATAGTTGGACCTAATGATGACATAGTCATACCTAAGTTTTCAAAGTCTTTAGATCATGAGGTTGAAATTGCAATAGTTATTGGAAAAAAAGCTAAGTATGTAAAAGAGGAAGAAGCACAAGATTACATTATAGGTTATTGTATTTGTAATGATATTAGTGAGAGAGAATGGCAAAAAGACAGAGGTGGTCAATGGGTTAAAGGGAAATCTGGGGATACGTTTGGACCTTTAGGACCATATCTTGTAACTAAAGATGAAATAAGAGATCCATCAAATCTAAATTTGACTTTAGATCTCAATGGGAAAAGAAGACAGACTGGAAATACAAGTTTAATGATATTCAATTTTAATTTTTTAATATCTCATATTAGTCAATTTATAACTTTAATGCCAGGAGATGTTATTACAACAGGCACACCTGCAGGAGTAGGAATGGGGATGACACCACCCGATTACCTAAAGGATGGAGATGTGATGATTTTAAAAGTTGATAACTTAGGTGAACAAAAGTTAAAAGTGGTTAAAGAAAAATAATGACAGAACTTTTTATTGCACTTGGAGCTGGTTTGATAAGTTTTTTATCTCCTTGTGTTTTACCATTAATTCCCGGGTACATCTCCTATATTTCAGGTAGTTCATTAAATGAATTATTAGAGAAAAAAAATGTCAATTTAATTCCGATCATTTTATTTACTTTTGGTTTTTCAATTGTTTTTATTATTTTTGGAGCCGCCTCAACTTTTTTAGGACAAGTGTTATTGCAAAATTCATATGAACTAAGAATAGCAGCTGGTTTAGTAATAATTCTTTTTTCGCTTCATATAATTGGAATTATAAATCTTAAATTTTTAAATTATGAAAAAAGAATACAAACAAATTCAAATAATCGTTTTTATAGCCCAATTCTAATTGGTATGGCATTTGCTTTTGGTTGGACACCTTGTATAGGTCCAATTTTAGGATCAATCTTGGTTTTAGCTGCAACTGAGGAAAGTTTTAACAGAGGAATTTTACTTTTAATCTTTTACTCATTTGGATTGGCAGTGCCATTCATTTTATCTGGCTATTTGATTCAAAAGTTTCTAATATTTTCAAAAAACTTTAAAAAGAATATTAATTTAGTCTCTAAATCTGGTGGAATTATACTATTAATTACAGGTATTTTAATATTAACTAATCAATTACAAGCTTTAGGATATTATTTATTAAATGCATTACCCTTTTTACAAAATTTTGGATAATTAAAATTATGAAAATATATCAAATAGATTCAAGTGCTAGAAAAGAGGGATCGACCTCTAGAGCACTGGCAAAGAAACTTTTAGATAAGATAAAAAAACCTGATGACGAAGTTGTTTACAGAGATTTAGATGATGAGATGGTTTTTGTATCTGGATTAACCGAGTCAGGGATGAAGATTGAAGAAAAAGATCAAACTGAACATCATAAAAAAATGTTTGAATTATCTGATAAACTTGTAAAAGAGCTTAAAGAAAGTGATGTCATCATTATATCAGCACCAATTTATAATTATGGTCCTCCTGCAACCTTAAAAGCTTGGTCTGATCTGGTAGCAAGAATAGGCGAGACATTTAAATTTAAAGAAAATGGGAGAAGAGAGGGTTTGTTGAGAAATAAAAGAGCTTATTTAGTCATAACTTCAGGAGGGACAAAATTAAATAGTAAAGAGGATTTTCTAACCCCATGGTTAAAGTTTATTTTAAATTTTTTTGGTATAGAAAAGGTCGATATTATTAGCGCTGATCAAATGGCTTTGGATTATGAAAAGTCAATTAGGGATGCGGAGACTCAAATATCAAATATAAAATAGATTTTTAAATGATTGATAAAGAAACTGAAAAAAAATTTTTAGAAGCTGAAAAATACCGTGCTGAAAGAAAATTCGAAAAAGCTATAGATATATTTAATGCAATTTTAAAGCAATTTCCAAAACTTCCACCTGCACTTCATAACTTAGCCATATGCTACACTGAACTAAAAAAAATAGAAGAGGCTGAAAAGTGCTATATCAAGTGTTTAGAAATTAAACCTGTTTCAATATTATCTGTTAATAATTTAGGAAAACTTTACTACAATACTGGGCAATTTAAAAAAGCTTTGCCGATACTGGAAAAATCATTGCTTATGAAAGAGGATCAAGAAACAGTTATTGAGGTATTTGCTCAATGTTTATTTGAGCTTAATTTAACAAAAGCTGTTGATACTTTTTGTGTGAGAGCATTAAAAAAATTTCCACAAAATAAAAATTTGAAAACATTTTATGGGAAAAATCTTTTAAGATTGAATAGACATAATGAGGGACAAAAATATTTGAATGAAAGTACAGGTATGATAGAGTTTGGTGAAAAAGATTTTAAAATAGATTAATAAATGAAAAGATTAGAAATTAAAAATAACGTTAGTCCAAATTTTATTGGAAATTGGGATTTAGAAAATAAAGAACTTTGCAAAGAAATTATTGATTTTTTTGAAAATAATTCTGATCTCCACATGAAAGGCACTACAGGTGGAGGTATTGATGAGAGTGTAAAAAAGTCAACCGACATAACTATTAAACCAGAAAGTCTTAAAGATGAAAGGTACAAAGTATTCAATAAGTATTTTGAAAATCTATATCAATGTTTCACTGATTATAAGGAACAATACGATTTTTTGAAAACCTTTGTAAAAAAAATTCACATTGGTCCTTTCAATATTCAAAAATATCTTCCAGGTGGTCATTTTGGGCGCCTTCACGCTGAAAGAACCGATATGGCACACATTCATCGAATATTTGCTTGGATGACCTATTTAAATGATGTTGATGATGGTGGCACAACAGATTTTGACTATTATAAAGTTAAAATAAAACCCGAAACTGGAAAAACATTAATTTGGCCAGCTGAGTGGACACATGCACATAGAGGGAGTGTTCTTAATGGAGGAGAAAAATATATTATTACTGGTTGGCTTCACTTCACAGACTAAATTTTCTTTTGAGGTGTTTTAGCTTACCCTCCGTACTATCGTAATCAATATAACATCCTTGCAGAAATCTATTACCTTGATTTGTATCATAAGAGGTTCTTCCATGAAGTAACCGGTAATTATCCATCATAAGTAAATCTCCAGGATTTAACCTAAATTCAATTCTATATTGATCTGAATTATAAAGTTCTGATATTTTTTTTCTTGCAGAGTAAAAAAGTTCAAGTTTATTCTTTTCCATTAAAGGCACAAAGTCTAATCTCGGACTAAATCTAACTTGCTTGAACTCTCCTTTTTCATTTAATTGTATCATCTCGGCCCAATCTTCTAAAATAACTGATTGGTCTACAAACTGAAACCTAACTTTAATGTCAGTAAGAATATTGTAATAATCCCGGAAATCTTTTTTGAGTTTTTCTGTTACAGTATATCCATCTACTAAAGTGGAAAGGCCTCCATTAACCTCGTTTTCAATACAATGGAGCATTTGTATACATGGTACAGGATTTCTATAAGGGTTGTCGGTGTGTGGTGCTAAAGCTAATGAAGTATAAGCTAAATCATTTGGATTTGGTTTTGACTTAACATTAAAAAATTCCCCAAAATTTGTTCTTCTTATACTTCCAATAGAATTTGCAAAATTTGTAATAAAATTATTTTTAGTTGGTACATCTTTAAAAATTACAAAACCAAATTTATAAAAATCTATTAAGGCGTCATACATAACTTTTTCATTAAAAAAATTGTCTTCAAATTTAAAATTCTTTAAATTTGTAAAAGACGAGTCCCATTCAACCTTTTTAATCTTTTTAATCTCATCTTCATTACTAAATTCTCTCAAGATATTTTGAATTGCAAATTTTGTATAAGCGCCATCATTAAAAGTAATTTCTAGAAATTGATCTGACAGATTAAGAGAGTTTATCTTAATATCTTCCTCTAATTTTGTTGGGTCAAATAACCTTTGCTGTGTAGCCTCATCTATGAAACTTTCACCGTTTACTCTTTCTCTTAACCAAAATGGATGAATCTCTTTCTTCTGACCCTGGTTTTCAAAAAATATCTTATTATTTTTTAATTCTATTTTCACAGCTAAATCGATGATTATTTAAAATTTTACTTTAATCAATACTAATAAAATAGTATTAGTCCTTTGTGTCAAAGTTGAATTCTTCAAATTATAAAGTTTTTTCTAAATTTCTAAATGATTTAGCCAAGAAACTTACCAAATATTATTACTTGAAATTAAACAAACCTTTCAAGGTTTCCAATAAGGAAAAAAGTAAAGGTTACGATCCAGTTACAAGTGCTGACAAGTCATTCGAAAAATTTATTAGAAAAGAAATATTAAAGAAATTTCCCAAACACCAAATTAAAGGAGAAGAATTTGGACAGAAGAAAAATAAAAGTGATTTTACTTGGGTTATTGATCCAATTGATGGAACGAGATCATTTGTTATAGGAAATCCAACTTGGAGTAATTTAATTTCTTTAAACTACAAAGGTTATCCAGTTTTAGGTCTCGCCAATTTTCCAATTCTTAGAAAATATTATTATAATACTTCTCCAAAGTCTGCTTTTGTAGTTGAGGATAATAAAAAAAGAAAAATTAAAGTTAACTACAATGCAAAATATTCAAATGTTAAATTATCCGCTGCATTTCATGGCACTATCTCTCTTAATCAACAAAAGAAAATTCCAAAAATATTAAAGATGATGCAATTTCCTTGTGCTGACGCATTGAGTTATTCTCATTTTGCAGAAGGAAAAATTGATGTCGTAATTCAATGCGCTAATAAAATTTGGGATATACATCCATTAATACCAATCATCGAAGCTGCAGGTGGTGTAGTTTCAAATTGGAAAAATGAAAGTGCTGTTAAGGCTGGAAATATTCTTGTGAGCGCCAATAGAAGCATGCACAATAAATTTTTAAAAATTCTTAAGCCTATCTCTAAGTAGTCTTACCAAGAGTATTTAACAATACTACTCCGATAATAATTAAAATTATCCCAATAATTCCATATAGGTTAGGGATTTGATTATATTTAAATACGCCAAACAACGTAACAGCAGTGATTGTTAATCCTCCATATGTTGCATAGGTAAAACCAACTGGAATAATATTCATCGCCTTGGATAAAAAATATATACAAGCAATTATAGAAACTATACAGAAAATAGTTGGACCAATATTAGTAAAACCATTTGTAGATTTTAAAAAACCATTAGAGGTTATTCCAAGAACAATAGCCAATAGAAGAAATATATATCCAGATAAATTACTCACAATTAAACCTATGACTATTTAGTAATTTTATCTACCAATTTCTTAATCGGTGGACCTAGTATCAATGCTGCAATTATAGCTATAGGTAAACTGACTACCCATGCTTTTAAGAATCTGTTGATATAATCTTTATCCATACCAGTGTTGATATATGTGATAATTAGAGTCATTAATAAACTCATTCCAAAACCCATAATTAAAATAAAAATAAGATCAAAGTATTTTTTAGGTAACATCATTTTTTAAAGAACTTGATTGCATCTTCCATTCTATCATCACCCCAAAATATTTCATTGTTAACGACAAAAGTTGGACTACCAAAGATTTTATTCTCTCTTGCAGAATTTGTATTTGCTAGGTATTTATCTTCAATTAATTTTGTTTTTGCCTCAGAAATTATATCATCTTTGCTCATTTTTAATTCTTTACATATCTCAGAAATACTTGGTTCTATCGCTGGTTCTTTTCCTTCTTGAAACCACTTTTTATAAGTCAGTCTAACATAATCTATACCCCATCCCTTATCCAATCCAAGTATCGCAATTTGATTTGCTAAGTCAAATTCAGATAATGGATAGGGTACAGGTGTTTTTGCAAAAAAACCATAACCTTCAGCCCGTCTTTCAATATCTCTCCACATGTAATTTACCTTATTAAGCTTGTCCTTTGGAAATGGTATATTATTCATTTCTTTCATGATTGCCCGAACACTAAATGGTTTCCAATTAAACTGGACATGATGTTTTTTTTCGACATCAAGTATTCTAGTGACAGCTAAATAAGTATAAGTGCTTCCAATTGAAAAATAAAAGTCAATCATTTACTCTTATTTTGACATAGGAGTTGCACCAGTTTCTAAGCTTATAATCTTTCCATCTTTATATTTATAAACTGCCATCACCGCTTCAGTGTTTCCATCATTAAATTTTACAAATGAATGATGTACACCCACTTCATTATTTTCATAAATAATTCTCACTTTTTCTTGATTTATATCACCACTCATCGCCCATTTAACAACATCAGCTTTTCCTAAAGAATTTCCAGATTTATGCATTGTGAATTTGAAGTCATCATGTAAAAGCTCATTCATAGTTGCTTCATCCTTCTTGTCTATTGCATCAGTATATCTTTTTAATATCGACATTTTATACTCCTTTAATTATTATTCCATTACCAACTGAGTTTTCTAAACGGATTTGTTTTACTGGCTTATACTCATCAGAGTTATACCATTCTAAAGCTTTTTCATAACTTGGAAATTTAATTACTACTGTTCTAGGATATGTCCAGGTTCCCTCTAATACTTTAGTTTCACCACCTCTAACAATATATTCACCACCAAATTTCTCAGCAATCGGCTTAACTTTTTCTACGTACTCTTTATATTCCTCTGGTTTTTTTATGTCTATGTTGAATATCGCAAATCCAGACATTAAGTATAAATCCTATCAGATAGACCATAAATTAGGATTGCACTCATAACTGTAAATACAAAGGGTGCAATAATACCTTCATTTGTGGTTTTCTCATTCACTCCTGTTTTATTAATTTTAATCGAATATAAATTACACAGAAAAATACATAAATTATTTATAAAAACTAAATTTAAAAATCCCCATGTATTTTCTAATCCTCCAGGCCTAATAAAAGCTACATAGATAGACATTAAAAAAACAGCAAGCATAAATGCTCCTGCCATCCTAATCATTATTGCGCCACTAGGATCTATACCAAATCTTTCCATGAAGCTTTTAGTGCCAAAAATGGTTTGAAATGCGTAAACACCAACTCCAATAAAATGAACTAAGTAAATTATTAAATAAAACACTCCATTAAATTTTTCTATCATTTTATCTCCTAGTCGTTAAATACCATTCTCATTTCATCCTGGATAGTGCCTTCTTTAAAAACACCTTTCATCTTTTTTTGAAGATTAATAAAATCAGGATCAGCTGACATGTTTGTATCATTTTCAAACGCCTTATCAGTAAACTGCTCTCCCACAAGTGTTTCTCTTACTGTTCTTGGATTTCCACCAATTTGAAATGAAAAGTAAACTTCATGATCCGGATAATGTTTTTTTCTAACTTTTGCTAAGCCTTTAGAAATTTCCATAGCCTCATTAAGTTTATCGTCATAAACGCCGATGGTTCTTGTATAGATTGCTTTCATAAATTTTTCTCTTAAGCGTTATAGTCCATCACCTGGTCCGTACACTCAGTAAATTTATGAGGCTCAAAGAAATCATTCATTTGACCTAATTGATTATTGATATCCGCTTCACTGTTAGCTTTCCACCAACAAAACATTTGCATTGTATCACCTGGAGTGTTCCAAGTCATTTGACATGCTGCCTTATCGCTTGTCATTGATTTAACAATATCTTCCATTTTCATTGAAGCTACTGTTTCACTAAATTTTGCTTTCATTTCTTTCGATTTGAAAGTGTGAGTTACCATGTAATTTTTCATTTTTTTCCTTTCAATTATTTTGCTTTGGTCAAGTGATAAACTGAGTAACTGTCTAATACTACTGACATAATAGGTTTTGATACTTCAGTTCCCTCTATAAATTTATATAGAGCTGCTTCGTCAGTGCAAAAAATCTTAAACATAACAGTGCTTTTATCTGGTGTTACTGTTCCAATTGTTTTTTCCACTACTGCAACCTTTGCTCTTTCTGCTAAACCTTCAGGTGATTGCATAAAACCCATAAATTTTTCAAACATACCCTCTTTTAATTTAGCTACCACTAACATTTCTTTTTCCATATTTTTCTCCTTAATACAAAGTTTGAACCACTTTTTTCACTCTTTCAGCTCCATTAGGAACTAAAGCCTCAACAAAGGTATGACATTTGTCAGTTTTAGCTTTGTCATACTTTGAACCGTAATGTTTGTCTACTGCCTTATTCACTTCATCATCCCACTTTTTTTCTGGTATACCTATTTCTAATGCATAAGTTTTTAAAACTTTTACAGTTGAAATAGATTTTTCTTTCATTCCGTATTCAAATTTTTCACCTGATGGCAAAAAATAGTTGGCCATATAAATTCCAACACAATCCAAAGCTTTTGATCTGTCACTTTTACTCATTTCTGCATTAGCAGAAGTAAAAATAAAAAAAACCAGAGTTGTTATCAACATTCTCATAAGTATCCTAACGTTATTAAATTATATCTTAAAAATGTAACTGTTTTGTTACATGCCTGGTATGCGATATTATAACCAGCTTGGAAAAGGTAAGTTTTTTTCTTTTAAAAATGTTTTATTAAACATCTTAGAGTTGTATTTGTCTGATCTATCACAAAGAATAGTTACAATAGTTTTTCCTGGACCTATTTCTTTACCAAGTCTTATTGCTCCAGCAATATTTATTCCACAACTAGTCCCTAAGCTTAAACCTTCATTTTGAATTAAATCATAAAGTATAGGTAAAGCCTCATGGTCATCGATAGAGTAAGCACCATCAATTTTTGCATTTTCAAAATTTTTAGTTACTCTACTTGATCCTATTCCTTCAGTGATTGAATTACCCTCAGATTTCAATTCACCGTGTTCAATATAGTTATAAAGTGAGGACCCTTTTGGATCTGACAAATAAATTTTGACATCTTTATTTTTTTCTTTAAGTGCATTGCTGACACCTGAAATAGTTCCACCAGTTCCTGATGAACATACAAAGCCATCTACTTTGCCTTCAGTTTGTTCCCATATCTCTTTTCCGGTACCTTCATAATGTCCTTTAGCATTTGCAGTATTATCAAATTGATTTGCCCAAACTACTCCGTTATTAATTGTTGGCCTCAATTCATCTGCAAGTCTAGCTGCAACTTTCACAAAATTATTATCATCTTTGTAAGGTTTAGCAGGCACCAGTCTTAATTCTGCTCCAAGATTTCTTAATGTATCTTTCTTTTCTTGTGTTTGATTATCATTCATTACAATAATTGTTTTGTAGCCAAGAGAATTACCTAATAGTCCTAGACCTATTCCAGTATTACCAGCAGTTCCCTCAACAATTATACCACCTTTTGATATTAATTTTTTTTCTTGAGCATCTTTTATTAAAGCTAATGCAGCTCTATCTTTTACAGAACCACCTGGATTTAAAAATTCAGCTTTACCATAAATATTACAACCAGTTATTTCTGAGGCTCCCCTTAATTTAATTAAAGGTGTATTTCCAATACCTGAGATAAAATCTTCTTGATTATTCTTCATTACTAATTTCTTTAGTGTCCTCTGTTACAGCATAAGGTTTGAATTCATTTGATGTTGTACCAACATTTCTTGCTGGTATACCTATCATTACTGCATTGTTAGGAACATCTTTTGTTACTACTGCATTAGCACCAATTTTTGCATTTTCACCAATAACAACAGGTCCAAGTATTTGTGCACCAGATCCAACTACCACATTATCCATAAGTGTTGGGTGTCTTTTTATTTGTCTTTGGCTATCTGAATTTATACTTGGTGAAATACCACCAAGAGTAACCATATGGTAAATTGTAACGTTATCTCCAATTTCAGATGTTTCCCCAATCACTACTCCCATACCATGATCAATAAATAAATTTTTTCCAATTTGAGCTTTTGGATGAATTTCTATACCGGTTAAAAATCTAGAAAGTTGAGAGATTACTCTCGCTACTAAATCAAATTTTGCCTTAGCAAAAAAATTAGCTATTTTATGAAAAAATATAGCTTTTACTCCTGGATAAGTAAGTATTAAACTTAACTTTGATTTTGCAGCAGGATCTCTATCTATTATGGATTGTAAATATTCATTCATAATGAGGCTATATAGTTGTTTTTTGTTAAATTTAAACCTTATTAACTTGATGTAATGTCACTCTTTACGATATTTATAAGGTATTACAAAAATTTGCATAGCATATCAATCTTGCATATAATTTTTGTATTAAAATAGGAGGTTTGATGAGTTTAAAAATAAATAGTGTGGCTCCAGATTTTAAAGCAAAGACACAACTTGGTGATATATCTTTTCATGAGTGGCTAGGAGATAGTTGGGGAGTGTTGTTTTCGCATCCAAAAGATTTCACTCCAGTATGCACAACTGAACTAGGTTCTTTAGCAAAAATGAAACCTGAATTTGATAAAAGAAATGTAAAAGTTATCGGTTTGAGTGTTGATCCAGTATCTGACCATGTTAAATGGTTAGAGGATATAAAGGATGTTACAGGAAATAAACCAAGCTATCCAATTATTGCAGATGAAAATTTAGAGGTCGCAAAACTTTATAACATGCTTGAAGGAGACGCTGGAGTTACTTCAATGGGAAGAACAGCAGTTGATAATCAAACAGTTCGAACAGTTTTTATAATTAGGCCTGACAAAAGAATTGGTCTTTTTTTAACTTACCCAATGGCAACTGGTAGAAATTTTATGGAGCTTTTAAGAGCAATAGACTCTATGCAATTAACAGCAAAACATAAAGTTGCAACACCTGCAGATTGGAAAAAGGGTGAGGAAGTAATAATTGTTCCAGCAGTGAAGGATGATGAGGCTAAAAAATTGTTTCCAGATGGTTGGAATGCAGTTAAGCCGTACTTGAGAAAAGTTCCAGATCCTTCAAAGTAGATTGAATAAGAAAGATTTAGACCAGCAATCTCAGCATTGGGAAAACAGCTTCTCAAGTAAGCCTGAGATGTTTGGTTTAGACCCTAGCGAATCTGCCAAACACGCAAAAGAAATATTTGAAAATCAAAAAGTAAACATTTTTTTTAAGAGAAAAAAAATTGACATCCTTGAGTTAGGTGCTGGTTTAGGTAGAGACACAACTTATCTTGCAGCAAATTCAAATTTGATTCAAGTTACAGCATTAGATTACAGTTCTGAGGCAATAAAAAATATTAATAAAAAAAAAATAAAAAATTATTCTGATCCTATAATGGCTGATGGTAAATCTGCAGCAGATAAAATTACTACAAAAGTTTGGGATGTACGTAATGGTATTCCTTACAAGGATAATTCTTTTGATGGATGTTATTCACACATGCTTTACTGTATGGCCTTGACTACTTCAGAAATTATTAAATTAAATAAAGAAGTTCATAGAATTTTAAAACCTGGTGGAATTAATATATTCACTGTTAGGCATACTGGAGACGGTGATTATAAAAAAGGAAAACATTTTGGGGAAGATTTATACGAAAGTGATGGATTTATTGTTCATTTTTTTAATAAAGAAAAAATAATTCAAATCTCAAAAGGATTTAAAATTGAGGATATTTTTGAATTACATGAAGGAAGTTTTCCGAGAAAACTTTTTGTAGTTACTCAAAGAAAAAAAAGAATATGGAATTTTTAATCCTGGGCTTTTTTACTGGATTAAGTTTGATCCTTGCTATAGGCGCCCAAAATATTTTTGTCATTGAACAGGGATTAAAGAAACAATACGTATTTCTAGTTTGTTTAGTTTGTTCAGTTTCTGACCTCTTATTGATTTTTCTCGGAATTTTATTATTTCATTATTTTCAACAATATTTCAGTGCCTCTATAGAATTATTACTAAATGTTCTTTTAATAATCTTTTTGATTTATTTTATTTATTCAAAAATCAGAACTCTCCAAACAAATATAAATTTATCTACCACCTTAGAAGAAATTTCCTTATCTGAGGTTTTATTTAAGACACTAGGTTTTACCTATCTCAATGCTCACGTTTATTCAGATACAGTTTTTTTTCTAGGTAATTTTTCAAAAAATTTTTTAATCAAAGAAAAAGTTTTCTTTGGTATTGGTGCATCTATAGCGTCATTTATATTTTTCTTTTTTTTGGGATATTTATCAAATTATTTATCGAAATACGCTGAAAGTAAAAAAACTTGGCGATATATCAATTTGTTTATAATTTGCTTCATGTCATTTCTAATAATGTATATAGCAAAAGAAACACTAACTCTTCTTAAACAGTAAAATCCTCAGAGACAATTATGTTTCTTGATTAATTAATTAATTCTTAATAAAAAATTTTATGATGTTAAAAAGAAATTTCCTCAAATTAATTGGTTTGTCTTGTTTATCTTTTTTATCATTACCATATAAATTTTTATATTCTGTAACAAAAAAAATAATTAATCCTGAACTTTCACAATCTCAAAAAGATATAATGTTTAATGAGGGAACAGAAAGACCTTTTTCAAGTGATCTTCTTAAGGAAAATAGAAAAGGTTTTTACCACTGTGCTAATTGTGGGGCTAAATTATTTTCATCAACCGCTAAATTTGATAGTGGTACAGGCTGGCCTTCCTTTTCAGAGGCTCTTCCTGGAGCCTTTAAAACTAAAATAGATTATTCTTATGGAATGAAAAGAGTTGAATATCATTGTGCAAATTGTGGTGCGCATCATGGCCATGTTTTTTTAGACGGCCCAAGTGCCACTGGAAAAAGATTTTGCAATAATGGATTGTGTTTAATTTTCAAACCTGAAAACTAATCTCTTTAAACATTATTCGTTTGAATATCCGTACTTACGCAGCCTAGCGTCACCAGTTCTTGCATGAGCTTCCATGCCCTCGTATCTTGAAATCCTTGCAGCAGCAGAGCCAACTTCTTTCGTTGACTCTTTTGTCATTCTTTGAAAACTCAATGTTTTAATAAACTTACCTACAAACAACCCACCTGTATATTTTCCTGCACCTTTAGTTGGTAAAATGTGATTGGTTCCTGAACATTTATCACCGTAAGCAACAGTTGTTTCCTCTCCAATAAACAATGAACCGTAATTTTTTAATCTCTTATGAAACCATTCAAGATTTTTTGTTTGAATTTCTAAATGCTCAGGTGCATAGTCATCACTTACCTTAACCATTTCTTCATCTGTATCACACAAAATAACTTCACCGTAATCTCTCCAAGCAGCCTCAGCACTTAATCTTGGAACCTCTGGAAGTTTTTCTATTAATTCTGGTACTCGTTTCATTACCTCTTCTGCAAGTTTTTGGCTAGTGGTGTATAGCCAACATGGTGAATTATAACCATGTTCAGCCTGACCAACTAAATCTACAGCAACAATCTCTGGATCTGCTGTTTCATCTGCAATAATTCCAATTTCTGTTGGGCCCGCGAATAAATCTATACCTACTTTTCCAAATAAAATTCTTTTAGCTTCAGCTACAAATTGATTTCCAGGACCAACTAAAATATCAGCTGGAGCGTTTCCAAACATTCCATATGTCATTGCAGCAATAGCTGGTACACCACCAAGATTTAAAATTATATCCGCTCCACATAAATTTGCCGTATAAACAATAGAAGGGTGGGCACCAACTCCCTCTTTCGGCGGACTACATGCAATAATATTTTTAACACCTGCAACTTTTGCAGTTGTTACACTCATTACCGCAGATGCGATGTGAGCGTATCTTCCACCTGGTATATAACAACCAGCAGTATTTACAGGGACTAATTTTTGGCCCGCATATAAACCATCTGATAATTCAACTTCAAAATCTTTTCCATAATTTGCAAGTTGAGCTTCTGCAAATTTTCGAACTCTATCGTATGAAAATTTAATATCATCTTTAGTTTTTTGGTCTAAGTTTTTATTTATTTCTTCTATTTTTTCTTTTGAAACAACTATTTCCCCATCATATTTATCAAATTTTTTTGTTAATTCTTTACAACCATCTTCTTTAGATTTTTCAAGTTCTTTTAAAAGATTTTGTACTATATCTTTTGTTTTAGTGTCATCTGTGGATGCTGTTTTGGAAGCTTTTTTTAGATATTTAATTGTCATATTTTAAATTTATATTGTTTTATTAATCTAATGCAACAACAGCTGCAGCAATTGATGCTAATCTTGCCGGGGCTTCATCAGATCTACTTGTAATAACAACTGGTACTTTACCCCCAACAACAACACCAGCTGCACAGGCACCACAAAAGTAGATTAGCATTTTTACTAAACCATTTCCTGTTTCGACACTTGGTACCAGTAGCACATCGGCCATACCAGCAACAGTATTTTGTATTCCTTTAATAGCTGCGGATTTTTTGGAGATACTATTGTCAAATGCAAGTGGACCAAAGACATCAGCATTTAAATTTTCTTTTATTGCAATTTTAGTTAATTCCTCCGCTTCTTTGGAACTTGGCACGCTATCTAAAACTTCCTCTGTTGCAGATAATATTGCTACTTTAGGTCTTTCGATACCAATCCTTTGAGAAAAATTAATGACATTTTTAAGAATGTGTAATTTGGTTTTCACATTAGGTAAAACATTTAATGCTCCATCTGTAATTATCAAAGGCTTGTCGTCTTTTTCCAAAGTCATGTGCCAAATGTGACTTAGTCTGGTTTTTCCTAGTAAATTATATTCTCTCTTCAAAACTTCTTTCATAAGAACATCAGTATGTATATGCCCTTTTACAATAATTCTAATTTTTTGCTCCCTAGCTAATTTTGCGGCAATCGTTGCAGTGTTATTTTCAACAGGTTCATGAATGATTTCATAATTTGAAATATCCCATTTAAGATCCTGTGCACATTTTACTATTTCTTTCTCGTCACCAATAAATATTGGTTCAATAAGATTTTCTTTAACTGCATCCTGTATTGACTGCATAGTCAAAGGTTTTCCTGCATTGACAATACAAGCTTTAACACCTTTCTTTTTGTGAGCAACATTTAGTAAGTTATCTGGACAAATAATTTCTTTATTCGAAAGCATTTTCAATTTTTTAATATTTTTAAATCTTTTTCTATAATTTTTGATATTTTAATTTCTTTTTTTAAGTTCATTTTAAACCTTTTATATTTATTTTGGCCAGGATACATTATTTCTTTTACTCCTTTAATTTTAGGCAACCTTTTTATTGTTCTAATATTATCTTTAATTCTGGAGTTGTAATTTTTGACAAATAAGTTTGTTTTAAATGTGATAAATAAATGTCCAACGTTTTGTGGACCTGAAAAGTCATCAAAAGGATCTTTTACTTTTCCAGCATGATTTCCACCTGTTAATACACCACTTAAAATATCAACCATCCATGCTAAACCTGAACCTCTAAAACTCGCAATAGGCAATTGAACTCCATAGAGCGCTTTTTTTGCATCTGTTGTTGGTTTACCAAATTTATCCAATGCAACACCTTTAGGTAATATTTGATTATTCTTTGCTGCAAATCTTACTTTACCTCTATTGATCATTGACATAGAAGTGTCTAGTATAAATGGTACTTTCGAACCGGTAGGAGAGCCAAAACAAACAGGATTTGTTCCGAACAAACTTTTTTTAGCACCATGAGGAGCGATTGCAGGAGGTGCATTTGTATAAATCATCGTGATTAAATTTTTTTTTACGGCTTGTTCTGCGTAGTAACCGGATAAGCCATAATGACCACTATTTTTAACTGCTACTAAACCTATCCCATTTTTTTTAGCATTGTGAATTGCTTTTTTTATTGCAATGTCTGCAGCAACAAATCCAATACAATTATCAGCATCAACATGTGATATCGATTGAGATATCTTTTTTATTTTTATTCTTGGCTTTGGATTGATAACTTTTTTAGATAATCGTTCACAATACATCTTTAATCTTGAAAGACCGTGCCCGTAAGCATTAACTAATTCTGCATTGATTAAGGCATTAGCTGAAATGACAGCATGGGAACTACTTAATCCATGTTTTTTTAAAATTTTTATTACTTCTTTTTTAAGATTTTCTGTTTTCAAATTAACCTTTTCCACGCCAAGGTATTGTTTTGTCGATTATTTTTCTTAAAGTGACATCAAATAAAAGACCCAACATTCCCATTATAAAAATTGTGATCCAAATCACTTCGTATTGAAAATATTTTTTAGCGACATTTTCAACAAATCCAATTCCTGTGGTACCAGCTAAGAATTCAGCTGCTACAAGAGTCCCCCAACACATACCAACTGCAACTCTAATTCCAGTTAAAATTTCTGGTAACGAATTTGGAAAAATTACATATCTTAAAATTTGTTTTTTTGATGCTCCTAAGGAATGAGCTGCATGGATTTTTGATAGCTGAGTTCCAGATGCACCAGCTCTTGCTGAAATAATCATTATTGATAAAGAGACCATAAATAATAAAAATACTTTTCCAGTATTATCAATTCCTAAAACTGAAATAATTAAAGGAGCCCAAGCTAGCGGGGGAACTGGTCTATATAATTCTATCAGTGGATCAAAAAAACCTTTGGCAAATCTATTTAATCCCATAAATAAACCAAGAGGTACACCTATGATAATTCCAAAAACTAGTCCTAAAAATACTCTCATAAAAGAGTCCCATATATGACCGTATGGAACAGGAACTTTAAATAATTCAAAATCTCCAGTTACTATTTTTAATACATACCCTTTGAAATTTTGTTTAACAATTCCGTCTTTAGTATGAACAGGATATTCACCTGGTAAAATATCTGCTATCCAATCAGGCAAAATAAAACCAATCATTTTACTGACATCGACCATATCTATCCATAAAAGAGGAATGTCTTTATAACCAACACTTGGTTTTAACATCAGCGCAAATTTGTTAAAAGTATCTGAAGGCTTTGGCAGCCATCTACCAGAACCTTGTTCTGAACAGCTTGGTCCGCTTGCAACAATTGTCCCTGCTGGAAATAAAAAGATGTCAATTAATCTTAATCCACCCTGAGCAACTTTTTGAGCATTATCAAATTTTATAATTGCATCTTGCATTTTATCTAATGCATTAGGTGGATAGATGCTTGCAAATTCGATTCTTCTTGCAATTTTTACAATGTTTTTTGCATATGTTGATGCTAAATCTTCACTGTCTAATTCTTTTCTGTAAGATTTTATTTCATTTTTAAGTTCTTTAATCTTGAGTTTAAATTGTGGATTATGATTTCTTAATTTGAAAAATTCATCACTTATCAAATTTAATTCTTGTGCTGCAGCGTCAAATTTTAAACCTCTTTTAGTAGCAGGAATTAGAGGAACTTCAATTGTATTTTCTATCGATCCTGTTCCTGCGCTTACTTTAACAATACCCCATCCACCTTCTTCATCTACTGCTTTTTTTCTTTCGTTATACTCTTGCTCAGTCTCGAAAGGATAGTTAGGCTTTTGAAAATTTTCAGTGAGCAAGTTAATTTTCCCGGTAATATCATTTATTTTTTGTTTAGTTTCAATTTCAAGTAAATCTTCATTTGTTAAAAGAGGAATTAGTTGATTAGTTTTACCTATAAAGTTTGAAAGATCTGTTTTTTGTTGAGCATTTAATTCATTAGAACCTTGTATTTCCTCGAGGATTTGCTGAAGATTTTTATTTTCTTTTTTTATTTGTGAAGTGCTTTTAAATTCTCTTTCTTCAATTGGAAACTGATATTTTAATCCCAATAATGAGTCATTTACTTTTGCAACTTGGCAAAGTTCGTTAGCTGATTTAGGATAAAATCCTTTAGCAATATCCCATGAATAATATAGCCAAATTAAAAGCAGAAAACTGCTACCAACTATTACCCAATGTGTGCCGCCCCTAGCTCTTTCTGGGTTTCCAAATACTGCATCAACTTTTTCAGTTCTAATTAGTCTTCGCCCATAAAGAATACAGCCAATAACAGCAAAAAAAATTAAGAATGTCACTATTTGAGTTAACATTTAATTATCTTTCCCCATGATTTCTTCTTCCATATTCCAGATCATTTCCAGTATCTCTTCTCTTTTTTCAGAAAATTCTTTATTTTTTTTAATCTCTCGTAAATCCTCTTTTAATCCCATCGATGCAAATGGGAGATTGTATTCTTTATGTATTCTTCCTGGTCTTGGAGCCATTACATATAATCTTTCACCCAGCAACAAAGCCTCTTCAACAGAGTGAGTAATTAAGATAATTGTTTTTCCTGTCTCTTTCCAAATTTTTAATACTAAAGATTGCATTTTCTCCCTTGTTAATGCATCTAGTGCACCAAGAGGCTCATCCATTAAAATTAAATCTGGATCATTAATTAAACATCTTGCAAGAGCTACCCTTTGTTGCATACCTCCAGATAATTGATAAGTTGGGGTGTTACCAAATCCTTTTAATCCAACTATTTCTAACCATTCATCAACTTTTTTTTGAGTTTTAATTGGATCTTCATTTTTCATTCTTAATCCAAAGTTGACGTTTTCAGCGACAGTCAACCATTCGAATAAAGCTCCTTGTTGAAAAACCATTCCTCTTTCAACTCCAGGGCCATCTATTTCTTTATTATTAAGTGTTATATTTCCGGAAGTTGGTTTTATAAATCCTGCAGTTATATTTAATAAAGTTGTTTTTCCACAACCAGAAGGACCAAGAACAGTAAGCAATTCTCCTTTTTTAAGAGTAAAATTTAAATCTTTTAAAGCGTGAACTGTTTCTCCTTTAGGAGTTTTAAAAATCATATTGAGATTTTGAGAAACTAAATCACTCATAAAAAATCTTTATATTTGAATTTTTTGTAAAAAAATAGGCACCAATTTATTACAATCGGCGCCTATTAAAATTTAAATTACCTTTAAATTATAAAGGTAAGAAACTAGTGTCTACATTTCCTCTTGGAGTTCCCATACCATCTAGGAACGCTTTAAGATTTCCACTTTCCATAGACTGTTTAGTCTCCTCTGGTGATAGAAATTTAAAGCCACTTAAAGTTTCTTTCATATCAGCAACTTTCATTTCAGAAGCTTTTGACATTGCATTCATGTCAGATTTACCAGCTTTATATCTAGCATTAGCCTCATGAGTTACTTCTATAAAAGTTCTAAGCATTCCAGGGTTTTCCTTCATAAACTTTGTAGTCACTGAAGTGATATCAATACCTAGGATACCAGCATCTCTTGCTTCTTGAACTGTAAGTAACCTTGATCCTACAGCAGTTGCAGCTTTGATAGAGTTACCACCAAACAAACATGCCATTACAACATCACCACTAACTAATGCAGCAGCTCCTTCTTCTGGGTCCATTTGAATGATATCCATTTTTTTTCTGTCTGCTCCAACAACTTTCATACTTTCATCAAAAACGTATTCAGCCATTGTCCCCAGTGGAACAGCAACTTTTTTACCCTCTAATTCTGTTGCATTCGCTTTTGTAATTCCAGAAGCGTTAGAAGTAACACAAGTTGTTCCTCCCATTCCGTATTCCATAGCAATATCAACTAATTTAATTGGCGCTTTAGATTTTACCGCATTAATAAATGGGACTAATCCTTGTGAGTAAGAAATATCTATATCTCCTGCTAACATTGCATCAGTCATTGCACCACCATTTGTGAAATTTGTCCATTTAACCGGAACACCAAGTGCTTTAGCAAATGCTTTTTTTTGCATATCCTCTAAGTTTGGACTTGGCCATTCTAGAAAGTAAGCAACTCTTACTTCATTAGCTGCTGAATTAGCAACTGACATTGAAAGATTAAGAGCTACAAAACATCCAAGAATAAAACTTATTATTTTTTTCATTTATTCCTCTTCCTTGTTTATTTATATATTTAAATTTAAGATGAATTTTACCTAGATGTAAAACAAAAAAATGGTCATAATAGTCTTACAACTTAAAGTTGTGACAATTATTTTGGTGGTTAATTTTACTTAATTAGTCTAAGGATTTAATATTAAACATTTTAAAATTTATTTATGAGCTCAGAAAAAAGAACAGCAGTCCCTAACTCACTAAACGAGCATTGGATGCCTTTTACATCTAACAAAGATTTTAAGGAAAATCCAAAGTTAATAGTTGAAGCTAAAGGAGTTTATCTAAAAAATCATCATGGCAAAACACAAATTGATGCGAGCTCTGGATTATTTTGTAATCCATTAGGACATGGTAGAAAAGAAATTATAGAGGCAATAACAAATCAATTAAATACCCTGGATTATTGCCAACCATTTCAACAAGGATTTGGTGGTTCATTTGAATTAGCAACAAGAATTTCAAAACATACTCCAGGAAATTTAAATAAAATTTTTTATACAATTTGTGGCTCAACTGCAGTTGAAACGGCGATTAAGATTAGTATTGCATATCATAAGGCTAGAGGTGAAGGACAAAGATTTAGGTTTGTTGGAAGAGAACGTGCTTATCATGGGATGAATATAGGAGCTACGTCTGTTGGTGGAATGATCAATAATGTTAAAGCTTACGCAAGCGTTCTAATGCCAGGCGTTGTTCACATGAGACACACACATTTAGATGAGCATAAATTTATATCTGGCCAACCTGAAACAGGAGCTGAGATCGCAGACGACTTAGAAAGAATTTGTACAAATTTTGGTTCAGAAAATATTGCAGCTTGTATTGTTGAACCTATCGCTGGTTCAACAGGAACTTTAGTTCCGCCAGTTGGATATTTACAAAGATTAAGAGAACTTTGTGATAAACATAAAATACTTTTAATTTTTGATGAGGTAATTACTGGCTGGGGAAGAACTGGTTCAGCATTTGGAGCCCAAGAATTTGGTGTAACACCGGATATAATGACAATGGCTAAAGCAACGACTAATGGTATTGTTCCATTTGGTGTGGTTGCTTGTAAAGAGGAAATTTATGATGCAGTGATGGATAATTCTCCAAAAGGTGCAATAGAATTATTCCATGGATATACTTATTCAGGAATACCTGTTTCAGTAGCAGCAGCATTAGCTGTACAAGATATTTTTGAAAAAGAAGACATTTTTAATAGAGCAAAAGAACTAGCTCCATACTTTCAGGAAGGTTTATTTTCTTTGCAAGATATTGATGTAGTGGACAATATAAGAGGATATGGAATGATGGGTGGAATCGATATAAAAACCGATGGGCGACCTGGCAAAGCAGGTTTGGCAACTTTTAAACATTGTTACGACGCAGGCGTAAATTTTAAAGCTACAGGAGATTGTTTGATTATTGCACCAATGTTTATTTGTGAAAAAAAACATATAGATGAAATTATTGAAAAACTTCGAACTGGGATTACTAATTACTCGAAAAGTAAAAAAAATTAAAATTCGTTAATGAGAATTGGCGTACCTAAAGAAATAAAACCTCAAGAAAATAGAATTGGTTTAACTCCTGATAGTGTGAAAACTCTTGTGTCTGAAGGCCATCAAGTTTTAGTCGAAAATAATGGAGGGTTTGAAGCTGGTTTTGATAATGATCAATATGTAAAGGCAGGTGCAAAAATTACAAATACAGCATCAGATATTTTTAATGATGCAGACATAATTGTTAAAGTTAAAGAGCCCCAAAAAGTTGAAGTAGATATGATTAGAGAAAATCAAATTGTATATACTTATCTTCATTTAGCTGCTGCAAAAGAACTTACAGAGGGTTTAATTAAATCAAAAAGTATTAGTATTGCATATGAAACTGTAACAGATGACAATGGAAGACTGCCTTTGCTAGCACCAATGAGTGCCGTTGCGGGTCGTATGTCTGTTCAAGCTGGAGCACATTGTTTAGAAAAAAATCAAAAAGGTAGAGGGGTACTATTGGGTGGAGCACCTGGTGGTGAACCAGCCAATGTATTAATTCTTGGTGGAGGCGTTGTGGGTGAAAATGCTGCAATAATCGCAACTGGTATGAGAGCTAAAGTTCATATAGTAGATAAATCTGAGGCAAGATTAAAACAATTAGTTCAAATCTTTGGTGATAAAATTATTCCAGAACAAAGCGATAAAGTAGATTTAAACAAATTAGTAGCAGAGGCAGATTTATTAGTTGGGGGTGTTTTAATTCCAGGTGCCGAAGCGCCAAAATTAGTGACTAAAGACATGCTAAAGTTAATGAAAAGGGGATCAGTTATTGTTGATGTGGCTATTGATCAAGGAGGATGCGTTGAAACTAGTAAACCAACTACTCATGGTGACCCAACATTTATAGTAGATGATGTTGTTCATTACTGTGTCGCTAATATGCCTGGTGGAGTACCAAGGACTTCTACTTTTGCATTAAACAAAGCTACTCTTCCATATCTAGTGAAATTAGCAAATAAAGGTTATCAAAAAGTTTTAAGTGAAGATAAAAATTTTTTAGCTGGCTTAAATGTTCATAAGGGAAATGTGACTTATAAAGCAGTTGCAGATGTGTTTGGACATCAATATGTTGAACCTGGAGAAGCAATCAAAAATTAATTAAATGGAAAAAAAACTTCCGATTAGCACTAAAGTAGTTGTTATAGGAGGTGGAGTAGTAGGCTGCTCTGTTGCTTATCATTTAGCTAAATTTGGTTGTAAAGATACAATTCTTTTAGAAAGAGATCAGTTAACGTCAGGAACAACTTGGCATGCAGCAGGTCTTGTAAGCCAATTAGGTCCAACAGCTGCAGTTACAAAAATAAGAAAATACACTTTAGATTTATATAAAAAACTTGAGAAAGAAGTTGATCATTCTGCAGGTTTAAGACTAAACGGCGCTCTTTCAATAGCACAAAATAAAGGAAGATGGCAAGAACTCCAAAGACAAGCAACAACCGCACAACTTTATGATGTTGATGTAAAAATTTTAGATAAAAATCAAATAAAAAAAGATTATCCAATAATAAACACTGACGAAGTAATTGGTGGAATTTTAATGCCAGGTGACGGATCTGCAGATCCATCAGGTGTTACTCATATGCTTGCGAAAGCTGCGAGAATGGAAGGTGCTCAAATTTTTGAAAAATCTCCGGTAGAGGAAATTTTAACGAAAGATGGAAAAATCTCAGGGGTTAAAGTTAATGATCAAAAAATTGATTGTGAATATATTGTTTTAGCCTCTGGCATGTGGTCAAGACAAATTGGAGAAAAAGCTGGAGTAAGTATTCCACTTTATCCTGCTGAGCATTTTTACATTATTACGGAGCCAATTGAAAATCTTTCTAAAACTTTACCAGTTATTAGAGATTTTGATAATCGAACTTATATTAAAGAAGATGCCGGCAAAATATTAGTTGGAATTTTTGAAGGAAATTCCATACCTGCTTGGAATGATACAAATAAAGTTCCGGAGGATTTCTCTTTTGGTGAGTTTCAAGAAAATTTTGAACATTTTGAACCCTATTTAGCCTCTGCAATTGAAAGATTTCCAATTTTAGAAAAAGCAGGTATTAGAAAATTTTTTTCAGGTCCAGAATCTTTCACACCTGATACAAATACATTATTAGGAGAAGTTCCAGAGATTAAAAATTTTTATGTTTGCTGTGGATTAAACAGTATTGGAATTGGTAGTGGAGGCGGTGTTGGTAAAGTTACGGCAGAATGGCTTATGACGGGACATATCAATGAGGATATTTTTAGTTATGACATTAAAAGATTTCAAAAATTTCATTCAGAATTAGGATTTATCAAAAATAGAATTACTGAGTCTTTAGGCGATTTGTATGGAATGCACTGGCCATTTAAACAACATCGGACTTCAAGAAATGTCAAACAGCTCCCTCATCATGAAAATTTAAAAAGTTTTGGAGCTTGTTTTGGTGTTTCTGGTGGATATGAAAGACCTATGTGGTTCGCCTTAGATGGTGAAAAGGCTGAATACAAATACAGTTATAATTATCAAAGCTGGTATCCCTCAGCAGAATATGAAACACATAACACCCTGAAAAATGTTGGGCTATTTGATTTAACCCCTTTTTCAAAATTTGAAATTAAATCTGATAAAGCACATCAAGAATTACAAAAAATTTGCACGGCAAATATTAAAAAAGATGTTGGTAAATGTACCTATACCCACATGTTAAATCCAGATGGAGGTATTGAAGCTGATTTAACAGTAGTATCAGTAGATGAAAATCATTTTAGAATAATCAGCTCCGCAGCAACAAGAGAAAGAGACAAACATCACATAAAAAAACATTTAAATAAAGATATTGAATTAAAAGATGTGACTGATGATTACTGCGTTTTTGGTTTATTCGGCCCTAAAAGTAGAGATTTAATGAGTTCATTAAGTAATAATAATTTTAGTAATGAAAATTTTAAATTTGGTGCTGCAAAATTTATTTCAATCGAAGATACTAAAATTTGGACACAGAGATTATCTTACGTTGGAGAGTTTGGCTATGAACTATATGTGGAAGTTAAAGACGCAAAAAAAATTTATGAATTAATAGTTAATAAAGGTAAAGATTTTAATCTTTCTAATTGTGGTATGCACGCGATGGATATTATGCGAATGGAAAGTGGTTTTTTACATTGGGGTCATGATATTTCTCCTGAGGAAAATCAATATCAAGCAGGCCTTTCTTTTACGATAAGTAATAAAAAAAATGTAGATTTTATAGGTAAAAGAGCTTTAGAAAAAATTGATAAAAAAAAGATTAAAACAAGATTTGCTATGTTTACTTTAAGAGATAGTAAACCTGGTGAGCCATTATTACTTCATGACGAACCTATTTATTTAAAAGACCAAATAATTGGCAAATCAACTTCAGGTAATTATTCATTTAACTTTAAAAAAAATCTTACTTTCGGTTACATAAGTAATGAATTTTCTAACGAACAACTAAAAAATAGTAAATTATTTATTGAAGTTGAAAAAAAGAAATATGAAATTGAAATGTTTAATGAGCCATTAAAGCAGACTAATTTTAAGAGTAATTAATTTTTATCTCTCAATAGATAAATAAAGATAAAACCAGTTATATACATAATAAGTGCATAAGCAGCTGTTGGCACAACATAGGCTACATTATCGAAAATTTGCGTAGCAACAAAAACAGCTAATGTTCCATTTTGTAAACCACATTCTAAGGATATACACTTCTTTTGTGGTATTCCTGATGCAAAAAACTTAGCAATATAAAATGCTAAAATCATCATTATTATATTTAGTGCCAAGACCGCAGTGCCAGCTTGTGCCAAATAACTAAAGATATTTTCTCTTTCTTCGACCCAAACTGCAATAAAAACTATTATAAATAATAATCCAGTAATTTTATTAATCATTTTTAAGTTTGAGGAAATGAAATTATCTGCAAAGGATCTAATGATCATCCCAAAAATTACCGGAACTGTTACCACCAATGCCATCTTAATTGCTATTCCCGTCATTGTAATTTCTTTGGACATTTCGGTAACATTTAGTAAATCAGCAGAAGTGAAAACAATAAATGGTACCGAAATTATACTTATTAAACTTCCAACTGCTGTGAGTGATATTGATAATGCAACATCTCCATTTGCAAATTTTGTTAAAACATTTGACGTCACACCTCCTGGAGCAGAAGCTATAATCATTAAACCTAAAGCTATTTCAATTGGTAGCCTTAAAACTAAAATTATAAGATAAGCAATAATTGGTAAAAGAATTAATTGACAAATGATACCAACTAAAAAATCTTTAGGAGTGGTAAGCACTCTTTTAAAATCTTTGATGGTAAGCCCCAATCCAAGACCTAACATTATCAGTGCAAGCGCTATCGGCGCTATTTTAGTTACTATTTCCATGTATCTCCTAAATATTGTATATAAAATTTTTTCTTAAATTAAAGTAAATTATGAGACCATACAGAGATTAAGGATTTTTCTTAAAAATTTGGCTTTATCCTTTAAGATAATTTTTTGATGAGGAAGAACTCTTTTGATGTTAAAAGTAGAAAGAACATACTGTTTTTTATCATTCAATTTTAAATAATCACTTTTAATTAAAAATTTACATTTCCTAATCACAGTTGCTCTTGGAATATTAGTCATGTCGGAGATAGACATTGCACTAACTCCGTTTGTTACAATTTTTTTTCCTTTAATTAATTGAGTGTTAAAATCCAAATAATTTTTAGCAACTTCTTTATGAAAATTTATGTAATTAAGTGAATTTTTTTTGTTCTTATTTTTATCCTCAAAAATTTTACTGTAATTAAAAGCTTGATTCATACAAACAGTTCCCCAAATGTGAAATGTTGTCAAATCCTCAAACATTTCGTGGTAGCCAATCACAGTAGGTATTTGCATTTTATAAAACCATCTCCAAGTCATAGAAAAGTTTTTTTTTAGAATATTTTCAATAAATTTTGCGTCGAGCTTTTTTGAATAAAGTTTTTCTTTACTAAGAATTTCTGATACTAAAAGAATATATTTAGAGGTATATTTCATTTGATTTTCAGGTTTGATAAAAGAAAAAGTATTTCGATCAATTATGATTTGTTTTTTAACTCTTTTTAGAACTCCTATCTTTTCTAGCTCTAAGACTTTACGTCTAACCGTCTCTTTTGGTAATTGGAGTTTTTCACACAGTTCTGAGATATTAAATTTATCGATTTGAAGATAAGATTTTGAGTAAAATTGATCATATGTTAATTTGATATTCATTTGATCGTAAAACTGTAAAGTTTTTTCAACCAAAGAAATGATAATTAAATATTTGTAATGATCTTTGAACGCTTGATAGACTGCATTCATCCATTTCCATTGATGAGCAATCCAATCTTTTCCTAATTGGTCATAATTGGCCATCACATGTTCATAAACTTGCTCATCATTTATTACTTTTGTGAAATCAATTTGTTTAAGTGACATAATATAATTAATTGTATTTGAAACCCAAAATGAACATGTGTCAATAAAATAGTGACCCATTTTGAACTTAGATTTATTTGTGTTTTTATAGAATTTGAAATTTAATATTAATAATGCAAACTAAAGACTTTGAAAGCAAATCTAGAATTATCGAGAGCCCAAATGGTAGTATAGATAATAATAAGTCTTTAGAAAATCCAAATAAATTGTCCCAACGAGTAGATATTAATGTTCTTAAATCAAGACTGAGAGAAAAAGAGAATATTACTTTAAAAAAAAATATCCTTATTTTAATTAGCTGTTTAACACTAATAATTGCTGCTGGTATCAGTGTTACGTACTTGTAATTCTCATTTGGGTTGTATGATTAAAGATTATATGGTTTAATATATTATGCAAATTAAGAGCTCAACAAAAATAAAAGCAAATAATAATCAATCAAATCATCATGTGTTAGGCAATGAAAAAAAAGTTGATATAAATATTCTTTTAAATAGAGTGAAAAACGAAGAAAAAAATATAATTAAGAAAAAATTTATTGTTACTTTTGGTGTTGCAGGCTCTCTATTAATTACAGGGCTGATTACTGCTCTTTAAAACAATTTAAAATATATTTGGCAAGCATTTCAGTTGTTAAATTTTTTTTTGTAAAGTCTAAAAGATTTTTTTTTATTTCAAAAACTTCCCCATTTTCTTGAATAAATTTTTCTAAATTTTTCTTTTTGTAGTTAAATTTTAAAAATGAAAAAATTCTTTGAAATGTGAGATATTTTTTTTTGAATATTTTAAATGGATTATAAAAAGAAAATATTTTGTCGAAATTGTTAAGAGAATAGATTAATTGATCCTTAGGGAGAGTAGACATAGTGGTAGTTGGACAATTTTTGATATCTAAAAATAACGGAATACAACCATTCATAAGGATCTCATAATGTCTAAGACAGTCCCATCCAGCCTTTTTGTAGGTCAAAGCAAAAATACTTCTTTTATACATTTCATAATAAGAACTTTCATCATCATAAATATAAGTATTTAATCTTCCGGGTATCAGTGGAGCTAGTATATTTTTTGGATTATAATCGATTTCTTTTAAGATCTTAGATTTTGGTATTGCAAAACTTATAGGTCGAATTTTAGGATGTTCTATCAGTAATTCTCTTTTAAAGTATAGACTTAGATTTGAATACTTAGTTTCTATGTAATTATCATCTTCCCCATCTATAAATAAAAATTTGTTATTATATTTTATTACCTCTTCCAAAAATAAATTTGATCTTCTGATGGAACCATAAATTATAAGATCAAAATATTTATTTCTTATTTTTTGCCCAATATTTTCTCTATCTATTGAATTAAAGTTTCTCAGGATATTTTTTATTGTGAAACCCTTACCCCAAAATCTTTTTTCATCATATTTTCTTTTTTTAATTTCATCATCATAAAGGTACCAACAACCTGGATAATCTATTACATCATTTCCATAAAGATCTCTTAAGCCATGAAGAAGTAAGTCATTCATATAATCATTATAAAATTGATGATCGTTATCAGTTGAGTGAATATACAAAATTTTCATTGTTTTCTTTTTTTATGATATAATAAAAAATTTTTAAAAGTTAAAAAAATTGATTGTTTCATACAAAATATCTATTATAAATCTTAATGAATTGGCGGGGTAGCTCAGTTGGTTAGAGCGCGGGACTCATAAGCCCGAGGTCAGTGGTTCGATCCCACTTCCCGCTACCATTATTCAATTAATTAATTTTCTTAAGTAATTCGAATATTCACAATTTCCATAAAATTTTATTGATGCGCTTATTTCTTTTTTAGAGATCCATTTTTTATTTAATGAAATTTCTTCAAGACAAGCAATTTTAAAACCCTGTCTATTTTCAATTGCTGAAACAAAAGCAGATGTCTTGTAAAAATCCTCTATTGAACCAGTATCAAGCCAAGCACCACCTCTACCGATTAAATCTGCTGTCAGTTGCTTTTTAAGTCTATAAATATTTAATAAATCAACTATCTCAACTTCGCCTCTTCTAGATGGCTTTAGTTGTTTTGCAAATTTAACTACCCTGTTATCAAAAAAGTATAAACCTGTTATCGCGAGGTCTGATAAAAATTTTTTGGGTTTTTCTTTAATTGAAATAATCTTCTTATTTTTATTGATTTTAGCAACCCCAAAAAGGTCGGGTCTGGTCACTTTATGCAAAACGACTCTAGCTCCTTTTTTAAGTTTTGTATTTTTGATTAGTTTACTAGTTAAATTTTGACCATAAAAGAAATTGTCACCTAATATCATAGCCACATTGTCTTTACCAATAAACTTTTCTCCTATTACAAAAGCATCTGGAAGCCCTCTAGGTTTATCTTGTTCTAAATAAGTAATTCTAATTCCAAGTTTTTTTCCATCTGGGATAATTTTTTTGTATTGATATAATTGGCCTTTATTAACAATAATTAGTATATCTTTGATATTTGCTAACATCAAAATTGATAACGGATAAAATATAAGAGGTTTATCATAAATTGGTAAAAGTTGTTTATTTACTGCTTTTGTAAGTGGACTCATTCTTGTTCCTTTTCCTCCAGCTAAAATAATTCCTTTTTTGATCATCCTTTTCCTAATCTATTGACAATATCTTTTTTTGATAAATACTTATAATAAGCTTTATTTTTATTGTACCAATCAAAAGTTAACTTTATTCCTTGTTCAAAATTTGTTCTTGGCGACCAGCCCAATTTTTTCTTTATTTTATTACTATTTAAAGCATACCTAATGTCATGTCCTGGACGATCTTTAACAAAAATAATTTTAACTTTATCTTTTAATTTAATTAAATTTTTAGAAACTTTAATTAATTTTTGTGACACTTGTAAATTATTTAAATTTTTATTAGACCCAATATTATAAAATTGTCCATTTTTCCCCTTTTTAAAAACTTTTAATAGAGCCTCACAATGATCTTTAACGTATATCCATTCTCTCGAGTTTTTTCCTCTGCCATATATTGGTAGAGGTTTGTTATTTAAAATATTATAGATAAGCTTTGGGATTAATTTTTCTGGATGTTGTTTAGGCCCATAATTATTTGAACAATTTGTAATTATTGCAGGGATTTTATATGTCCTTACATAAGAACTTACCAAATGATCTGAAGCTGCTTTGCTCGCAGCATAAGGTGAACTTGGTTGATAAGGATAATTTTCAGCTGATCTTCCAGTTAAAATATCACCATATACTTCATCCGTAGAAATATGAATTAGTTTGGATTTGTATTTTTTTGAAAATTCTTTGAAACATTCTAATAAATTATAAACTCCAACTATATTACTTTGAATAAAATTTTCAGGGTTATCAATTGATCTATCTACATGTGTTTCAGCAGCAAGGTTGAAAATTGCGATAGGTTTATGATTAAATAAAATTTTTTTTATTTTCTTTTCTTTAATATCACATTTAATAAATTTATATTTTCGAGAATTTTGATGCTCCTTAATGTTATAAAAATTAGAAGAATAAGTTATTTTATCAATATTAATTACATGATAATTTTTGCTTATTAACAAATCAATCAAATTACTACCAATAAATCCTAGTCCTCCAGTAACAATTATTTTTTTCATTTATTTTTCAGTGACCTGGAAATTCGATTAAGTTTTCCACAGTGTATCCTTTTTTAATTAAATTGTCTGAACCATTCAAATCAAATAAATTTATGACAAATATAAAACCAGCAACCACTCCACCTGATATTGAAACCAACTTAGCCGCAGCCTCAGCAGTTCCTCCAGTTGCTATTAAATCGTCAATAATCAAAATCCTATCACCTTTATCAATGGAGTCTTTATGAACTTCGATTGTTGCAGTCCCATATTCTAATTCGAAATCAACTGAATGAACATTTGCGGGCAATTTATTTTTTTTTCGAAGCATAATAAAAGGTTTTTTTAAAATATAGGAAATAGCTGAGGCAAAAACAAAGCCTCTAGACTCAACCGCTGCAATTTTGTTAAATTTAATTTTTTTTGATCTATCTACAATTTGATTTATAGTTTCTGAAAATGCTTTCTCATCCTTAATTAGTGTGGTGATATCCCTAAATAATATACCTTTTTTTGGATAATCTGGGATTGATCTAATAAAATCTTTTAAATTCATAATTGTTATTTATAAAAAGTATAAATAAGTTAATTTTTAGACATGACAATAAATAAATTAGCAATCATAGGTGGTAGTGGACTTTATGATGTTGAGGAGTTTAAAAAAAGAGAATTATTGGATTTAAATACGCCTTGGGGGAAACCGTCAGATCAAATTTTAAAAACTAGTTATAACAATAAAGAGGTGTATTTTTTACCAAGGCATGGAAGAGGACATTATATATCTCCTTCAAAAATTAATTTTAGAGCCAATATAGATGCTCTTAAACAATTAGGGGTCACAGATATTGTATCAGTTTCTGCTGTTGGTTCTTTAAAAGAGAATTTGCCACCAGGAAAATTTGTTATTGTTGATCAGTTTATTGATCGAACTTTTGCAAGAGAAAAAACATTTTTTGATAATGAAATTGTTGCACATGTCTCAATGGCACATCCAACATCCAATGGTTTAATGAATGCCTGTGAAGATGCAATTAAAAAAGAAAAAATTGAGTATCAAAGAAATGGAACATACGTTGTCATGGAAGGGCCGCAATTTTCAACATTAGCTGAGTCAAATTTATATAGATCATGGAAGGCAGATGTAATTGGTATGACTAATATGCCTGAGGCAAAATTATCAAGGGAAGCAGAGATTAGATATGCATCGGTCTCAATGGTGACTGATTATGATTGTTGGCATCCAGATCATGAAAATGTTGATGTTCAGCAAGTGGTAAAAGTTTTGTTAGGTAATGCGGCTAAAGCAAAAAATATGATTAAAAAACTTATTGAAAACTTCGAAGATCATATAGATCCTAACGATCCAACTAATAATTGTTTAGATGTAGCAATAATTACTGCTCCAGAAAAAAGAACAAAAAAAACTAAAGAAAAATTAAATACTATTGCTGGTAGAGTTTTAAATAAATGAGAATAGCAGGAAAAGAATATCAAACTATATGGTTTGAAAATAATTTTGTAAAAATTATTGATCAAACAAAACTTCCCCATCAATTTATAATAAAAGAACTTAAAACAGTTAAGGATGCAATAAACGCGATTAAAGTTATGGAAGTAAGAGGTGCACCTCTAATAGGAGCGACTGCTGCTTATGGCTTGGTTTTAGCAATTATAGAAAATAATGATCAATCATTTTTAAAGAAATCTGCAAAAGATTTAATTAGTTCAAGACCAACAGCAATAAATTTAAAATGGTCTGTTGATAGAATGATGAATAAATTATCAGGCGTTAATAGTGATAAAATCTTAACGATAGCTTTGAATGAAGCAAAAAATATTTGTGAGGAGGATATAAAATTTTGTGAAAATATAGGATTAAATGGTCTTAAAATCATAGAGGAAATTTACAATAAAAAAAAAGATACAGTTAATATATTAACTCATTGTAATGCAGGATGGCTTGCAACAATTAATTGGGGAACAGCAACTTCTCCAATTTATCACGCACATAAAAAAGGAATTCCAGTTCATGTTTGGGCAGATGAAACTAGGCCAAGAAATCAAGGAGCAAATCTAACTTCTTATGAATTAAATGAGGAAGGAATTAAGAACACAATCATTGCAGATAATACAGGTGGCATATTAATGCAAAGAGGTGAAGTTGATATGTGTATTGTTGGAACAGATAGAACTCTAGCCAATGGAGATGTTTGTAATAAAGTTGGAACTTATCTTAAAGCACTGGCAGCTCATGATAATAATATTCCTTTTTATGTTGCGCTACCAAGTTCAACAATTGATTGGAATATAAAAAATCATAAAGATATTCCAATAGAGGAGAGAAATTCAGATGAATTATCTTCTGTTGAAGGTTTAGATGAAAAAGGAAATATAAAAAAAATACAAATTTATCCAAAAAAAAGTAAAGCTATGAATTTAGCTTTTGATGTGACCCCAGCAAAATATGTTACGGGATTAATTACCGAAAAAGGAGTATGTGAAGCTTCAGAAAAAGGACTTAAAGAATTGTTTAAATGAAGAACTTAAATCAAAGAAATCAGATTATTGAATATTCATTAAAATTAAATTCTACAAATCTCTCACCACTTAGATCGGGCAATATATCATTAAGGGGAATAGAAGATGATATAGAGGGATATTTAATTACTCCTTCAGGAAAAAAATATGAAACTCTAGAAGCTAATGATATCGTTTTCATGGGTTTAAATGAAGTAGAGGAGAAAAATGATTCAACCAACAAGCCATCATCAGAATGGAGATTTCATCGAGATATTTATGTAAATAAAAAAGAAGCACAGGCTATTGTTCATGCTCACTCTCCACACGCAACAGCTGTATCCTCACATGGAAAACCAATTCCACCATTTCATTATATGGTTGCTCTTGCAGGCGGAGATGACATTAAATGTGCAGAATACGCTACTTTTGGAACAGAAGAGTTATCTAAAAATGTTATCAAAGCGTTAGAAAGTAGATCTGCATGTTTAATGTCTAATCACGGTCAGGTTGCTTTTGGTAAAAATTTGGAAGATGCATTTGAACTTGCACAAGAGATAGAAAATATTTGTCATCAATACACTATTGCTTTAAAATTAGGTCAACCTAAGATTCTTTCGTTTGAAGAAATGAAAAAAGTTTTAGATAAGGCCAAGAATTATAAAAATGGGTAAGATGATTAAAGTTGGAGAGCATATTACTTTAGATATTATTGGTACCATAAAAGAGTACGATCCTACAGTTTTTGAAAAAGTCATAAATAAAATCGCTAAGGCAGCAGATGTAACCATTTTAAATATTTCTAAATATAAATTTGAACCTCAGGGCTTTACAATTTTAGCTTTATTAGCCGAAAGTCACATCAGCTTTCATACATTCCCAGAAAAAGGAATAATTAGTTTTGATTTTTTTACCTGTGGAAAAATAAGTCCATCAGTGGCAATTGATATTGTTAAAAAAGAATTTGAACATAGGCGCATAGTTAAAAAAGAATTTAATAGAGATACTAGATCTCTTTACCACGATATCTATAGTTCACCGGGATTACAAAAATCGTATGTTGTAAATGAGGTTTTAGAAGACTTTAAATCAAAAGTTGGTCAGCATATAGAAATTTTAGAATTGGAGCAGTTTGGAAAATCTTTATTTATTGACGGTGAAATTCAAGTAGCTGCTTCAGATGAACATTTGTATAGCTCAACTTTTGTTGGTGCTGGTTTAAAATTAAACAAAAAAAATGAGAGAGCTGCAATAATTGGTGGTGGTGATGGTGGTGTTGCAAGAGAATGCATTTCAAAAAAATTTAATTTTATAGATTGGTATGAATTAGATCCAGAAGTTGTTGAAGTTTGTAACAAACATCTTGGTGATATAGGAAAAAAAGCTACAGAAAAAAATTCTGTAAAATGTGTCTGGGGTGATGCTTTTGAAAGCATAAAAACAGTGAACGAGGATACATATGATCATATTTTTGTTGATTTAAATGATGACCAGTTTTGTATAGACCTTGCTGCTAAAAATATGGACTCTTTAGTTAGAATACTTAAACCTAAAGGAGTTATTACTGCACAGGTTGGAAGTCAGGATAAAAAACCTCTTCAAGTTGAAAATTGGTTAAATGTATTCAATCATCATTTTGGAAACGCTAATTTATCTAGAGTTTACATACCAAGTTTTGATTGCTCTTGGAATTTCTCTTCATCGATAAATCATTAATTTTTTCTTTTTAATATACGCAATCTGTGAAATACTATTTTTTTTATTAAAGGAGATAAAAATGAATATATTCAAAAAAACTATTTTTTCAGTTTTACTTTCTCTATTAGTGATAGGAAATGTTAATGCTGATAAAATAAGAATAGGTACGGAGGGTGCTTATCCTCCATGGAACTCAAAAAATGAAGCAGGTAAGTTAATAGGTTTTGAAGTTGAATTAGCTTACACACTTTGTAGATACATTGGACAACAATGCGTAATAGTTGAACAAGATTGGGATGGAATGATACCAGCTTTAATCATGAGAAAGTTTGATGCAATAATGGCAGGAATGTCAATTACTGCAGAAAGACAAAAAGCTATAAGCTTTTCTCAAGGATATGCAGATGAAGTTGCATCTTTAGCAGTGATGAAAGGATCTAGCCTGGAAGGCTTAGATACACCTGCTGGAATAAATCTTACTAAACCAAATGCTGCAGCTAAAAAAGCTCTTAAAACACTTACTGCTGCATTAGCAGGAAAAACTGTTTGTGTGCAAACTGCTACAATTCACCAAAACTTTTTAGACTCTGGTGATGTAGGAAAAGTAAATGTAAGAACTTACAAAACACAAGACGAAGTTAACCTAGATTTAGCATCAGGAAGATGTGATGCTGCATTAGCTGCTGCTGTTGCATTCAGTGATTATGCAGAAAAATCTGGTAAGCCAGTTGTTTTAACTGGACCAACTTTCTCAGGTGGTGCATTTGGAAACGGTGTTGGAGTAGGTATTAGAAAAGATGATACTGAACTTTTGAAAAAGTTTAATGCTGCTATCAATAAAGCACGAAAAAATGGAGACATTAGTAGAATAGCTACTAAGTGGTTTGGTTTCGACGCTTCTATGTAATTAAATTTTAGATTTGGCGACTATAATGTATAGTCGCCAATCTGTATGGAAATTCTAGCATTTGGAGATACTGGTTGGGGTGATGAATTATTTTATGCAACCCTGATGACAATAGCTGTTTCAATAACAGCAATGTTTATAGGTTTTCTTTTTGCATTAATCTTTACTCCATTAAAATTATCTAAAAACAAGTTTTTAAATTTTATAGCAAATTCCTACACAACTATAATAAGAGGAGTCCCAGAACTATTAGTAATTTACCTTTTCTTTTTTGGTGGAACTGGCGCAGTTATGTTTGTTGCTTCAATATTTGGATACAATGAATACATTGAGATAAATGCATTTATCACAGGAGCATTTGCTATTGGAATAATCTCTGGTGCTTATTCAACTGAAGTTTTCAGAGGAGCAATTCAATCAATTGACAAAGGTCAGTTCGAAGCCGCTAATGTTTTGGGTCTTAATAAATTTAGAAAATTTATCAAAATTGTTTTACCTCAAACATTAAGATTAGCCATTCCAAATCTAAGTAATGTTTGGCAAATAACTCTTAAAGATACCTCATTAATTTCAGTTACTGGTTTAGTTGAAATAATGAGACAATCTTATATTGCTGCTGGATCAACAAGAGATCCATTATTCTTTTATTCATTTGCTGCAGTTTTATATTTATTACTTACCTTTGTGAGCATGAAATTAATCAATAGATTAGAAGTTAGATATAGTAGGGGGTATTGATGGATCTTGAATTAATGATTAATAGTTTTCCTAAATTATTAAGTGCAGCAGCTATAACTTTAAAACTTCTTTCAGTCTCTTTAATAATAGGATTATTCATTGGACTATTTTTTGCAATTCTTAGAATAAATAAGAATATATTTATAAGTAAATTTGCATATGGATATTCCTATGTTTTTAGAGGCACACCACTTTTAGTGCAAATTTTTATAATTTATTTTGGATTAGGTCAGATTGAATATTTAAGATCGACAGTTTTATGGGTAATCTTGAAAGAACCATACTGGTGTGCAATTATTGCTTTTTCTCTAAACACAGGTGCTTACACTTCAGAGATATTAAGATCAGCATTTCAAACTATTAAACCTGGAATGATAGAGGCAGGTAAAAGTTTAGGTATCTCAAATAAAGTAATCTTTTTTAAAATTCAGATACCTATCGCTATCAGACAATCTTTACCAGCCTATGGAAACGAAATTATTCTAATGATGAAAGGAACTTCTTTAGCCAGCACAGTCACAATAATGGATCTTACAGGTGTTGCAAAATATATAATATCAACTACTTTTAAACCAATTGAAGTTTTTATAGTTGCTGGGGGCATTTACCTATTAATGACTTTTATAATTCACAATGTAATAAAGTTCTTAGAAAAAAAATATAGTTATTAATATTTTGTATATTCTTTGATTTCTTTTATTTTTGAACCAGTATGATTATTGATTTCTAATTTTATTTTTGCACGGTCATCATTTAAAAAATGAACATCTCTTGATAGTTTAATGAATTTTTCTCCAAAATCTTTTTTTTTTTCACATAACCTTTTTTCATCTTCAATTAACCAAAGTTTAGAGTTTATTTCTTTAAGTGATTGGTAAAGTTTTTTAAGTTTATCATCATACTTTATATTATTCTCTAATTGATCTTTTAAAATAGAATGCTCGTTATTAATAAATTTTAATTTTTCAGTATCTTTTATCTTTTCCTTTTTAATCTCTAAAATTGAAATTTTATCTAAAAGTTCTCCAATTGAAACTTCTACTATAATTTTATTCATAAAATTTAATACTGTGCTATCTTGTTATAAATATGTCTAATATTTTAATTATAAAACACGGATCATTAGGAGATATAGCTCAAGCAAGTGGTGCTATTCAAGACATATCTGAGAATCACAAAAATAGTAAAATATATTTAATGACAACAAAACCTTACTTTGAATTATTCAAGAAAAATCCTTACGTAAATGAGGTGATCTTAGACAAAAGGTTACCAAAATATAATTTGATCTATTTATATTTTTTAATGCGAGAGCTTAAGAAGTATAGTTTTTCAAAAGTTTTTGATCTTCAAAACTCCTCAAGGACCTCTTTTTATAAAAATATACTTTTCCCAAAAGCCAATAAAAATATTTGGTCTAGTACCAAGACAACTTTACCAGAGGACAAGAATAAAGAAAAATTTGATAAAGGTTCAGTTCTAGATAGATTTAACCATCAATTAAAAGATTCTGGATTAAATACAATTAACACACTTAAACCTAATTTTAGTTGGGCTTGCACAGAAATTGGTGAAATAAAAAGAAAATATGATTTACAAAAATATATTCTATTATTTCCTTTTTGTTCTCCACATCTATCTGTTAAAAAATGGCCTTACTTCGATAAGCTTATTAAACTGATTAAAGACAAGTTTGAAACAGATTATGAAGTTATTATAGCACCCGGTCCTAAAGAAATAGATGAAGCTAAAAAATTTGATGCAAAAATAATTTTAGACAACAATAAAGCCTTAAACGTGTCTCAATTAACATCTCTAATCAAGGAAAGCTCTTTCGTCGTTGCTAACGATACTGGTCCAGCACATATAGCCGCGCATGTTGCAGCAAAAGGCTTAACTTTATTTGGAAAACACACTACTGCTCATAAAGTAAGTATTGAAAGAGAAAATTTTAAATCAATACAAGTGACAGATTTGAATAATCTAAGTGCAAATAAAGTTTTTGAAAGGTTATTAGATTTATTGTAATATTTTTTTGTAGCTTTCTATAATGTTAGACCAACTAAATTTAGAAGAATATTCTTTAGCATTTTTACCTAACTCTGAATATTTTTTATTCTCTAACATTAAACTTAAAGATGAATAAATATCTTCAAGCTCATTTCCATCACAAATTAATCCTGTTGCATTATGTTTGATAGCATCAGATGCACCTCCATCTTTACCACCTAGCGAAGTAACACCGTATTGACCAGCTTCTATATATGCTATTCCAAAACCCTCGACGGACTTTTTGTGAACAATCGAAGGCATTACAAATATATTTGACTTTGCTATTAAAGCATTTTTTAAATCATCGCTAATTTCTTTAAAAAACATTACCTGTGAACCTAAATCAAGTTCTTTTACTAAGTTCTTAATATTTTTTTCCTCTTCACCATAACCTATACAAATATAAACTATATTTGAATAAATTTGCTTTAAGTTTCTTAAAGCCATTAATATTTTTTCATGATTTTTTCGTTTGTCAAATCTCGAAACAGTAATGAGACGTGGTGTTTTTATCTTTAATAAACTTTCAACTTTATCCAAAGATTTTTTGTCGAGTTCTTTAGGAGGGTTTACTCCAGGGTTAATAACAACAACTTTAGCAGGATTAATACCAATACTAATAGCTAGGTCCTTGGTATACTCAGAATTCGCAATTACTTTATCAACTTTGTCTAATACTTTTATAATCCTTTTATTCTGTGAGCTATCTTTTGGATGATTAATTTCTTTACCATGAATAAGACAATATTTCTTTCTACTAGATTTGATCAATTCTAAACTCTTCCAATGATCAGCGATAATTCCTTGAACTTTACTATTTTTGAGAAACTCATTAATTAATTGAGCCTTTCTTATTTTTCTTAAAAATTTAATTCCGCCCACTCTTTCAATAGAAAAATTTACATCGCCGTCAAATTCTTTGTGATTTTCGTGGTAATCAGCAAAGACTTTAATCATAAAGTTTTTTGACATCTCTTTTGATAGACCCCACATTAAACTTTGCATACCTCCTACATCTGGTGGAAAAGATCTTGTAGCGATTATATACATTAATTATTTTTCCACTTAATACCACATCCAGCACTTGGGACTTGATTCTCTGGTCCTTTACCAGTTTCAGCTATTTGTCTCATTGCTTCTAATAAGTCACTATCACCATCTCTTTGTGGAATTAAATTTTTTAATTCTCTTAGCCTACCTCTATATTGAAGCTCTAAATTTTTATTATAACCAAAAAAATCAGGTGTACATACTGCATCATAGGTTTTAGCGATCTTTTGAGACTCATCACTTAAATATGGGAAGCTAAATTTGTTTCTTTTTGCAAATTCAATCATGTTTTCAAAAGAGTCCTCTGGATAATTTTCTGAATCATTTGAGCATATTGCAACTGAATTAATACCAATTTTTTTCAATTTATTACAATCTTCAACTATATCTTTAGTTACCGCTTTTACATATGGACAGTGGTTACAAATGAACATTATCAAAGTTCCATTGTCGCCTTTAATATCATTTAGAGAAATTATTTTATTTTCAGTAGATTTAAGCCTGAAGTCATAAGCCTTTTGACCGAAATCACATATTGGAGTTTGTATTGGCATAATGTAATAATATATAAATTATGTTTTACGATTTGAAAGATAAAAAACCAAAAAACTCAGGGGAAAATTGGGTTGCCCCAAACGCAGTAGTAATCGGTGATGTTACTTTAGAAAAAAATACTAGTATTTGGTTTAATGCAACGTTAAGAGGAGATATTGAAAATATTCATATTGGGGAAGGATCAAACGTACAAGATGGATGTGTTTTGCATACAGACCCAGGCTGCCCTTTAAAAGTTGGAAAAGATGTAACCGTTGGACATCTTGTTATGCTTCATGGATGCACAGTAGGAGACAATAGTTTAATTGGCATAGGTGCAGTAATTCTGAATAATGCAAAAATTGGTAAAAATTGTATTATTGGTGCAAAAGCTTTAATTACCGAAAATAAAGTAATCCCAGATAATTCATTAGTTGTTGGTTCTCCAGGAAAAGTAGTAAGAGAAGTGACTGAGGAAGAAAAAAAAGCCGTATTTGAAAACACAAAGCACTATCAAGATAATTGGAAAAAATATTCTAAATCTATATTTTAATTTTTATGCCAACTTATACAGTTACAAGCTCAAACTTTAGTATTTCATCAAAACAACAAAAAAAATTAGCTGAAGGTATCACTAAAGTTCATAATGTTGTAACAGGTGCTAATACATATTTTGCCCAAGTGATATTCAACAAAACAAAAAAGAATAATCATTTCATGGGTGGAAAAAAAGTTAAAGAACCATCGATTTTTTTGTTTGGTCAAATAAGAGCTGGGAGATCAAAAGCAGTGAAAGACAAATTAATTTCAGATTTAAAGGATATATTAGTAAAAAATTCAAAATTAGATGAAACTCAAGTTTGGGTTTATATTAATGACCTACCTCCATCTCAGATGATCGAGTACGGTGCAGTTTTACCGGAATCGGGAAAAGAAAATGAGTGGTTTACGAGCTTACCATCAAAATTAAAGAAAAAATTATCAGCTATCGAAAGTTGATTTAAGGAACTAGCCAAAAATTTTTTTTTGTAATTAAGTCAAATTTTGCTCTGCGATGTCCTTTTGCAGTAAGATATAACCATTCAATAGATTTTATTTTACATTTAATCACTGTAAAGTTTTTATAACCTTCCTCACTTTGCTCCATTGTGAAATCGAAATCCTCTAATTTAGATATCATTCCAGATGTTGGATTTTCCGATGTAGTCCCAGGGGGACTATCAGTTAAATAACATCTTCGACTTATATGTTGGGTTTTTTTCCAAGATTCCTCTGTTGTGGAATTTTGATTATTTACTTCACATTCAACTTTTACTCTCAATTGTATCTTTTCTTCTTTATCATAAAAAACTAGTGAAGCTTTATTATTTTTTTTTAGAATATCTACTTTTGGTGATCTTAAATCAGTATGAAATTGTAACAAATTATTTGCTCTATCTGATTTTCTAAGAACAACAATTCTGCCATCAACTTCATCTTGATGAGCACAAATGAAAACAGGAATTCTAAAAGGAGAACTCCTGTTAGTTACAGCATCATCGAGCATAGACCAATACTTATTTTGAATTTCAGCTAAATCTTCATAGTATGCTGGTTGCATACTTTACTTTCTAAATCTTTTAATTAAACTTGATGTATCCCAACGATTTCCACCTAAACCTTGAACTTCCTCATAAAATTTATCCACAAGTTCTGTAACAGGCAACAATGAACCATTATTTTTGGCTTCATCCATTGCAATTTTTAAATCTTTTCTCATCCAGTCTACTGCAAAACCAAAATCAAATTTATCATCAATCATTGTTTTATACCTGTTTTCCATTTGCCAAGACTGTGCTGCACCTTTTGAAATTACTTCAATTACATCTTCCATATTCAATCCAGCTTTCATTCCAAAGTTGATTCCCTCAGATAATCCTTGAACTAATCCTGCAATACAAATTTGATTAACCATTTTAGCTAATTGTCCACAACCCGCTTTACCGAGTAATTTCATTTTTTTGCTGTAACAATAAATTTTATCTTTTGCTTTATCAAAGTCAGCTTGATCACCACCAATCATAACTGTTAATGCACCATTCTCTGCACCAGCTTGTCCACCAGATACAGGAGCATCTAACGCACCAAAACTATTTTTCTTTGCATATTCATAAATTTCTCTAGCAATTGTTGCTGATGCTGTGGTGTTATCAATATAAACTGAACCTTTTTTAATTGTTTTAAATGCACCGTTGTCTCCAAATGTTACCTCTCTTAAATCATTATCATTTCCAACACAGGTAAAAATATATTCAGCATCTTTTGCAGCTTCAGCTGGAGTAACAGCTATTTTACCTTTGTAATCTTTAATCCATTTTTCAGCTTTAGATTTTGTTCTATTAAAAACAGTTACATTATGTCCACCTTTTGATATATAACCAGCCATTGGATAACCCATGACACCAAGACCTATGAAAGCAACATTACAACTCATAATTTTTTAATATGTTTAAAAGTTTAAGTTTAAAAGTAATTATATTTGGATTCATATTTACATTTTTTTCTAGCTTTGGACAGAGTTTTTTTCTTGGTCTTTTTAATTCTAGCATACGAGAAGCACTATCTATCACCCAGGGACAATTTGGAACAATTTATGCATCTGCAACTTTAATGAGCAGTTTTTTATTAATTTGGATTGGAAAAAAAATAGATGATATCAATATATTTAAATTTGCATTTTTTGTTACATTACTTTTATCTTTTTCATGTTTTTTCTTTTCAAAAATTTCTTCAATAACTTTTCTGTTTATTTCAATTTTTCTCATGAGATTTTCAGGTCAAGGCATGATGTCTCATACTGCAACTACAACAATTTCAAGATATTTTACAAAATCTAGAGGAAAAGCTTTAAGTACTAGCTGGTTTGGTCTCTCTAGTGCTGAATTTATATTACCTGTTTTGATTGTATATTTACTTACCACCACCTCTTGGCAAAATATTTGGATATATATATCAATTTTAGTTTTGATATTTCTTCCAATTACTTCTTTTATTTTAGTAAAAAATTTAAACTTTGAGTCTAGAGAGGAAACAAACAAAAAAGAATTTAATCAAAAAATAAAACAATGGAAAAGAATTGAAGTTCTAAAAGATTATCGATTTTATATCGTTTGTTTAAATATGTTAGCAATGCCGTGGATTGCAACAGGCGTATTTGTTTATCAGTCTTTCATAACAGAATCCAAAGGGTGGGGTACTTATGTAATTGCCCAATCTTTTATGGTTTATTCTGTTTTATCAGTAATAACTTTACTTCTTGCAGGATTTTTGATTGATAAATTTACAAGTAGAAAATTACTTATTTTTATGAATATTCCATTATTAATTTCAACTATAGTCTTAATGTATTTTGATATTTCATTTTCAGCTTTTTTATTTTTAGGTTTAATAGGGATATCCAATGGACTTGCAAACGTATTAGGTTCCTCTACATGGGCAGAAATTTATGGTGTTAGACACATTGGTTCCATAAAAGCTCTAACTACAGCATTAATGGTTTTTTCAACGGCATTTGGTACTGCATTATTTGGTCTTTTAATTGATACAGGATTTTCAATAGAACAGGTTGCTTTAGTATCATTTATTTATATTACTTTATCTGCCGTCTTATTGTTTTTTGTCAGAAATAAGCTGAATCCTAAGTATTTACAAAATTCTCCTTGATTTTTTAAAGATCACTGTGTAGATACTCCGCATGGCTAGAGTTACTGTTGAAGACTGTGTTGATAAAGTTGATAGTCCCTATGAATTGGTTTTAGTTGCAAAGGAAAGAGCTGCACAACTAAGTTCCGGTGTTGAGCCAACTCTTGATAAAGACAATGACAAAAATACTGTGATTGCTTTAAGAGAAATAGCTAGTGAAAATGTTAAAGTTCAAGATCTAACAGAAGCTGCAGTATATAAACTACGTAAACATGTAGAGCAAATTGATGAAGGTGCAGAAGATGACGAGGATATTGGTGATGATTTTGAAAATTTATATAAAGGTGAAATCTCAAAAAGTGGTGCTCCGATTTTACCATCTAAACGAGCACGGAAAACTCCTGAGAAAATCCAAGTATCAAAAGACGACTTAGCAGAATTATCAGAAACAGCTAAACCAGAGGTGTTAGATGAAACATTATCTGATGATGCAGGGTCAGATCAAGCAGATGTATCATTAGAACAAGTTTCTGAAAGCGAAGACAAAGCAGTTGACGATACTGATACTTCAAGTTCCTAGAATAACTAATTACTAAACTCTTCTATAATTTTTTGCCGATGTTCATCTAGATCAGGTATGTCGCCCCTTGTTTTCTCATCTTTATAAGAAGACATCTTGATTGGGTTACCTGCTAATTTAAAATCCCCAACAACTTTGTGAAACGCTTTAACAATCATGTTTCTAGATTCTACCTGAGGGTTTTCAACAGCCTCTTTGATATTAAAAATAGGTCCACATGGAATTCTTTCTTTTTCCATTTCATTAACCCAATCACTTGTTTTTTTACTTGATAATTTTACCTCTAAAATTTTTTTAAGTTCATCCATATTTTTTGCTCTAGATGAATTGTTTGAAAATTTTGGATCATTTATTAATTCTTGGATTTTTAGAAGATTACAAAGTTTTTCAAAAAGTTTATCATTTCCAGCTGCAATTATTATATAGCTATCTTGAGTCTTAAAGGCTTCAAACGGTGCAATTGATGGATGACGTGATCCCATTGGTTTTGGAATTTCATTTTTAGATAGATAACGAGCTATTGCATTTTCCAAAATAGCAATTTGACAATCAAGCATTGAAACATCTATGAACATTCCTTTACCCGTTTTTTGTCTATCATAAAGAGCAGCGTTAATTCCAATTGCTGTGAAAAGTCCAGCAGTTATATCTCCAATTGATGTACCAACTCTTGTTGGCTCAGAATCTGGTTGACCGGTAACACTCATTAATCCACCCATACCTTGGACCACCATGTCGTAGGCTGGCAATTCTTTTAATGGACCTGTTTGACCAAAACCTGATGCAGATGCATAGATCAGTTTAGGATATTTTTTACACACATCTTTCCAGCCGTACCCCCATTTTTCCAAAGTTCCTGGTTTAAAATTCTCAACTAAAATATCCGCTTTAGATAAAATTTTATCAAAAATTTTTTTATCTTCATTATTTTTTAAATTTAAAGCGATACTTTCTTTTCCTCTATTCAAAGACATGAAATAAGCAGAATAATCTTTGATAAAAGGCCCAAATTTTCTAGAATCATCTCCAATTTCTGGAGCTTCAACTTTAATTACTCTTGCCCCCAAATCTGATAATATCATTGTACAGTAGGGGCCTACCAATACTCTTGTTAAATCAACTACAAGTAGGTTTTTTAATGGTCCATCCATATTTTATTAAATAATCTCATGAGTTTTTGACGACTTGACTCTTATTAATAAGTTCACTTTAATTGAAATATTAAAAATAACAATAGAGGGAAAAAATAATGTTAAAAAGAATATCTTTATATTTTACTTCATTAGTTTTTGTATTTACTACTATTGGTTCTGCTTATGCGGTTACGCTAAAAGCAAGTCACCAGTGGCCTGGAACACCAAGAGCTGATGGATCTTTTGACCCACGTCATGAAATGGTTCAAATCATTGCTGATGAAGTCAAAAAAGCAAACGTTGGAATAGATATCAGAATTTATCCAGCTAAATCATTATATAAACCAAAAGAGCAATGGAAACCAATGACAACAGGTCAGTTGGATATTTCAGCTTTCCCATTAGCATATGCATCAAAATTCCATCCAGAATTTGACGCAACTTTAATGCCGGGAACAGTGAAAAATCATGATCATGCATTAAGATTTAATAAAGGTCCAATGATGACTGAGATTAAAAAAATCATTAACGATGCTGGTGTTGTAGTTTTATCTGATGCTTGGTTAGGAGGTGGTTTTGCTTCAAAAACAAAATGTATAAAAAATCCTAGCGATGCAAAAGGTCAAGTTATGAGAGCCGCAGGTAAAGCATTTAACCAAATGTTAGAAGCAGCAGGAGCTGGTATTCAAAGTATGCCATCATCTGAAATTTACACTGGTTTGCAAACTGGTGTACTTACGGGTGCTAACACTAGTTCAGGAAGTTTTGTAAGTTACAAAATTTATGAACAAGTTTCATGTGCAACTCCTCCAGGAAAATTTGGACTATGGTTTATGTATGAACCAATTTTAATGTCTAAAAAGTCTTATGATGCTTTAAGTTCTAAGCAACAAAAAGCTTTGATGAAAGCTGGTAAAGTTGCTGAGAAATACATGACAGCTCAAGTAGAAAACTTAGACAAAAAGTTTGAAGATGCTTATAAAGCTGCAGGTGTAAAATTAGTATACATGGATGCAAAAGACCATGCTGCATGGGTAGAGATTGCAAAAAAATCTTCTCATAAGGCATTTGCTGATAAAGTTCCAGGTGGCGATAAGCTAATGGAAATGGCTTTAGCAGTTAAATAAAATAATATATAAAGAACCCCTATTTATTCTTATTAAATAGGGGTTTTTTTATGAAAAAAAAGTATCTTCAATTTTGTGATCTAATAGCTAAAGCATGTGGTGCTTTTGCTGTATTAGCATTGCTATTATCAATCTTAGTAATCGTTGAACTTGTTTTTGAAAGATATTTTTTTCAAAGAGCAATTACATGGCAAACAGAACTTGTAACTATGTTGTTAGTTGCTTCAACTTTTATAGGAAGTGTATACGTCCTAAGCGAAAAAGCTCATGTTAGCATGGAATGGATTTACGATTTTTTATCAAAAAAAAATATAATTAGATTAAAAATATTTACATCTTCTATAAGTTTATTATTTTTTCTAATTTTATTTTATTTTGGATTCTTGATGTTCGAAGAAGCATTTACTAAAAATTATTCAACAGGAACTGTTTGGGATCCACCTCTATGGATACCATATTCATCAATGATGTTAGGGGCTTTATTAATGATATTACAGTATATCGCAGAAATTATAAAATTAACTGATGAAGAGGATTTTAAATAAATGGATCCACTTATAATAGCGTTAATTGTTGCAGTTTTTACTTTATTGGTACTTTTTTCAGGAATTCCAATCGCTTTTGGTTTGAGTTTTGTTTCGATAGCTTTGTTAGTAACATTTGAGGGTTTTCAAATGCTTGATGTATTCGCTGAAACATTTTTTGCTGGATTAAACTCATTTGTTTTACTTTCTATACCAATGTTTATTTTAATGGGTATGGCTGTTGCTAACTCACCTGCAGGCAAAGATTTATATACAGGGTTAGATAGATGGCTTTGGAGAGTGCCAGGTGGATTAGTAATTTCAAATATTGGAGCATGTTCAATCTTTGCAGCATTAAGTGGATCTAGCCCAGCAACTTGTGCAGCAATTGGTACAATGGGAATACCAGAAATGAGGAAAAGAGGTTATTCTGACCAGATCGCAACAGGAACTATTGCAGCTGGTGGAACTTTAGGAGTTTTAATTCCTCCAAGTATTGTTTTAATAGTTTATGGAATTGCAACAGGGACATCAATTGGTAGATTATTTTTATGTGGTCTTGTACCCGGCTTCATGTTGGCAGGAATGTTTGCAATTTGGGCACTTATTCATAGTTATTTCATTGATAAAGATGCAGCAAAAGCTTTGAGAAACAGAGTTAGACCAACCCTAAAAGAAAAACTTGAGGTATTACCAAGAATTCTTCCTTTCTTGGCGATTATAGCTGGTGTTTTATATGTGCTTTATGGAGGAGTTGCTACACCGTCTGAGGCATCTGGAGTGGGAGCGTTCTTAGTTTTTGTGTTAATTGCCGTAGTATATAAAATTTATCAACCAAGTAAAATTTGGAACATTGTTAAAGTTTCGATGAAAGAAAGTGTGATGATAATGTTTATCATTGCTGCATCATATCTTTTTGCTTTTACTCTCTCGCAGCTTTATGTAACCCAATCTTTGGCACAAAGTATGGTTGAATTAAGCTCAAATAAATGGGTCGTATTTATTTTAATTAATATTTTTCTTTTGATCGCTGGTTTCTTTTTACCTCCAGTCGCTGTTATTGTAATGACTTCAGCAATTTTATTACCAGTAATAACCACATTAGGTTTTGATCCTTACTGGTTCGCTATCGTATTTACAATTAATATGGAGATTGGTTTAATAACACCACCAGTTGGATTAAATCTTTATATTATTAAAGGAATTACCCCAGATGTTAGTTTATCAGAAATTTTAAAAGGATCTATACCATTTATGATAATTATGGCTTTAGCCATAGTAATCCTATGTATTTTTCCTGAGATTGTTACATGGTTGCCTGATAAAATAATGGGTAAAGATCTTGGATTTTAAAAAAAAAATAAATAGAAAAATATCTGTTGCTCCAATGATGGATTGCACTGACAGACACGATCGTTTCTTTTTAAGACTGATGAGCAAAAATGTAATGCTTTATACGGAGATGGTTGCTACAAAATCAGCAATTCATGGAGATAGAACAAAAATTTTATCTTATAGTCCTGAGGAAAAACCTTTGGCGTTACAAGTGGGTGGATCAAATGAGGAAGAATTGGCGGAAGTGGCTAAAATAGCAGAGGATATGGGCTATGACGAAATAAATATTAATCTTGGTTGCCCTAGTAAAAAAGTTCAAAAAAATAAGTTTGGAGCATGTTTAATGAAGGAACCAGATTTAGTTGCTGAATGTATCAATTCAATGGTTAATGCATGTAAAATCCCGGTTACAGCCAAAACTCGAATTGGTTTCGACAATACCGAAGAGCTTGATTATTTGAACAATTTTATTCATAAGATGAGAGATGCTGGTGCAAAAACTTTCATTTTGCATGCTAGAAAAGCAATATTAACTGGTTTATCGCCAAAGCAAAATTTGAGTATTCCCAAATTAAATTACAAAATGGTTTATGATATTAAAAAAGAAAATTCTAACTTAGAAATCATCATAAATGGTGGAATTACGAAAATTGAGGAGATTAAGAGTCATTTAAAATATTGTGATGGCGTAATGATTGGAAGATCAATTTATCAAAATCCTTATTCTTTAATAGAAATTGAAAAAGAAATTTTTAAAACAAAAAAAAATCCCACAAGAGAACAAGTCGTAGAAAAACTTTTAGAGTATGTTGATAAGGAAGTAAAATTAGGAACAAAAGTGAATCATATTATGAGACATACTGTGGGTTTATATCATGGACAAATTGGTTCAAAAAAATGGAAAAGATATTTAAGTGATAATATGATGGCAAGAGACTCTGATTTTCAGAAAGCTAAGCATATTATGACTATTGTTCAGAATAATGAAAAAGCCAATCAAATGAGCCCATAATGGAAGTTGTTAATTCAGGAGAATTACTAAATCTTTTGTTAGTCTTAGCTGCGGCCGCAGCAGTTGCAGGATTTATGGCAGGTTTGTTAGGTGTTGGTGGTGGTATCATTATGGTTCCAGCTTTATACTATGCTTTCACAGTTTTAGATTTTGATATTGTTACTAGAATGCATTTATCTGTTGGAACATCTTTAGCAATAATTATCCCAACATCTATAATATCTACAAGAACTCATATGGAGTATAATGCAGTTGATTTTAAAATGGTAAAATCATTTGGAATTTTTATTCTTTTAGGTGTTATCAGTGGAACATTTTTAGCTGTAAATTTAAAAACTCCTACCTTAGTTTTATTTTTCTCAATATTTGCGTTTATTGTTGGATTATTTTTTATTTTTGTTAGAGAAAAACTCATGCAAAATCCAAAAAAGATTTCAAATTTTGTAAAAAACATATCAGGTGTAATTATTGGCTTCATATCTGTTCCGCTTGGAATTGGGGGAGGATCTTTGATGGTACCGTTTATGAGAACTTTCGGTTATGATATAAGAAAATCTATAGGCACAGCTGCAGCGGTTGGTTTTCTGATTGCTTTAAGTGGGACTATCACAATGATGATAGGTGGAAATATAATTGATAACGTTAAATCGCCATTTAGTTTAGGATATATAAACATATTAGGTTTTATTGTATTTGTTCCTGTGACGATGATTATGGCTAGAATTGGAGCAAAAGCAGTGTATAAAATCAATAAAACTTTGTTAAGTAAAATCTTTGGAACATTTTTAATTATTGTCTCTATTAGATCATTCGTGGAATATTTAACAATAAACTAAAGAGACAAGACAATGATACATTTGAGTATATCATGTTTAATTTAAAAGAGATAATTTCATCAATCGCCGATGCAGGTCAAAAGTTATTCAAAAAAAGTGTAGTAAAAAAAAATAATTTAGACTCAATCATTTCACTGTGTGATGATTTAATTTCGAATAAAGGTGCTGCATTTGGTATTACTGTAGCAAGAGATATTACTGATTTATACCATACGTTAACCCCAGAAAATAAATTATTATTTTTTAAAAAGATAAATGAAAAATATAAACCTAATCATACCAAGGTAAATGAAGCTATAAATGCATATAAAGAAAAACAAGACGACAAGAATCTTTTTAATTTATTTGTAGTTACTGAGGGTAGAAGAAGAGAACTTTTTAGAAGAATGAATATGTCACCTAACGGGATTTCAACAATTGTTACTTTAAGAGAAGATTTGTTAAAAATTTTAAAAGACAATCAAGAGTTAAAACCTCTTGATGATGATTTGCGCGAATTATTTAAATCCTGGTTTAACCCAGGCTTCCTTAAGCTGCATAAAGTGACATGGAATACTAAAGCCGCAGTTTTAGAAAAAATTATGAAATATGAAAGAGTTCATGAAATAAAGAATATGGACGAGCTTAAACGAAGACTGGGTGAAGATAGGAGATTTTTTTCTTATTTTCATCCAGCACTAGAGGATGAGCCAATAATTTTTGTACAAGTAGCTTTAACTAATGGGTTAGGTAAATCTATTCAAGAAATAATGAAACCAAGAACAGAGGGAGAAAAAAAATATGACACAGCAACTTTTTATTCAATAAGCAATTGTCAACAAGGTCTTGAAAGAGTAACTCTTGGAAACTTTTTAATCAAAAGAGTTGTTTTTGAAATTCAGGAAGAATTGCCAAATATTAAAAATTTCGGCACTCTTTCACCAATAATTGGATTTAGGAATTGGTTTTCTTATTTAGAGGATAATAAAATTAAAAATATCGTCGGTCAAAAATTTTTTGAAAATGTAATTTTCTTAAGATCATCTGATTTAAAAATTGGTGATAAAAGAATTATAGATAATAAAGATGTTATAATAAAATTAGTAGCTCATTATTTAATAAATGAAAAAAATAAGAAAAATCTTCCGATAAATGATGTTTGTAGATTTCATTTAGGTAATGGAGCTATAATAGAGGATATAGTTATTAACGCAAATGTATCGGACGTAGGTTTTAATAGATCATTTGGAGTTATGGTCAATTATCTTTATGAGCTTAAAAACATAGAAAAAAATCATGAGGATTACATAAACAATAAAAAGATAATTATTTCAGAAAAATTGAAGAAAAAGTTATAAATTTTTTTCTTTATTTAAATCTGTGCCCCATTTTATTTTATTCCAAATTCTTTCGTGAAAATAATAAAAAAATAAAGGAATTATTGATCCAATCCCAAGGACTCCAGCAACTTTTATTGAACCAGTAAAAATATAGCCAAATATCATCCAATAAACAAAGATTAAAAATCTCCACGAAAAAGTTTTTGCTACTGATCTAATTTTTTTATCAGCCATTGAAAGATTTCTTGATTAATTAAATCTCAATTCCAAAAAAAAGAGGTGACTTCAGTCTCCCTCCATCACCTCAATTGATTTTTTAATTGATTCTCAAAATTTTTTTTAACACTTATTAGTTGTATTTAAAGTTTATTAAACTTACTTTAAAGATATGAAATTGTTTTGAGCCTTAAATATTGTAAGGTTTTTGAAATCCTAAAGAAAATTTCACACTTGATACAAAAATTAAACAAATCTGTTTAACGTAAAAACTAAATTTTTTGGTCGTATTCACCAATTTTACCAGTCTTTTGAAGTAATCCATCAATGAAATCAAATATTTTTTTCTTTCTTTCATCTGATGTAGGACTTTCAGCAACGACGACCAATGAAGGTTTGTTTGAAGAGGCTCTAATTAAACCCCATGAGCCATCTGAGAAAGAAAACCTTACTCCATTAACTGTTAATACTTCATTAATTTCTTGACTATCAATAAGAATTTTATCCTCTTTAATTTTCTGGACTTCTCTCACAAGATCCTCAACAACTTTATATTTTTCTTCATCTTTACAGAAAGGAGCCATTGTTGGTGTTTGGTAAGTTTTTGGTAATTCACTTATAATTTCATTCATCTTTTTATTTTGATTATTTAATAAATGACAAACCTGGATCGCAGAATTTATCCCATCATCATACCCATATCCTAAGGGCTTATTAAAAAAGAAATGACCGCTTTTTTCAAATCCAGCAAGCGCCTTTTCATGATTTACTTTTCTTTTGATGTGTGAATGTCCTGTTTTCCAATATATTGTCTCACAATTATTATTCTTCAAAACTTCATCCGTTGAATAAAGACCAGTTGATTTTACATCAACTACAAATTTAGAATTTTTATGGTTTGGTGCTAAATTTCTTGCAATTAATAACCCTATTTTATCTGAAAAAATCTCGTTTCCTTGATCATCAATTACCCCAACTCTATCACCATCTCCATCAAAACCAAATCCAATATCAGCATTATTATCTTTTACTGCTTTTGCTATAGCATGTAACATTTCTAAATCTTCTGGATTTGGATTGTATTTTGGAAAAGTCCAATCTAATTCACAATCAAGTTCTATTACTTCACAACCGATCCCTCTTAAAATATCAGGAGCAAAAACTCCAGCTGTACCATTTCCACACGCAACAACAGTCTTGATTTTTTTTCGTATCTGATTCTTTTCAATTAAATCTTGTTTATAGATTTTATCAAAATTTTTAATTTGTTTTTCGTTTCCAATTCCACTTAGGAATTTTTCATTTAGAGTAATTTCTTTTAATTCCTTCATTTCATCTGGTGCATGTGTTAATCCTTTTTGAATTCCCATTTTTACACCTGTCCAACCATTTTCATTATGACTAGCCGTTACCATCGCAACCGCATCAGTATTTAATTCAAATTGTGCAAAATAAACCATTGGAGATAATGATAATCCAACATCTTCCACGTTGCAGCCTGTTGATTTTAAACCCTCTTTGAGAGCAGTTTTAATTTCTTCACTGTAAGATCTATAATCATGACCAACGACAATTCTTGGATTATTTTTTTTCGTGTGTTTAATGATTTGGGATCCTAAACCTTTTCCTAAATTTTTAATACCAGCTTTGTTGATATCTTTTTTATATATCCACCTAGCATCATATTCTCGAAAACCAAATTTATCTATTAAAACTTTATCATTCATATATTTTAGTTGTCAGTATTCGTTTTAGTCAAACCATTCTTTAAATTTTACCTGGTTATCAGCAGAATTTAAATAATCTGGTAAATGATGATTATCAATCTTTTTTAATTTATAATTAAAATTCCATCTTTCTTTATATTTTTCCTTATCAACAAAGTGATTAAAAAAAACTTCTTTATTATCAATTTTTTTTTGAAGATCATTAACGGTCATACCGCTCAACTCAAATTCATCATGATGTCCAAAATTAGTCAATTTTTCATAGAGTTTCTCAGCAGTCATTATATTTGTAAAGTGCCAACCCCCATCGTTTATTATTTCTAAATTTATATATCTTGTATTCGAAAAAAGTGTATCAATTCTCCAAAAAGGATACTTCTTATTTTTTAAATTCCTAAGCCACGACATAGAAACTAGGTTCTTTTTTTTTGCCGCTTTAGAGCCATACCATGGGATTAAATCATATAATAAATTTAACTTATAATAAAAGAATAATTGTTTAAAAATTATTATATTTTTGTTCGAATTTTTGAATTGTTTTGATTTTAGATTTGGTATTTCATCATTATCACTTAGTATTATTAGGTCATTATCAGAGGCTTTATCTATTGCTTTGATCATATAGTCATATGAAAGATTTATTCTTTTTAAGCTATCTGATCTTTTTTCATGCGGTTTGGCTAAACCATTTTTTAATCCTATTATATCCTCAGGTTCTTCATCTATGATTATATAAGAAATTTTATCTTTAAATTTAGGATAGTTGTTTATATCAAAATTAAGTTTTTTCTTTTTACCACTATGGGAAATAGTTGATTCACAAACAATGAATTTCTCAACATAATCGTTTAATATATTGAACCTCAAATCCATCATTAAATGCTCAGAATAGAATGTAGTGCAATCAAAAATCTTCATATATTATTTTATTTATCACCTATTAGTCGTTTAGGGCTTTAATTTTAATATTGACTTACTTTATTTGTTAATTTTATGTAATTTAATTGTTGATTTTTTTTTTCTATGTTCTATAAATGTTCTATTGATTTACTGATTATATAGTATATTAATAATTTGTGCATACAACATCTAGTTGTTTTAGCCAAAATAACAATTTATAATAATATTTTATGAATAAAATACTATCACAAGCATTAAAGAAAGCTGTCTCTGAATATAGCCCTGAGATAAAAGACACCCCTAAAGATAAAAGACCTGATCTATTTTCATTAAACAATGAAACAGAATTGTATCAGAATAATAAAGGTATAATTATCAAAATAGACCGGTCAAAAGACAAAAACCTAACAGATTTTGGTAAAGCAACTTTAAAAGATAGATATCTTGGTCACAACGAGTCTTTTCAAGATTTGTTTGCAAGAGTGGCAAGCACTTATTCTGATGATAATTTACATGCTCAGAGAATTTATAATTATATAAGTAACCTTTGGTTCATGCCTGCAACCCCTGTATTATCTAATGGTGGAACAAAAAGAGGTTTACCAATTTCATGTTTTTTGAATGAGGCATCAGACAGTCTTGGAGGAATTTTAGATTTATGGAGTGAAAATGTTTGGCTAGCAGCTAAAGGAGGAGGTATAGGTAGCTATTGGGGAAATTTGAGATCCATTGGTGAGAAAATTGGTAAAGTAGGAAAAACCTCAGGGATTATTCCATTCATAAAAGTAATGGACTCTTTAACAATGGCAATCAGTCAGGGTTCATTAAGAAGAGGCTCTGCAGCTTGCTACTTGCCAGTCGATCATCCTGAAATTGAAGAGTTTATGGAAATGAGAAGACCAACAGGCGGTGACCCAAATAGAAAAGCTCTTAATCTACATCACGGTGTTTTAGTTTCAGATGCGTTTATGAGAGCAGTTGAAAATGATGATCAATGGGCACTAAAAAGTCCTGCTGACGGATCTATTCAACAAACTATATCTGCAAGAAATTTATGGATAAGACTATTAACTGCAAGAATTGAAACAGGTGAACCTTACATAATTTATATAGACACTGTTAACAGACAAATACCTCAACATCATAAGTTGGCAAATTTAACTGTAAAAACTTCTAATTTGTGTAGTGAAATAACTTTACCAACAGGAATTGACAAAGATGGCAGAGATAGAACTGCTGTTTGTTGTTTATCATCTTTAAACTTAGAAAAATATGATGAATGGAAAGATGATCCAAAAATGATTGATGATGTCATGAGATTTTTAGATAATGTTCTGTCTGATTTCATTAATAAAGCTCCTGATCAATTTAAAGATGCAAAATATTCCGCTGAAAGAGAAAGAAGTGTTGGTTTGGGAGTAATGGGCTTCCATTCATTTTTACAAAAAAACAGAATCCCTCTAGAGTCGGTGATGGCGAAAGCTTGGAATAAAAAAATATTTAAAAATATCCACGAAAAAGTTAATCAAGCATCAAAAGATCTAGCTGAAGAAAGAGGTGCATGTCCTGATGCAGCCGAGTATGGATATAAAGAAAGATTTTCAAATAAAACAGCTATAGCTCCAACCGCTTCTATCTCAATTATTTGTGGAGGTGCTTCACCAGGAGTTGAGCCAGTTGCAGCTAATAGTTATACTCACAAAACTTTGTCTGGATCTTTTAATGTTAGAAATAGATATTTAGAAGAAATCTTAGAAAGTCATAATAAAAATGATGATGAGACTTGGTCTACAATCACAACTAATCAGGGTTCGGTTTCACACTTAGATTTTTTATCAGACCTAGAGAAGGATGTATTCAAGACTGCTTTTGAATTAAACCAAAAATGGATAATTGAATTAAGTGGAGATAGAACGCCCTTTATTTCACAAGCACAATCAGTTAATTTGTTTTTACCAGCAGACGTTCACAAAAAAGAATTACATAGGATTCATTTTGATGCATGGAAAAAAGGTCTAAAAAGTCTTTATTATTGTAGATCAAAATCAATTCAAAGAGCTGAAAATGTCAATAACGCTCAATCGACTGACATAACAGCTAATGTATATAAATCAAAAAATCAACAAACCAAAGAACAACCAGAATATGAGGAGTGTCTATCATGTCAGTAGTAGAAAAAATAGGAGATAAAAAGAAAGAGATAATTCAACCAAAGAAAATGGGATTACTAGTTGAGAATCCAGTGTACAAACCATTTAGATATCCATGGTGTTATGATGCCTGGTTAACTCAACAAAGAATTCATTGGTTACCAGAGGAAGTACCTCTTGGTGATGACGTAAGAGACTGGCAAAAAAATTTATCACAACCAGAAAAAAATCTATTAACTCAAATTTTCAGATTTTTTACTCAAGCTGATGTAGAAGTTAATAATTGCTATCTAAGACATTACACAACTGTATTTAAACCTACAGAAGTTCTCATGATGATGACAGCTTTTGCTGCGATGGAAACAGTTCATGTGGCTGCTTACTCTCATCTGTTAGATACAATCGGTATGCCCGAGTCAGAGTATTCAGCTTTTATGAAATATAAAGAAATGAAAGATAAATACGACTATATGCAGGGCTTTAATGTAAACTCTAAGGAAGATATTGCAAAAACAGTTGCAGTGTTTAGTGCATTTACTGAGGGCTTGCAATTATTTGCGAGTTTTGCAATTCTTTTAAATTTCCCAAGACACAATAAGATGAAAGGCATGGGTCAGATAGTTACTTGGTCTGTGAGAGATGAAACTCTTCACTGTAACTCAATGATAAGAATTTTTAAAGAATTTATAAAAGAAAATCCAGAGATTTGGACTCCTAAATTAAAAAAAGAACTTTATGAAGCTTGCAGAACCATCATTGAACATGAAGATGCTTTTATAGATTTAGCTTTTGAAATGGGTCCTATGGAAGGTCTAACGGCGCAAGAAGTTAAAGATTATATAAGATTTATTGGCAACAGAAGATTGGTCCAATTAGGTTTAGAACCAATTTATGACGTACAGAAAAATCCTCTTGGATGGCTTGATACTATGTTAAATGCAGTTGAGCACATGAATTTCTTTGAAGGTCGTGCAACTGAGTATTCTAAAGCTTCGACCCAAGGAACATGGGTAGAGGCATTTAGTTAATTTACTTAATAAAAAAACTTAAAAAATAAATTTTAAAAAGGGCCCCGTAAAAAGGGCCTTAAAACATTTTTTTTGACGAATAAGATTGTTTTAAAATTGTTCAGACTCAGTTGAACCGGTCATTGCAGTAGTCGAACTCTTTCCACTGGTAATCGTATTAGAAACAGCATCAAAATAAGAAGTACCAACTTCTCTTTGATGTTTGACACTTGTGTAACCATCTTTTTCACGAGCAAATTCTTGTTCTTGAATTTTTGAATAAGCAGACATACCTTCTTTTTTATATTTTTCTGCAAGCTCAAAAATTGCAATATTTTGAGTGTGAAATCCAGCGAGAGTAATAAATTGAAATTTATAACCCATAGCACTAATTTCTTTTTGAAAAGAAGCAATTTCTGAATCTGACAAGTGCTTTTTCCAATTGAATGACGGTGAACAATTATATGCTAAAAGTTTACCAGGAAACTTTTCATGTATGGCATCCGCAAATTTCTTTGCTTCTTGTAAATTTGGGGTAGCAGTTTCACACCAGATTAAATCTGAATAGGGCGCATAAGCTAATCCACGAGAGATTGCCTGTTCAATTCCGGCTTTAACATAATAAAATCCCTCTGGCGATCTTTCACCTGTCATAAAAGGTTTATCATTATCATCATGGTCATTAGTAATAAGTTTTGCTGCATTAGCATCTGTTCTTGCTAATATAATAAGTGGAACATCTGCAATATCTGCAGCTAATCTAGCAGCTTTTAAATTTTTAATCATAGTGCTTGTTGGCACAAGTACTTTTCCACCCATATGACCACATTTTTTTTCACTTGCTAATTGATCTTCAAAGTGAACACCTGCAGCTCCAGCTTTAATAAATTTTTTTGCTAATTCAAATACATTTAAAGGTCCTCCAAAACCTGCTTCACCATCAGCTATAATTGGAAGCATGTAATCTATTCTTTTTTCTTTTTTCATGTCTCCATCTAAAAGTTCCATATGTTGAATTTGATCAGCTCGAATTAATGCATTATTCATTGACTCTACTAATTTAGGAGCACTATCATAAGGATATAATGATTGATCTGGGTACATTTCTCCAGCACTGTTTGCATCAGCAGCAACTTGCCATCCACTTAAGTAGATTGCCTTTAAACCTGCTTTAGCATGTTGAACAGCATGGTTTCCTGATAAAGATCCTAAAGTGTTAACATAATTTTCTGTATTAAGTAGTTTCCATAATTTTTTTGATTGTTGTTTACACAATGAATATTCAATTTTAATTGACCCTCTTAATCTCTCTACTTCTTCTGGGGTGTAATCTCTTTTTATTCCAGCAAATCTTTTTAAATCATAAGATATATTTTCTGCACTCATTAAATAATCCTGTGTTAGTCTAAAGTGTTAATAGTTGAAATGAACTTTAGTTGAAAATTAAGTTTAGTTTGAGTCGTTAAGGGTCTCAACTAGATCTTGCATTCCACTTGAACCCCAATCACAATGATCATCTCTCATGTAAATTCCCCTGCTATTATGTCTAGCAAGGTCTTCATGTCTTATGATTTGAGCCTCATTATCACTATTTTTTAATTTATCAGTCATGTAAATCTTATAATTTACAAGATTTACAAAATCTATAAAAAAGTAAAAAAAGCTTGTAAATAATGGAAAAATATTGTAAATTTAAATTTACAAAATTTACAAATGGTAAATATGAGTCAAATTAATTTAAAAATTGGCCCGAAAATCAAGGCTTTTAGAAGACAGCTTGGTCTTCAAGCTAATAAATTAGCTGATGAGTTAAATATATCGCCAAGCTATTTGAATTTAATTGAGGGAGGAAAAAGAAAAATAGATGGCGACCTTCTGTTAAAAATTTGTGAAAAATTAAATATTGAGCTTTCGCAACTAACATCAAAAACTGATTTAAACTTGGAAAATACCTTATCTGAAATTTTAGATGATGAATTATTTGAAGATTTGGACATTCTTGGACCAGAGGTAAAAGATTTAGTAGGGACAAACCCCAAAATTGGCAAGGCAATAGTAAGATTAGGCGATATTTTAAAAAAGAAGGATCATGAGCTTGTTAATAAAATTGAAAAAATGTCTGGTAAAATTGTTGATAATAGAAAAAACTCCTTTCCAGGCGAGGTAATCTCAGATTTTTTACAAGAAAACAAAAATTATTTTCCAAAACTCGAAGAATTTGCTAACAAAGTCTTTGAAAAAGTTCAAAAAAATAATCGAACTAGATATATAGCACTCTGCGAATATTTAAACTCAGAGTATAATATTAATGTTAAGGATGTTATTCCAGATCAAGATAAGTTGTTTTCCAAAATATTTAACAAAAACAAAAGAGAACTTTTACTTAGTGATTACAGCTCATTAGAGACAAAGAAACTTCATGCTGCGGCCCAAATAGCTCAGGAAGGTGCAAATGATGACATAGAACACTACCTGTCTAAATTTACCTTTCCATCTGAAGAGTCGAAAAAATTAAGTAAAGTTGCTTTACTTAATTACTGTGGAGCTGCAATACTTATGCCTTACAAGCCTTTTCACTCAGAATGTAAAAAACTTAAATATGATCTAGAGCTATTACAAAATACTTTTGCAACTTCCTTTGAGCAAGTGGCTCACAGGGTAACGTGTTTACAGGATCCAAAATTACCAGGTATTCCATTTCACTTTTTAAGAGTAGACATGGCAGGAAATATTTCAAAAAGATTTTCATTATCAGGTATAGAAATCCCGAGATATGGAGGAGCGTGTCCAAGATGGAATGTTTATTCAGCATTTACAAGACCTGGAGTTATTCAGGCTGCAGTTAGTAAAATGACAAACGGTGAAAAATATGTTTGTATTGCGAGAACAGTTGAAAAAGGCATTGGCAGATTTGGACAATCAAAAAGCATTTTGTCTATTGGTCTTGGATGTGAAGCAAAGTATGCTAAAGATTTTGTTTATACAGAAAATGTGAATATTAACGATAAATCAAGTGAAATACCAATTGGAGTATCGTGCAGAACATGCGATAGATTAGACTGTTCCCAAAGAGCCTTTCCTCCTTTACATAAAAAATTTGATGTTGATATTAATTCAAGGGGTGTCTCTGTCTATGTTGGAGATAAAAGTAAATAACAATGGTTAAGTTTATTGTTCCAGCAGTAGTTATTTTCCTTGTTGTTTTATTTTGGGAAAAAATAAACGAAACAATTTATAAAAAATTTAATATAAAAATCAATTATATAATTTTAATATTATCAATATTAATTTTAGGAGTCATTTTTGCATTATTATATTTTTAATTTACTATGTTTATAAATTTAATTAGAAAAAATTATGCTTAGTTATATCTTACCTTTTTTATTTTTAATTTTAGTTGTTGTTTTTATTCATGAATACGGACATTATTATTTTGCAAAAAAATATGGAGTAGGGGTAACAGATTTTTCAATTGGCTTTGGAAAAGAAATATTCGGCTGGAAAGATAAATCTGGCACAAGATGGAAGGTTTGTTGGATACCTCTAGGCGGTTATGTAAAATTTTTTGGAGATAGAAATGTTTTTTCTCAAGCTGATCAGGAAAAAATTCTTGAAAAATATAATGAAAATGACCGCCAAAAGTTATTTGTTCTAAAACCATTGTATCAAAGAGCATTAATTGTTTTCGGCGGACCATTAGCTAATTTTTTACTAGCTTTAGTTATTTTTTTTTCAATTTACACTTTTGTAGGAAAAGATTTTACTCCGGCGGTAATCAACGAAGTTCAAAAAGATAGTCCAGCAATGGTAGGTGGATTAAAGCAAAGTGATATCATTTTAGAGATAGATGGTAATAAAGTTGAAAGCATTATGGATGTTTCTAAATTTATTACAATGTCCACTGCAGATGTCATAGATTTTAAGGTAAAGCGATCTTATGACGAATTATTGCTTAAAATTAAACCAAAAGTGATTTTAAGTGAGGATAATCTTGGAAATAAAATCAATAAACGGATAGTTGGAATAAAGCTTGGTGCTTATAATAATGAAATAAATCACGTAAAGTTAGGCCCAGCCCAGGCTGTATATCACGCTGTAAATGAAGTGTATTACGTAAGCATTTCATCTTTAAAATATGTTGCTGGAATGATTATGGGTAAAGCTGATACTTCGCAACTAGGTGGACCAATTAGAATAGCTAAAATTTCTGGTCAGGTTGCTGAATTCGGAATCTTGGCATTTATAAGTATGATGGCATATATTTCCATAAGTCTTGGCTTGGTAAATTTATTTCCAATACCAATGCTGGATGGTGGTCATTTGATGTTATACGCTTTTGAAAAGATTTTAGGCCGCCCTTTATCACAAAAAACTCAGGAGGGTTTTTTTCGAATCGGTCTGTTTTTATTGCTATCATTAATGTTTTTTACAACATTTAATGACCTAAAAGACATAGGTTTGTTGAGATAAATTATTTTCATTGATTGATAAAAAACTCAATAAAATCAACATTTTTTAAGTATTTTACTATATATTGTGTATAATTTTAAAAATAACACTAAAAAAAAGCTTGATTTATCAACACTTTTGATAAGAATAGAAATAACCATTAACCGGAGCTAAAATGAATAAAAAACAACTAATAGTCAAGCTTTCAGGAGCATTAAATTTAAGTAAAGCTGATGCTGAAAGAACTTTTGACACAATTACCAACACTATTTTAGATGCTTTAAAAGGTGATGATCCTGTAAAAATTGCTGGATTTGGTACTTATAAAGTAGCTAAAAGAAAAGCAAGAGTAGGTAGAAACCCTAGAACAGGTGAGCAAATACAAATCGCGGCATCTCAAAAGGTAAAATTCTTGCCTGCAAAAGCCCTAAAAGAGGTGTTTAATAAATAATTATATCTAACAGCCTCAACAATTTTTCTCGTTGGGGCTGTTTCTATATGCAGAATCTGCATATCCAATTTTCCTAATCAGCGTTAGTTTTAAGTAACTATTAAAATATAAACCATTTTTTAACAGGGAGGTCTTAATGACTAAATTTTTAAATAAAATAAGTGTGCCACTTATTAGTTTAATTTTTTTATTAAACATGAGTAGTGCAGGATATGCAGATACAACTGTTTCTGCAGAAGTAGGGTTTATTTTTAATACTCTACTATTTTTAATGTGTGGATTCCTGGTCTTTTTTATGGCTTGTGGATTTGCAATGTTAGAGTCAGGTATGGTTACATCGAAAAGTGTATCTGTAATCTGCGCAAAAAATATAGGTTTAGTATCCATTGGAGCAATAATGTTCTGGTTAGTTGGATACAACCTAGCATATGGTATCCCAGAAGGAGGATACATTGGAAAATTTATCCCATGGAGCGACGGTAGTAAGATCGATACTGGTTATGCAGATGGATCAGATTGGTATTTCCAAATGGTATTTTGTGTAACAACAGTATCAATTGTTTCTGGAACAATGGCTGAAAGAATTAAATTATGGCCATTCTTTTTATTTGCAGCAATTTTAGCTGGTGTTATTTATCCGATTGTAATGGGTTGGCAATGGGGAGGCGGCTGGTTAGCTAAGGCTGGTTTTTCTGATTTTGCTGGTTCAACATTAGTTCACTCAACCGGTGGAGCAGCTGCTTTAGCTGGTGCAATAATTATAGGGCCTAGATTAGGTAGATTTACTAAATCTGGAGCTCCGGCACCACTTAAACCTTTTGCAGCATCGTCAATTCCATTAGTTACACTAGGTGTATTCATCCTATGGTTAGGTTGGTTTGGATTTAATGGTGGTTCACAATTAGCAATGGGAACTGCAAATGATGCAATAGCTGTATCAAAAATATTTATAAACACATTATTAGCTGGTGCAGGTGGTGTAATGGCCGCTGCAACTGTAACGAGGTTATCTGGTAAAACAGATGTAGTGCAGATGCTTAATGGATGTATTGGTGGCTTAGTTGCTATTACTGCAGAACCATTAATGCCTTCACCTTTTGCTTCAATTTTAATTGGTGCAGTAGGTGGTATAATAGTTGTTTATGGTACTAAGATGTTGTTTGCTATGAAAATCGACGACGTAGTTGGAGCAATTCCTGCACACATGTTTGCAGGTATTTGGGGAACTTTAATAGTTCCTGCTACAAACTCGGGTGCAAATTTTGGCACTCAGTTACTAGGTGTAATTTCAATAAATGCATTTGTATTTGTTGTCGCGTTTATAGTCTGGTCGATAATGAAAGCTACAATGGGTATCAGATTGAGTAAAGAAGCTGAACTGAAAGGAACTGATGTATCAGAGACTGGAGTTATAGCTTACTCAATTCGTGACTAATTGTTAACAATAACAATTACGGGGTTCTTCGCTCTCTGTATCTCCGCGATAACTCATCGGAGAACCCCTTAAATCTCTCTCTAGTTAGTTAGTTAAAAAAAGCCCCCTCCCCTAAGGGGGCTTTTTATTTGTTGTCCTCCCATAATTTTTTATAGTCCAAGAAAGGAGATAAGCCGTAACTTGAATTAACGTTGGTTAAATGAAGAGATAGACTTTTGATTGGTGAAATACAAACCTCATTTTCATAAATTTCGTTAATATATTTTTCAAAAGGATCATGGCGATCTAAGCAAGTTTTGTAAAAATTTTCCCAATATTTATTCAGTAAATTTTTACTTAACATAAATGTACATAGGGTCTTATTAATTGTTCTCCAATGTCTATTGCTACCAATCAAAATATTTGTTTTTTCATCATTCATATAAAGATAAGGATAGTCTGCCGGGCACATAATTATGTCTTTTTTTACTTGTGAGGCTATTCTTTCATATGACGAAATCATTTCATCTAGCATTGTTTCAGAGTGAATATAATCATCCTCGATAAAAAAAATTAGATCATCACTTTGGTTTTTACCAATTTCAAAACTCTGGAGTAAGCTCGCTAAGTTAGAAAAAGTCTCTGTTTTTTCCTGTTTTTTAATTATGGATTTATATTTTTCATGGTCTAATGGAATAATTTCAATATTTTGATCTTGAATTAATTTTCTAATTTTATCTAAGTTATCTTTTTTTGATTGATCATCAACAATAATTGTCTTGATTTTTATAACAGGATATTTATTGCGACAAACGGTTATTGCTTTGATTAATGAATTAATAGATCTTATTGAGTACTCAATTTTTGGTTGCTCAAACAATCTTTTCTTTTTTTGATCCCATATTTCTATCACTGTATTCATACGTAACACAATTAATAACGACTTAACTTTTTTTGTAATTTTAACATTTCCTAGAGGTAATATTATCGATTTTTGATTAATAACTGAAAGTTGATCATTAAGTTCTTTTTCTAATGAAGGTGATACAAAATTATTTTGATCAATAATTTCGTAACCTAACAATCTTGCAAGTTTTATAAAAATTTTTTTCATAAATATAAAATATATGGTATAGATATTTATCTGATTATGACAATTAAATCATCTCAAACTCTTGTATCTGAAGCACTTAAAGAGATAAAAACTATTTCAACTGATGAAGCTCATGAAATGTCAAACAATAACCAATGTAATTTAATTGATATTAGGGATATTAGAGAACTTGAAAAAGAGGGTAGGGTAGAAAATGCCAATCATATCCCAAGGGGTATGCTTGAATTCTGGTTAGATCCTGACAGCATATATTTTAAAAAAGGAAAACTAGATTTAAATAAAGAAATGGTTTTATTTTGTGCTGGGGGTTTAAGATCTGCATTAGCAGCAAAATCATTAAAAGATATGGGTTTTAAAAAAGTTTCTCATATAGACGGTGGTTTTGGTGCAATCAAGCAAAGTAAATTTAAAATTGTTTAAGAATTGTATTCATCTAAAGCATAATCAAGACGATCTTGTCCCCAAAAAATTTTGTTATTAACAACAAATGTTGGTGCACCAAAAATATCTTTTTCAAAGGCATTACTGGTTAGGTTTTTTAGCATTTCTTTAATATCATTTTTTTCAATATCATCTAGAAATTTTTTTTTATTTAAGTCTGATTTTTTAATTATATTGTCAACAATTTCCTTATCAGAAATATCTAAATTATCTTTCCAATAAGCATCAAAACAATTTTCAAAGAATTTTTTTTTAAGATCTTTATCAACAACAAGATATCCCCTCATTAGATATAAAGAATTTATTGGAAATTTTAAATTCCATTTGAATTCAATATTATTTTTAACAGCAATTAATTCACAATCACTTTTCATATTTTTTAGTTTGCGTTCATTAAAAGCAGGTGGAGTTATCTTTCCAAGGTTATGTAGACCTCCAAGCAATATAGGCTTATAATTAATATTAAGTATGTTATCTTTATTTAATGAACTTAATCTCTTATAAGCTAAATAAGAATATGGACTTATAAAATCAAAATAAAAATCCAAATTTTTAGTCATATAAACTGATGCTTTTTGCGTGAAATATTCTAATCAACCAATAAATAAATAAACCTAATGGCCCTATTAAATATGTAGTTAATAGAGGAAAAATCATCAATATTTTATTAATAGAAAATTTCTGTGAGTCTTTAACAATCCAACCACCTGTAAAGAGATTGATACAAATAAAATGTGTCCAAAACATCATGAGAAAAGTTTTATCAGAAAATAAGTCGGATATATTATCTATACTTAGATAAAGACTAAAATTATTATTAAAAGGATAAGTATTTAAATAAGCTTTATATAGAATAAAAATATAAACTCCAGTTAAAATAAAAATTGGAAAAATTGAGGTTACAAAATACCTACAAAAATAAGATTGAGGAAAAAAAATTAACACTAACCAAAAGGGCAAAACTCCTAAATTTACCCAATAATAAAGCATTTCAACTGTAAAATAAGTATAAATTTGTTCGATCATTTACAATTATATTATATTAAATCTTTTGATGATTCCCATAAGAAATAAAAAAAAAACTCTTCAGGTAACTGTTGAGGAAATGAGAAATTTTGCATTCGCTTATGTTGAAAAATATGCACCATCAAAACAGCAGCTTAAAACATACTTATTAAAGAAATATTTAAAGATTTCTGTACCGAACGTAAAAAAACAAGATGTTAATAATTTAATCGATATCGTTTTGTCGGATTTAGAAAAGAACAGATTTATTAATGACAAATTTTATTCTGAAACTAAAGCTAAGAGTATGATTCGACGAGGAAATTCATTAAATAAAATAAGAAGTTATTTAATAGGCAAAGGTATAGAAGATAATTTTATTAAAGAAACAGTAAATAAAATTCAAGATGAGAATTCAGATCAAGATTTTTTTTCAGCAATCAAAGTTTGTAAAAAAAAAAGAATAGGACCAGCTAGAATAGATGATAATAGACCTTTATTTTATAAAAAAGATATTTCTTTATTAGCAAGGAATGGCTTTGATTTTGAAACTTCAAAAAAGGTGATGGACTTAAAAAAAGAAGATTATCTAAAAATTACAAAATTACTTTAACTTTTTATTTTTTTCGATTTTTACCAAGTTGTCAATTTTATTTTTAATATAATTTTTGACAAAAACAAATACTAATAATCCGAAAATTGAGACTGATACTAAAATGATAAGTATAATTCTTAATTGATCATCCATTATAAAATTCCTTTACTTTTTAAAATTAAACTTGGATTTTTAAAATCTTCTTTACCATACAAAATCTCATTACCATTAAAATCAGTAACGTTTCCCCCTGTATGCTTTAGAATTGCGTGACCTGCTGCTATATCCCACTCACAAGCTCTAGGCTCTGCAACATACCCATCAAATTCACCAGCAGCTATCACACAAAATTTTAAAGAACTTTTCATTCTTACATATTTTTTAACATTTAATTCTTTATGAATTTTCTCTATTTCTGGTTTTATTTTATTAGAATAAGAAACAAATTTAATTTCATTTTTATTAAAATTTTTTTTTCCATTAAGTTTAACAGGTTTTCCATTAATTAATTCAAATGCATAATTCATCCCATAAGAGTAAAACATTCTATTTTTTGCAGGCGCATAAATTAATCCAGCTACTGGCCTTTTATCAATTATTAAACCAGCGTTAATAGTAAATTCATCTTTATTATTTATATAATCATAAGTTCCATCTATTGGATCTATTAACCAAAAATTTTTAAGGCTTTTTATTGATTTATTATCTGATGTTTCTTCAGAAATTATAGGAATATCTGGAGTAAGTTTTGATATTTTTTGAGATATAATTTTATTTACTTCTAAGTCACCATTGCTAACAGGAGTATTATCTAATTTTGTTTCTTTGGTTAATCCCTTATTCCTTAGATCTAAGGAGATCTTTCCTGCGTTCAAGAATGTATCAACTAAATTTTCCACAACAACTTTGATATTAATTTTTGTCATTTATTTTTTTTAATTCTATATTTTCAGCATTAATAACTTTTTTTCCAACATTCTCAAAATTGACTGTTATTTTATCTTTAATAATTGACTGGACCTGACCGATACCCCAGTCTTTATTGTGTGGATTGAAAACTTTGTCACCTGGTTCAAAATCATAAATCATTTAATTTAATTTATATTAGAAATGAGTATAAATACCACCAAATGTATAATGAATTAAATTCTATAGGATTAGATAAAAAACCTTCAGATACAACTGTGGTTGTCGCTATGTCGGGTGGAGTAGATTCATCTACTGTCGCAGGTATGATGAAAAATGAAGGATATAAAATAATTGGAATTACTTTAAAACTTTATGACGATGGAAAAGACGTTGCGTCCTCAAAGCAATGTTGTTCAGGTCAAGATATCATGGATGCAAAAAGAGTTGCCAATAAATTAGGAATCGAACATAAAATTCTTTATTATCAAAATAAGTTTAAACAAGGAGTTATAGATAATTTTGTTGATAGTTATTTAAAAGGTGAAACACCCATTCCATGTGTTCAATGCAATCAAACAGTAAAATTTAAAGATTTATTTGAAGTATCTAAGGATTTAAAAGCCGATGCAATGATCACAGGTCATTATGTTAAAAGTGTTACATCAGGAAATGAAACAAATATGTATAGAGCTGTAGATGAGAATAGAGATCAAAGCTATTTTTTATTCAACACTACTAAAGATCAGTTAAACTATCTTAGATTTCCACTTGGTGGCATGCTAAAAGATGAAACTAGGAAGATAGCGAAGCAATTAGATCTAAACGTTTCGGATAAACCTGACAGTCAAGATATCTGCTTTGTACCTAACGGAGATTATGCATCAGTTATCCAAAAATTTAAGCCAGAGGCTTATAAAAAAGGGAATATTAAGGATCTGAATGGAAAAGTGATCGGTGTGCATGATGGTATAGTCAATTTTACTATTGGGCAAAGAAAAGGAATAAAAGTTGCTGACAAAGACCCTTTATACGTTCTTAAAATTAATGCAGATAAAAATGAAATTATAGTTGGACCTAAAGACAAATTAGGAAAGAAAAAAATTTACTTAAATAATTTAAATTTATTGGCTAACAAAAATGAATTTAAAGATGAAATTTTAGTAAAGGTAAGATCAACTGGAAAGCTTCTTAATGCAAAAATTTCCTTTAAAGATTTAGAAAAAGCTGAAGTAAATCTTAAAATTTCTGAAGATGGAATTTCTCCTGGTCAAGCTTGTGTTTTTTATAAAAAAGATAACTTTGGATATAAAGTTTTAGGTGGTGGCTGGATTACAAATTAATTTTTTTCCACATAAAAAAAGTAAACAAATAAAAGGTTATAACACCAATGAAATAATCCCATTCTAATGCATGTTTAAAAAATTTTAAATTAAAACCCATAAAGTCATTTCCTGGCAAGCTTATAATAGGGATACTTATTGCTGCTACAACTATCAAAATTGATACTAGAACTAACTTAGCTTTTAAAAAATTTGGGTTGATAAGATCTATTATTTTATTTTTAAAAGAGTACAAAATTATAACTAAATATGTTTGTGCAACTATTTCAAAAATTATAAATGATAACATAATTACCCGTCTGAATAATTTATATAGATCATAGTCAAATTTTACCCCTAAAAAAATTGAGTGAACAGTTAGAGCTATCGCTGATGCTACACCAAAAAAAATTATTTTTTTAATATGTTTATGTTCCCCGCCAACTTTCAGTAAAATCTCTCTGTTTAGATACCAATATCGGATTAATAAATACGAGGTTAAAAACATAGCAGGTTTAAAAATAAGATAAGTAGGAAATACTCTAGCTGTCCTGCTTATAGAAGCACCACCATCAATATATGGAAATGTGTTATGAATTATGTCTGCTCGATTAGGAAATAAACCATGAAATTGGGTTATCAATATTAAGCAAGTGTTTACCGCTACAAAAGGAACTATAAATATCCAAATACTCATGGATTTAACTTTTTTTATCTGTTCCATTAGAAAAACTATTTTTTTTTGTTTTTCTTTCTGGCTCGTCTTTTTTTTGAGCCCATTTTTCTCCGGCCTCTATGCTTTTTTGGATATCCCATTATTTCCTTTAGTTATAATTTAATTGAAATTATGTCAGGGATATAGCATTGTCTTTTATAGTTATCAATTTTTTTTATGTCTAAATCTTTCAAGACTTTTTTAAAGCACACAGCTAAAGATTTTCATAATCAATCTGTCAATCCGCCAGTAGTAAGAGCATCTACAATTATATTTAAGTCTATGCAGCATTTAAGAAAAACTCAGGTTAAAGCACAAAAAAATCCTATTGGTGGACATTATGATTATGGAAGACAAGGAACTTCCACAACTTATATATTACAAAAAATTTTAACAAAACTTGAGGAAAGCTATCATGTTTTCACTACACCAACTGGTTTTGGCTCTGTTTTTTTAGCAATTTTTAGTGTTGTAAGACCTGGAGATGAAATGTTGGTTGCAGACCCAGTTTATAGTCCAACAAGAATTTTAACAGAAAATTATTTAAAAGAATTTAATATTCATACAACTTTTTATGATCCTAGAAATTTAAAGACTTTAGAAAAATCCATTACAAAAAAAACTAAACTGATTTTTGTTGAAAATCCAGGTAGCAACACATTTGAATTTCAGGATTTAAAAAAAATAATCTCAGTTGCAAAAAGAAAAAAAATTTTCACAGCTATTGATAATACTTGGGCTACACCATATTTTTTTAAACCAATTAAAATTGGTTTTGATATGTCAATTGTTTCTGCAACCAAGTATTATTCTGGACACTCTGATGTCATGGGTGGTAGTTTAGCAGTTAATAAAAAGGTTTTTAATAAAGTAAAATTAGCAGAAAAAATTACTGGTTTGAGACTAGGACCTGATGATGCATATTTAATTACTAGAGGGCTTAGAACATTAGATGTGCGACTTGATAGACACAGCGATAATGCTAAAAAAGTTGCATCTTTTCTAGATAAAAATAAAAAAATTGAACTGCTTTATCCTTATAAAAAAAATTCATTGAATTATAAAATGTGGAAAAAATATTATTCAGGAGCTTCAGGTTTAATGGGATTAAAAATTAAAACAAAAAACTCAAATTCTGTAACAAAATTCGTGAACTCCCTAAGATTGTTTGGCTATGGATATAGTTGGGGTGGTTTTGAAAGTTTAGCTTTACATCAAGAATCTAGAGAAACAGGGAATAGGAAATATATGAGCCTAGAAAAGAACAAGCATTTAGTAAGACTTCATATAGGTCTAGAAGATCCTAGTGACCTTATTGCTGATTTAAAACAAGCTCTTAGACATTTAAAATAAATTTCAATGCAATCTGAAAAATTTATAAGAAATAACACAGCGTTAATTACTTTAATTGCAGCTAGCTTAGTTGTTCTAATTTCTTTAGGTGTGAGACAAACATTTGGAATGTTCTTTATGGACTTTAGAGATGATTTAGGAATCTCTTTAACCCAATCTGGTTTATCAATTGGTCTTCAAATGTTAATGTGGGGATTGACTGGGCCTATTTTTGGGGTAATAGCAGATAAGTATGGTGGACATAAAGCAATTTCGTTGGCATTTATCTTTTTTATAGCTGGAGTTTATTTTTTGTATGCAGGACCAAATACTGGAATTTTTTTTCAAATTGATCTTGGCATTTTAGTTGGTATTGGTCTTGGAGGCACTGCTATAAGTATTCCAATGTCTGTTGTAGGTAAACACTTTCCTTTGTCTAATAGAACTATCGCCATGAGTATTGTTACTGCAGTTGGTTCATTTGGTTATTTTCTATCTCCTATATTAACAGAGTACTCTCTCACAGAAAACGGCTGGCAAAATACTTTATTTGCATTTATGATTGCTTTAACTATCGGATTTGCTGTTTCCTTTCTTGTTAGATCTCCATCATTAAATGACACAATTGAACAACCAAATACTCAAAGTACTTTAGAGGCAATTAAAGAAGCTTTTGGTACTAAAAGTTATTTACTTTTAGTTTCAGGTTTTTTTGTATGCGGTTTTCATATAACTTTAGTTGGAACTCATGTTCCAACATACGTAATTGATAGAGGTTTAGAAAGTTGGACTGCAGCAGCAATTTTATCATTGATAGGTTTGTTTAATATTTTTGGTTCTTTGACTAGTGGTTATTTATCAACAATAATGAGTAAAAAATTAATACTAAGTGCAATTTATGGTTTGAGAGGAGTAACAATTATATTTTTTATATTTTTACCGGCGAGCAATATTAACTCTTTTATCTTTGGTGCAAGTTTTGGTTTTTTATGGCTCTCTACTGTGCCAGCCACAAGTGGCATAGTTGCCCATATGTTTGGCACAAAGTATTTAGGTCTATTATACGGTATTGTCTTTTTAAGCCATCAAATCGGTTCTTTCTTCGGGGCTTTTCTAGGGGGCTTGTTTCATGATCTTTATGGCTCGTATGATTATGCGTGGTATTTAGCAATTGCCTTATCTGTTTTTGCGGCAATAATTCATTTACCAATTAAAGAACAACCAGTTTTAAGACTAAAAACAGAGTAAATTGAATATAACAAAACAATTATCAGATATACATCAGTCGGGAGCACCTTATATTATTTATAAATCCCAAAAAGGATTTGATCTTTATACTGATTTTTCAAAAAAAATTATTTTGAATAATAAAAATATTAAGAATTTTTTAAGTAAAATAAATAGAAAAAAATTAAAAAATACCGATCTATTCATTGGTTTTTTTGGATACGAGTTGTTGAATAATTTGATTAATATCAAGGTCCCAAAACAAAAAAATTTAAATTTTCCAAAAGGAATTTTTTATAAACCAGAAAAAAAGATTAAATTAAGTAATAATTTTAAATATCCAAAACAAAAATTTGCTGCTGGAAATTTTCATATAAATATGAATAAAAAAAATTATACGAAAATATTCAGTAAATTTAAAAAAAAAATTAAAAAAGGTGAAACCTATCAAATTAAGATTTGCACCAAATATAAGACCAAATCAAAAATCAATCCCTTAGATTTTTTTTCAAGATTATCTAATAGCAATTTAGCACCAGAGGCCTTCATGATTAAAGATAACAATTACTCAATAATTAGTTGTTCGCCCGAGAACTTAATAACAAAAAAAGGTGCTGATATATCAACAAAACCAATAGCTGGGACTGTAAAAAAAACGAAAAATTTGAATAAGTTAAAAGCGTTAAATTATTTTAGAAAAAATTTAAAAGAGACCAAGGAACACAATATGATAGTTGATATGGAAAGAAATGATTTATCGAGAATCTGTAAAGTAGGCTCTGTAAAATTATCTAAACAAAAAATTGTCGAAGAATACAAAGATCTCTTTCATTATGTTAGTTTGATTAAAGGAAAATTAAGAAAAAATATCAACAACTTTGATATAATTAAAGCAATGATGCCAGGTGGTTCAGTTATTGGGTGTCCAAAGATAAATACGCTCAATCTTTTGAATAATCAGGAAAAAGAAAATAGGAATATTTATACGGGTAGTTTTGGCTACATAAAATTTAATGGTGATATGAGATTTAATATAATTATACGTTCAATTCTAAATTATAAAAATATATCTGAAATTTCAGTTGCCTCAGGTGTTGTCGTCGATAGTAATGCCAATCATGAATTTAATGAGAATTTTCTTAAAGCTAAAGCGTTAATAGATTTATTTAAATGATTTATGTAATTGATCATAACGACTCGTTTACTCATAATGTTGTTCATCAATTCGCTTTATTTGATAAAGTTGACTGCGATAACTATGATAAAATTAGCGAAAATAAGATTAAGAAAGCATCTACAATAATTTTCTCACCCGGACCAGGTAATCCAAAAAATTATCCAATAACTTCACAAATTTATAAAAAATATAAAGGTAAAAAGAAAATCATAGGGATTTGTTTAGGATTTCAACATATTTTATTTTGCGAGGGTGCAAAAATTGTTGAACAAAAAAAAATTTATCATGGATTTCAATCAAATATAAAAGTAATCACTGATAAATCTTTATTCAACAAAGGAAAAATATTTAAAGTTGGTAGGTATCATTCTTTAAAATTAAAAGAACCTTTCAAATCTAACAATTTTGAGATAACTATGAGATGTTTAAATTCAAAAGTTGCAATGGCATTTGAAAATAAAAAGGAAAAAATATATGGATTTCAATTTCACCCAGAATCTTTTTTAACTATCAATGGTAACCTACTTATTAAAAAAATCTTATCAGCTTGAAGACTTAAAACAGGTAGAATTTCAAGATCTTTGGGGGGATCATGGAATTTTCACCACTATGTGGATTTTTGGGAAACCAGCAAAAATTTTATTTTTTGATAATCATTTAAAAAATTTAATTTTATCATTGAAAAAATATCAAATAAAAAAGAAATCATTAAAGTCAGATATTTTAAAAATAATTAATAGAAATTTATCTAAAAAAAGAAAATACAATCATCTTTTGAGAATTGCTATAAATAAGAAAGTTATTTCAATCTCTTTAAGGAAACGAATTAAGCCAAAATTAAATTTTAATTTGAAGTTAGTGAAATTTAAAAGAGAAAAACCAGAATTTAAAAACCTTAAATATAAAAAAATACTTTCTTATTTATCTAAAATGGATAACTCCCAATCAGATATTGCATTAGTATCTAATAAGAAATTATTAGAAACTGGAACCTCAAATTTACTATTTGTTAAAGACCAAAGATTTTTTATTCCCAAAAAGGATTATTATGAGGGAAATACTTATAAATTTTTTAAAACAAAAATAAGAAAGATAATTAAAAAAGATATTTTGCTTAAAGAAATAAAAAATTATGATGAAATATTATTAATAGGTTCTGGCAAAGGTGTTACTTCAGTTAAAACTATAAATGAGCTTAGATGGAAAAGAAAAAACCTAAAAAAATTTAAATTTCTATCAAAGCAATATGAATCAGTTATAAACAAATGTAATTATTATAGATTTTAATAGATGAAAGATCCAAACAATCCCTGTTTATTTTGTGATGTAAAAAAAACTGGAATTGTTTATGAAAATGAGTTGGTATACGCAAGTTATGATTCATATCCAGTTTCAGAACACCATTGCTTGATTATACCCAAAAGACATACTAAGGATTATTTTGACTTATCTAATGATGAACTGCTTGCATGTAATGATCTTATAAAAATTGTTAAAAAAGAAATAATCAATAAAGATCCGTTAGTTAAAGGATTTAATCTAGGTACAAATATAGGAATTGTATCCGGTCAATCTATTTTACATTGTCATTTTCATCTGATTCCCCGAAGAGAAGGAGATGTTGACAATCCCCAGGGTGGAGTGCGATCAGTCATTCCAAACAAACAACATTATAAAAGAAATAATTAGCCTGTTATAAAAGACAAATTGACCGCAGTTTGAGGTTGAACTATAATTTCAACTATATATAAAACTTTAAAACTAATTCAAAATTTAACAAAAGGCGGAAATGTTAAGTAACAATCCATTTTCAATTTTATCAGAAACTATTTCACCATTTGCAATGCAATCTTTTATTATTGCAATGGTTTTGTTGATTGCAGTTGGAACTATTATTCAAATGATACATCATAAAAATTTGACTTATTTTTTTAATAACGCAAAAAAAGCAAAACTATCAGCGACAAAAGAACTAGGTGTTGGAGAAAAAGTTTCCGTGATTGCCAAAACAACAGTTGTTGATATTGGTACTACCTCTGAACTAGGTTTTGGTAAAAGAAGATTAGCCCATGTTCTAGGAATGTATGGAACAATTTTATTTTGGGTGTCATCAGCTGTTTTAGTTTTTTGTTACACAGGTGCTGATAAACCAACTTCTCAAACTTGGTCAATGATTTGGCATGCAGGAGCAATATTAACTTGCTTAGGTGGGTATTGGTTTTGGTTTTTTTTAAGAGTAGACGTATCAGCGGAAGCTCATCCTTGGTATAGAATTATTAAAGCTGATTTATTTGTTTTAGCATTACTGGCTTGCTCAACTTTTGGGTTAGCTTGGTCATTCGCTCAATTTAATGGGCAAATAGGTCTGTCTTATTTATTCTTAACTTTATTTGTGGCATCAAACTTAATTTTATTTGGTGGTGTTTATTGGTCAAAATTTGCACATATGTTTTATAAACCTGGAGCAGCAATACAAAAAAACTTAGCAGAAGCAGATGGTTCTAGAGATAATCTACCTCCACCAGCTGATGCCCCTGAACAATTTGGCCTGGGTATAAAAAGAGAAGAGCCAAAACATTATTAATATGATATTAGAAAAAGGAGTAAAATAAAAATTATGTCAACTTTTGTATACATGACAAGATGTGATGGCTGTGGACACTGTGTAGACATATGTCCGTCAGACATAATGCACATTGATGAAAATATTAGAAGAGCAAAAAATATTGAACCAAATTTTTGTTGGGAATGTTATTCTTGTGTCAAAGCATGTCCAAATCATGCGATCGATGTAAGAGGGTATGCTGACTTTGCCCCGATGGGTCACAGTGTTAGAGTTAGAAGAGAAGAAGAAAAAGGAACCATCTCTTGGAAAATTAAATTTAGAAATGGAACAGAGAAAAATTTTGTTTCACCAATAACAACAAAGCCATGGGGAAAATTTATACCTAAGCTTGCTGAAGGTGATACGCCTAATCAAGGAGAAATAAACTCGCAGAGACTATATAGTGAGCCAGAGGGTTTAAATACCAATAAAGAATTACCATCAGTTCCAAAAGAATCTTTCAAAAAAGGTGTCTACTATTAATGGCTAAGCATAAAACACACTACGAAGAATGTGATGTATTAGTTGTTGGTGGCGGAATGGCTGGTACAGGAGCAACATTTGAAGCCAGGCATTGGGGAAGAGATTTAAAAATTGTTTGTGTTGAAAAAGCAAACATTGATCGAAGTGGTGCAGTCGCACAAGGTTTATATGCAATTAATTGTTACATGGGAATGCAATGGGATGAAAATCAACCTGAAGACCATGTGAGATATGCGAGAAATGATTTAATGGGAATGGTAAGGGAAGATTTAGGTTATGACATGGCTCGTCATGTAGACTCAACTGTTCACATGTTTGACGAGTGGGGTTTACCAATGATGAAAAATGAAAAAACTGGTAGATATCTTAGAGAAGGTAAATGGCAAATAATGATTCACGGTGAAAGTTATAAACCAATTGTTGCTGAGGCAGCAAAAAAATCTGCTGATAAAATTTATAACAGAATAATGGTTACACATTTGTTAATGGATGAGTCTCAAGAAAATAGAATTGGTGGTGCAGTTGGTTTTAATATGAGAACGGGTGATTTTCATGTGTTTAGAGCAAAAGCAGTTATCGTTGCTGCAGGTGGTGCATCGCATATTTTCAAACCGAGGGCTGTAGGTGAAGGTATGGGAAGAACTTGGTATGCACCATGGAGTAATGGATCTGCATATGCCCTACCTATTGCTGCAGGTGCTAAGATGACTCAAATGGAAAATAGAATTGTGTTGTGTAGATTTAAAGATGGTTATGGACCCGTTGGAGCATATTTTTTACATTTAAAAACATATACACAAAATGCTAATGGAGAAAACTATGAGAAAAAATGGTATGATCAAACTAAAGAATTAGTAGGGGAGTATATTGATCATCATCCAACTCCAACTTGTTTAAGAAACCATGCATTTATCCAAGAGGTAGCTGCAGGTGGTGGACCGATCCACATGGTTACCAAAGAAGCTTTTCAGGACCCACATTTAGAAACAGTTGGATGGGAGAACTTTTTAGGAATGACAGTTGGTCAAGCTGTTGTTTGGGCATCACAAAATATTGATCCAAAATATACAAATCCAGAGCTGACAACATCTGAACCTTACGTAATGGGTTCTCATGCTACATGTTCTGGAGCATGGGTGAGTGGACCTGAAGATCTTTCTCCTCCAGAATATTTTTGGGGTTATAATAGAATGTTAACTATTGATGGACTTTTTGGTGCGGGAGATACAGTTGGTGGTAGTGCTCATAAATTTTCATCAGGATCATTTACTGAGGGAAGATTAGCAGCCAAAGCAGCAGTCAAATACATAGAAGACAAAAAAGCTGAGGGAATCAAAGTATCTGATAATCAATGTGAAAACTTTAAGACCGCAGTATACAAACCCTTAGAAACTTTTACTGTTGCTCAAAATGAGATTACAGGTGGTACAGTATCTCCAAGTTACATATCGCCAATTCAAGGTCTACAAAGACTGCAAAAAATCATGGATGAATATGTGGGTGGAATTACATCAAATTACATGACCAATGGAAATTTACTAAAAAAAGCATTAGAACTTTTAGATTGGCTTCAAGAGGACTTAGAAAAAGTAGGTGCAGAAGACTATCATCAATTAATGAGAGCTTGGGAATTGAAACATAGAGCTTTAACCTCTCAATGTGTAACAGAACATACCTTGTTTAGAGAAGAAACACGTTGGCCTGGCTATTATTATAGGGGTGATCATATGAAATTAGATGATGAGAACTGGCATTGTTTGACTGTCTCAAGGAGAGATCCTAAAACTGGTAAATTTACTTTAGAAAAGGTCCCTGTTTATCATATTGTCGATGAAAAAGAGAAAAAGAAAGCCTCTTAATTAAACATTTTAATTAAAAATTCATGGACTTATTAGCTAAATCTGATGAAGAAATTTTCGCAATAGGTAAACCATTTTGGGAGAACTTAGTAAGATCCTCAAATCTTAAGGATTATGGAAGTTTTACAAGAGATTTTTCAACACAGATGTTATTTGGTGCCAATGAGGTAGAATTGGGCAAGCAGTGGGCAAATAATGAGCTAATCACCAACTTAAATGAAACTTATGAGCCTTTCGGCACTTTAAGAAGGGGAGATCACATTACAGTTCTTATCAAACAAACTAATAAGAAAATTCCTGGTGAATTTTTAGGCAGACTTGTGCTTGGAGTAGAGGATGGCGAGGTCAAAGTTTTTGGTGCAACTATCTACTAAAAAAAGAATTAATTTTTCAATAATAGTTTGACAATTTATCTACCGGGTGTATGAGAAATATAAATGCACCTTCCAAATATAAAAATCCCCCAAATACTCTCTGAAAAAAAAACGACTTTAATTAAAACAGGAATTTTTTCAGCAATTGTTGCTTGTTGGGGTGTAATCTTATTTGGAACTTTTATAACTTTTAGTTAAGTTATATTTAAAGTTTTTTAAGATGGATGTTTTTTTACCTATAGCTCAAGTATTTATTAACCCTGTCGAAATACTTTTAATAAGCGCTATAGTTGGAGTTCTCTCTGGTTTATTTGGTGTAGGGGGTGGTTTCTTAATGACACCTTTTTTAATCTTCATGGGTGTTCCCCCAGCTTATGCAGTTGCCAACGAGGCCAACAATATTTTGGCAACCTCTGTATCTGGATCAACCACTCACTGGTTAAAAAATACTTTAGATTACAAAATGGGATTTATGATTGTAATTGGTGGAACTATAGGAACCATAGTGGGTATTTTTACTTTCACATATTTTAAAGATATCGGTAAAATAGATACAGTAATTTCTTTAGCCTACATGTATATTCTTGCAATAATTGGCACTCTGATGTTAGTGGAAAGTTTGGGTGAAATTGATAAAGCCAAAAAGAACATTGTAGAGAAAAAAAAATTACATGTTCATTATTGGATACATGGACTTCCTTTTAGAATGAGGTTTCCAAAATCAAAACTATATGAAAGTATATTCACACCTATCATAATTGGATTAGTTGTTGGGTTTATAGCAGCTATAATGGGGATAGGTGGTGCATTTATCTTAGTGCCTGCAATGATTTATATTATTAAGATGCCAACAAAATTAGTTCCTGGAACTTCCTTATTCGTAACAATTTTTGTGAGTGTCATAGTTACATTTCTTCATTCAATTAATTATGGTTCAATAGATCTAATGTTAGTGCTAATGTTAGTTATAGGCTCAATAATTGGAGTACAAGTAGGTCAAAAACTTGGTGAGCAAATTGATAGTTCTGGACTAAAAGCATTATTAGCAATTTTACTATTAATTGTAGGAATAGTAATTGCTTATGATACTTTCTTTGCAGAAGAAACACTGAATGGCACAACACCTATAAGCGCGAAAGACTTAAATTTTTTCTCAAAGTTTATTAAAGAGTTTTCAGAGGATATGCCATTCTTCTATGGATTATTTTCGATTTTATTTGCTGTTATTTTAGGAATTGCAGCTGCTTTTATTAGAAGATCAATTTCAAAGTTTAGAGAAAAATATTTTAAAAAACCAGTCAAACAATCTAAATAAAAAACTTTAAATAAGTTTCTATAGTTATAATACTCACAATTCCTACAGTTAACATTGCCGTAAATCCAACAACAAAAGGTTTATAACCCATATTTCTAATATCTTTTAAGTTTGTTGATAAGCCTATAGCAGCCATAGCCATAGTTAGGAAAATTTTAGAACTTGCTCTAATAAAATCTATAATTTCAATCCAATTATTATTAGTTGAGAAAACTTCATCACCAATATTTCTAAAAATTATCATCCCAACAAAACCTAAAATAAAATAAGGAAATATACCTAAAATGGAGTAACCCTTTTTTTTTACCTGACCTCTATTATAAAGAAAGGCAAAAAGAGGGATCATCACTATTAAAAAAGTATTTCTTAAAAGTTTTGTGACAGTTGCAACATTTAATGTTTCGGGACTATTATACTGTTGATCATATATTAATCCTGCTGCAGCAACTTGTGATGTTTCGTGTATAGCTGTTCCTAAAAAAAGACCTGCAAATAACGAATTTCCCTCAAAATAGAAATTTGAGAAATAAGGATATAACAACATCGATAATATTCCAAATAAAGTAATATTTGCGATTGCATAAGAAATTTCACTTTTATTTGCTTTTATTACAGGCGCGGTTGCCATGATAGCAGTTGTACCACAAACGCTGCTTCCGATTGATATCAAGTAAGCCATCCGAGTTGGTATTTGAAGTTTCTTAATTAAAAGTTTTATTACGATTAAGACACTAATTATACAAATTAATATCAATGGAATTGCAATTTTTCCAAACTCAAAAAACTCAAAAGGCTTTAATTGTATTCCTAAACAGATTATGCCAAGTTTTAAGATATAATCTTTAGTAAAATCCAATCCTTTTTGAAAACTTTCTCTAATCTTAAAAAAATTCCCAAAGAAAATACCGAGTAGAATTGCTATCATCGCCGTGGAGATCGGACTTTTGATATATCCTAAAAGCTCAATACCAATAATGTTATTAAAACCTTGTGAAAGAGAATAAAGAACAAATGCAAGTATTATACCTGGTATGAACACCAAGAAATTTTTGAACAACATTTTTTATTTAGTAATTATGCGCTTCTATAAAGTTTAGTCATAACAAATTCTTTATGACCTAAAGCTTCAGCACAAGTTAGTCTTCCATTGGCTACTCTTAACGCCGTCTCTATAAGCTTATCTCCAGCCTCAGACAAGTTCATTTCCCTTGAAAGAATTTTTGACACATCACAATCAACATGCTCACTCATACTTTTTGCGGTTAATGGGTTTGCAGTTAATTTTACGACAGGCTCTATTGGATTTCCAACTATATTTCCTTGACCTGTTGGAAATAAATGAATGTTAAATCCTCCAGCAGCTTGAAGTGTAATACATTCTGCAGCTGCTGAAGATGTATCCATAAAGTAAAGTCCTGGACCTTTTGTAGGTTCTTCAGCAGGTTCAAGTACATCTATAAATTTTAGGTTTCCTATTTTTTGAAAATTCCCGAATGCTTTTTCCTCAATTGTGGTTAAACCACCCGCGATATTTCCAGCAGTTGGTTGACTTTCTGAAAGATCGTTAGTTGCTTCTTTTAATATGAAATCATTATATTCATTCCATGTTTTCATAAATTTATCAGAAGCTTCTTTAGTTGCTCCTCTTGCGGCACAAACATTTTCTGCACCAGTAAGTTCAGATGTTTCACCAAAACATAAATGAACACCCAAAGGTTCTAATTTTTCCATTAGATTTCCAACTGTTGGATTGGAAGCTAATCCTGATGTAGTGTCTGACTCTCCACATTTTACTGAAATCCATAAATCACTCATTGGACATTCTTCTCTTTGTTTTTCTGAGGCCCATTGTGAAAATTCTTGCGCTTTTTTTGAAGCTTTCATTACAGTTCCTATATCTCCTGTACGTTCTATGTGAAAACCCTCAACTGGTTTTCCTGTTTTAGCGATTCCATCGACAATTTTTTTAGTCCATTTAGGCTCAATACCGATCACAATAACCGCTGCTACATTTGGGTTACTGCCTGTTCCAATCATTGTTCTGAAGTGTAAATCTAAGTCTGCTCCAAATTGCAGTCTTCCATAAGAATGCGGTAGTGCTATAGTCCCTTTTATATTATTAGCAACTGCTTCTGCACATGCATTAGAAATATCATCAACAGGTAAAATAATTACGTGATTTCTAGTTCCTGCTCTGCCATTTTCTCTTTTATAACCTAAAAAACTTTTTGGAATTTCCATTATTTACCACTTTTTAGTTTTTACATTGTGAACATGAACATGCTCACCTTTTTTGATCGCTTTAACTACTTTACCAATGTCATGACCATACTTTAAGATTGTATCACCTTCCTTTAGATCGACCATCGCAATTTTATGACCTAAAGGTATTTCATCTACTGATTGAATAGACGCCGAGCTATCATTTTCCATAATCCAGCATTTACAGTCTTGTTTTGGGGTTATTTTCTCTATCACTACTACACCTACATTATCTTTTTTATCGTGAATTATGATATCTGTAGCCATATTTATAGTGTCGAAATGTTTGTTTGAATTTCCAAAAATCTTATATATTAATCGCGTCTATTAAGAAATAGTTTTATAAAAAACTATTGCATATACTGGTTTAGAAAGGCTCTATAAATGACAAAAATGACAACAGAAGAAGCTTTTGTAAAAGTTTTACAAATGCACGGTATTGAGCATGCTTTTGGTATAATTGGTTCAGCATTCATGCCTATTTCTGATATTTTTCCTGATGCCGGAATAACATTTTGGGACGTAGCTCATGAAACAAATGGTGGTTTGATTGCTGATGGTTACACAAGAGCCACTGGAAAAATGTCTATGGTCATTGCACAAAATGGACCAGGTATAACAGGATTAGTAACACCAATTAAAACAGCTTACTGGAATCATACACCTTTGCTATTAGTGACTCCTCAAGCTGCTAATAAAACAATGGGTCAAGGTGGTTTTCAAGAAGTAGAGCAAATGAATTTATTTAAGGATATGGTCTGTTATCAAGAAGAGGTTAGAGATCCTTCAAGAATGGCTGAGGTATTAAACAGAGTTATTGAAAAAGCAATACGAGGCTCAGCACCAGCACAAATAAATGTTCCAAGAGACTATTGGTGTCAAGTAATTGATATCGAGCTTCCTCCAATCGTAAGATTAGAGAGGCAGGGCGGAGGAGAAGATGCAATTTCAAAAGCAGCAGAGCTATTATCAAAAGCAAAATTTCCAGTTATTTTATCTGGGGCAGGAGTTGTGATCGGAGGTGCTATCGAAGAAACTAAAAAGTTAGCTGAAAAACTTGACTCACCAGTTTGTTCTGGTTATCAGCACAACGATAGTTTTCCTGGCAGCCATCCTTTAGCAGTTGGACCGTTAGGTTATAATGGATCAAAAGCTGCAATGGAACTAATTTCAAAAGCAGATGTTGTTTTAGCACTAGGAACAAGATTAAATCCTTTTTCAACTTTACCAGGATATGGAATTGACTATTGGCCAAAGAGCGCAAGTATAATTCAGGTAGATATGAATCCAGATAGAATTGGATTAACAAAAAAGGTTACAGTTGGAATAAGTGGGGATGCAAAGTTAGTGGCTAAGCAAATTTTAGAAAAATTATCCTCAAAGGCTGGAGATACAGATAGACAACAAAGAAGAGATTTAATTCACCAAACTAAATCAGCATGGTTACAAAAATTGTCAAGTTTAGATCATGAAGATGATGATGAAGGAACAGTTTGGAATAAAGAAGCAAGAGAAAGAGATGCCGATAGAATGTCGCCAAGACAAGCATGGAGAGCAATCCAAGCAGGTATGCCTGAAGATGTAATTATTTCTAGTGATATTGGAAATAATTGTGCAATTGGTAATGCTTATCCAACTTTTGAAAAACCAAGAAAATATTTAGCTCCTGGTCTTTTTGGTCCATGTGGCTATGGTTTTCCCTCAATCTTAGGTGCAAAAATTGGATGTCCTGATACACCTGTAATTGGTTTTGCAGGAGATGGAGCTTTTGGAATTAGCATGAATGAAATGAGTTCTTGCGCAAGAGAAGAATGGCCAGCCATTACTATGGTTATATTTAGAAATTATCAATGGGGTGCAGAAAAAAGAAATACCACTCTTTGGTTTGATAATAATTTTGTTGGAACAGAGCTTGATCCAGAATTAAGTTTTGCAAAAGTAGCAGATGCATGTGGTTTAAAGGGTGTGACTGTTAAAACTATGGATGAAACTACTGCAGCAATCAAGCAGTCTTGTGAAGATCAAAAGAAAGGTGTAACAACATTTATTGAGGTAATTTTAAATCAAGAGTTGGGCGAACCTTTCAGAAGAGATGCAATGAAAAAACCAGTAAGAGTTGCTGGTATTAAAAAAGAGGATATGAAAAAGCAACCCTCTTTAAACTCTTAACATCTTTAAACTAATCAACAATTAGCGTAATCTTTTTTAATGAATAAGATTCTTTCAAGTTTAATTATTTTAATGATTTTTTTTGCGTGGTGGTGCGCATTAATAATTGGATTATCTTGGGACGAATATTTTCACCATATTAACGGCCTAGTAAGATATAATTTTTTAACATCCTTGGGTGATTTTCAGAAATTTGAGTTTAGGAACAATAAATTTTATCCAGGACTGTATGACACTATTTCATATGCTTTTGGACAAATCTTTCTTTTTATTAATAAAAAGTTTTACGTGCAAAATATTGATTTAATTATGCATATGGTAAATATCTCTTTTTCATCATTAAGTATTTTGGGATTATATTTATTAACTAAAGAAATATTTAATAAAAAGATTGCATTGTTTTCAGTATTATTGACTTTACTTAATCCCTTCTTTTTTGGCCACATGGGAATGAATTCAAAAGATATTATCGTTTTTTTTAGCTTTATATGGTTTTGTTATTTCTTTTATCTTTACTGTAAAGATGATGAAAAAATATTTAAAAATTTAATCTTAGCATCTTTGTGCGTTGGATTTGGGTGTGGGGTAAGATTGACATTTTTAATTGTAATTTTTCCAGCCGTTATACTTGGTTTCATTTTTTTAATTAAAAAATATAAGTCAAATTATTTAACTTTAGTTAAAAGACTTTCTTTACATATCCCAATTGTTTTTATAATTACAATATTTTTAGTAATTTTATGTTGGCCACATTTTATTGTAGAACTACAGAAAGGTAATTTTATTGAATTTACCTCACTTATAATTAAAAACACAATTAACTGGATCGATGGACCAAAAATTGGCTTGATAAACGGAGAATTCTATGAGGTATTCAACACACCTAAAACTTATTTTTTAGATCTAATTATTTTCAGATTACCGTTTTATCTCACTTTTTTATTAATATGCTCTTATTTTTTGATTTTTTCAAAAAAAAAAACCATTAACAATGAAATAGAAAATTTTGATAAAAAATTTATTTCATTAAATATTATTGCCTTTTTTCCTATATGTTTAGCATTAATTCTAAGCGTAAATGTTTATGATAATTTAAGATTGTTTTTATTTATAATTCCATTTTTGAGTATAATTTCATCTATATCTTTAAATTATTTTTTTGAAAATTTCAAAAGTTATACACAAATAAAAGTTGTTACAGTTTTTGTATTCTTTTTATTTTCTTTATCATTTTATAGATTTATTATTCTCACACCATATCAATATACTTATGTAAACTATTCTTATTTAAAATTTGAAAATAGTATAGGAAAGTTTGAACATGATTATTGGGGCTCATCATACAAGGAATTAGTGAAAAAAATTAAACAAAAATATAGTAAAGAAGAAATAGATAAATTTAAAATAGCTGATTGTGGAGGTGGTGACTACACTCTTGTTTATTATTTGAATAAATATTTAGGAGTTAAAAAAACTTTCAGTAATATCGATGTATTAGATCAAGCAACTCATATTGTGATGAATAATAGAGCTTTTTTAGATGTATTTGAAAATGAACATGTAAAGGATTTAGTTGATGAGAAGGGAGCTATGTTGCTTACTGATATGGAAAAAGTATCAAGGGCTCCTAATATACGTCAAACATGTTTTGACTATAAGCCATTCAGTGGAAAAAATGCTGTTGTTGTTTCAAGAGATGGTCTGCCACTTACGATTTTCAGAGAAGTAGATAAATAGTATTTACTTTATAACTGCTTTAACTGATCCCAATTTATCTATTTTTCCAATGAAAATACCTTTACCTTTGGTTGGGACAACTCCAACAGTCGACCCCGTAAAAACCCAAAAATCTTTATTTAGATTTTTTTTGTCTTTCTTAACTTTGTTTAAAACAAATCTTAATGAATTTAATGGATTTATATAAACAGTGTTTGTATTCCCATTCACACTTTGATTGATTTTTTTATTAGAAATATTTGTTTTTAAATTACCAACATTAATTTTTTTATATTTTTTTTTTGATCCAATTAAAAATTTTATGTTAGCACCAAAATCACTACACAAATCACCAAAAGAAGTAATTCCTTTTTTTCTTTGCCTGTAGCCCACAACTTCAATACATGGAGCTATATGAGAAATGTATTTAGATATATTTTTCATTGTAATAACACCTTTAGTTGAGAAAAAAGATTTTTTAATTTTATAACAAACTTCAAGCTCTATACCTAAAGTCGACTTATTTATTTTTACACTTTTGCCGTTTTTTAAAACATTTCTGTTATAGACTGAGGCATAAAAAGGTTCTTTTTCTTTTAATTTTTTTATAAGAGGAATACCCGTCCCAGCTGCTTTAAAACCAATGACTGGAAGTTTGATTTTACTTTCACATAATTTTCGTAATTTTTGAGCCTCATTTATTTTTTTACAAAATTTTGATGGTATTGGAGCAATGATCTTATTTTTTAAAAAGGCATTGACTAATTTATCAGATGTTTTTTCAATTAAAGATTTCATAATTCTAGTTTAATACCGACATTGGGTCGAGTCTAGTCTGAAACCAATTAATCCTAAAATCTAAATGAGGCCCTGTGGATCTACCAGTTGAACCAACGGTACCAATTATATCACCTTGATTTATTTTATCTCCAACAGAAACCATTACATTCTCAAGATGAGAATAGATTGTTGATATTCCATGTCCGTGATCCATAATAATTGTACCTCCAGTATAATAAAGATCATCCTCAGCCATTGTAACTGTACCAGATCCGGAGGATTTAATCATTGTTCCTTGTTTGGCAGCAATGTCAATTCCATAGTGAGGCCATTTCGGTTTACCGTTTAAAATCCTTTGGCTTCCATAAACCCCACTAATAATTCCCTCAACTGGCATGATAAATTGATTTTTAAAAAAAGGTAAGTCAGAATTAATTGATCTTGCTTTTCCAATTTTATTATTTTCATCCTTAATTCTCTTATAAACAGACTCTGGTGGTGTTACTTTACTCTCTTCAAGTCCATCAATTCTTTGAACATTATATTTTCGTTTTAAAACTTTTTTGATTATTTTTTCTTTTTTTCCATTTTGAATCTTTGTAATTGTTAAATCAAATTTTCTATCTCGATCAATTCCAAAAACAAAGTAACCATCATTTGAAACTTTTACTTCTTTTTTATCTATTATAATTTTTGCTGAAGGATTAGTAATTCCAACAATATAATGACCTTGTAGGAATTTGCCCTCAAATTCTATAGCATTTGAATGAGCTGATATTAAAAAGATTATTAAACAGAATAATCTAAATTTTATTTTGCTGTCCATCCACCATCAACTAATAATGAAGTGCCTGTAATCATGGATGCAGCATCTGAAGCCAAAAAGACCACAGCTGATGCTACTTCAGATAACTCTGCAAACCTTCCTAAAGGGATATTATTCAACATATCTCGTTTAAATTTCTTGTCTTTTAAAAATTTTTTAGTCATTGGAGTTACAACAAATGTCGGGCAAACCGTATTTACTCTAATATTATATTTTGCAAGATCAATTGACATTCCTTTTGTTAAACCTTCTAAACCAAATTTATTCATATTGTATACACTTCTTATAGGGCCACCAACATGACCCATTTGAGAGGACATATTTACAATAGAACCGCCTATTTTTTTTCTATTTTTAGATTTAATCATTTTTAATGCACAAAGATGAGCCAAGTTAAAACTTGCTATTGTATTTATTTTTACCATATATTCCATATCTTCCTTTTTAACTTTGGTAAAATGCGCTGGTCTATTATTTCCAGCATTGTTAATTAAGATGTCTATTCTTGACTGTTTATTAATGATTTTTTTTATTTCATTATAATCTGTGATATCACAAACATAAGATTTACAATTTGATCTAAATTTTTTTATTTTCTTAGAAACTTCGTTTAAATCCTTATTGGTTCTGCTGATTATGATCAAATTTGCACCAGCCTCAGCTAAAGCAATCGCGCACGCTCTGCCAATACCTTTGCCAGCACCTGTCACAACTGCAGTTTTATTTCTAAAATTATAATTTTTAAGGAACATTATAAAAATAATATTTTAATATCAGTGTAAATCAACTCAATAGCAACAATAAGAATTGCTAATAAACCAGCCCAAGCTATCCATTTATACTTTTTAATCCAGTTGGATATTAACGTTGCAGCAGTTGCCATTAAAACAATTGATAAAACCAGTCCAAAAACTAGCAAATAATAGTGATCTCCAGCTGCCCCAGCAACACCCAAAACATTATCCAAACTCATTGTAAAATCAGCAAGTAGAATAGTCCAAATTGCTTTCATGAAGCTAGAGTTGTCTACTTGAATATCATCTTGATGACTTGAACCTTTCACAACATCAACATAAAGTTTATAAACTATATAAAGAAGAAGAAGACCACCAATTAATCTTAGACCCGTAATTTGTAACAAGTAAGCAGTTAGTAATGTTAATATAATTCTTAATACAACAGCACCACCTATGCCCCAAAAAATAATTTTTTTTCTCTGTTCTAGTGGAAATTTGGAGGCAACCATTCCAATAATGATTGCATTATCACCAGCAAGCACAAGATCTATTAAGATAATTTGCGTTAAAATAGTAATTTGCTCTGGCGTAACAAAATCAGATAGCATTAACCTCTAAGTATCATATCAGCACCTTTTTCTGCAATCATTATTGTTGGTGCATTTGTATTACCTGAAGTTATATTAGGCATTATTGAGGCATCAATCACTCTTAAATTTTTTAAACCTTTTACTCTAAGTGTTTCATCGACCACTGCCATGTCGTCTTGACCCATTTTACAAGTACCAACAGGATGAAAAATAGTTTGAGCATAATCTGAGCCAGCTTTTACTAATTCCTCATCATCATTAATATTTATGCCAGGTCTATATTCTTCAGGTCTATATTTTTTAAAAGTTTCAGACTCCATAATAATTTTTCTTGTAAGTTTTAATCCTTTTGCGGCAATCATTCTATCATGTTGAGTTGAAAGATAATTGAGTTTTACTTTTGCGTAAACTCTTGAGTCTTTATTTGTAATATTAACAAAACCTCTACTAGTCGGTCTAATATTAGATACTGTTGGAGTAAATGCATGAAAGTCATGATTTTTAGTTGCACCTAAAGTATCCATACTCATAGGCTGAACATGCCATTGCAGATCTGGTAATTCAACAGATGGATCACTTTTAGCAAACATACACATTTGACTAGCACCCATCGTCATTGGTCCACTTCGATTAAAAACATACTCAAGACCAATCATTAGTTTACCAAATAAACTATTAACTTTTTTATTTAAAGATTTTAATCCATGAATTTTATAAATCGGTCTAAACATGAGATGATCCTGAAGATTTTCTCCAACCCCTTTTAGATCATGAGTCACATCTATACCTAAATTTTTTAATTTATCGGAGTTACCAATTCCAGATACCTGTAAAATTTGTGGCGAACCAATTGATCCTGATGAAAGAATAATTTCTTTATTTGCTAATATCTTTTTAAGTTCATTTCCTTGCCAGTACTCAACACTTTTAGCTATTTTATTTTCAAAGTTTATTTTTTTTACATGTGCATTGGTGATTATATTGAGATTATTTCTATTTTTAATAGGATTTAAATATCCAACAGCTGTACTACATCTGAAACCATCTTTTTCAGTGACTTGAAAATAACCACATCCATGATTATCGCCGGTATTAAAATCCCTTGTTTTTGGAATTCCAAATTCTTCAGCTGCATTTTGAAACTCATTTAATAATGGGAGTTGAATTCTTTGATCAGATACAGACAGAGGTCCGCCAACACCGTGAAAATCGTCTTTTCCACGCTCTTGATTTTCTGCTTTAATAAAATAGGGGAGAACATCATCCCATCCCCAGCCAGTATTACCTAATTGACGCCAGATATCATAATCTCTACTTTGTCCTCTGATATATAAAAGACCATTTATAGCTGAACTGCCCCCTAAAGTTTTTCCTCTAGGATAACGAATTGAACGGTTATTCATTGTTTCATCAGGCTCTGTTTTATAACACCAATCCACAGATGGGTTGTGCATAGTTTTAAAATATCCAACAGGTATGTGTATCCAGGGATAGTTATCTTTGCCACCAGCCTCAATTAATAAAACTTTATTTTGAGAATTTTCAGAAAGACGATTTGCGAGAACACATCCTGCAGATCCAGCACCAATGATTATAAAATCAAAATTTTCCATCTCAAGTTGAATAGTTTTTTTAATTAAACTTATTTAATGATGTTTACAACTATATCAATTAATTGTCACTTGTGTCAGCTTTGTTTTTCTGATTACATCAATATGTTAAATTTAACTAACAAGAGGAATAATAATGAAAAAAATCATTTCAATGTTATTTGCAACAATTTTAGTTCTTGGATTTACATCAAGCGCTAATGCTGCAAAAACATTAAAGTGTCAAACTGTTCTTAACACTAAGGCCGACGAGGTTAAAATGTTAAAGGACTTTACTGATACTGTAACTGAATTAACTAGTGGATCATTAAAATTTGAAATTTTGCCTGCAGGCGCAGTTGTTGGAGTTAAAGAAACTCTAGATGCTGTTGATAAAGGATTAATAGACTGTGGATTCGCTTGGACCCACTATTGGTCAGGTGACCATCCTGCTGCTATGTTATTTGGTTCGCCAGTAGCTGGTGGTGGAGTAGGTATTGATAATATCGCTTTCTTATCATGGTTCCAATATGGTGGTGGTAAAGAGTTATATGATCAACTTTGGAAAGAAATGGGAAGAGATATTAAAGGATTTATGATTCAACCAGTTGGCCCAGAAGCTTTAGGTTGGTTTCCAAAACCAATTAAAGATATGGCTGACTTTAGAAAGTATAAATTTAGAACTCCTCCAGGAATTCCAGGACAAACTTATAAAGATATTGGTATAGCATCTGTTGCAATGGGTGGTGGAGATATTCTTCCAGCTCTTGAGGCAGGAACTATTGACGCTGCTGAGTGGTGTTGTCCAAAACCAGACTTAACATTTGGTTTTCAAAAAGTGTTAAAGCATTATTACTTACAAGGTTTACACCAAGTAGTCGTAAATGCTGACTTTTATATTACTGGAAAAACATACAATGCTATGAGCGCTCATGAGAAAAAGTCACTTGAGGTAGCTGCTAATGCTTCATTAGCAAAATCTTTAAGTTACAGAATCTATGAGAATGGTAAAGCTTTAAGAGAGCTAACTACGAAACATGGAGTAATTCTAGAAGATACACCTTCAGATTATTTCACAGAATATATGGCTGCAGCAAAAGCATCTTTAAATAAGAATGCTAAAGATAATAAATTTTTTAACGAGGTTTACACTTCAATGAAAAATTTTGCTGATGTTGCTGTTCCTTTCTGGAGTGGTGCTCAAATGTCTAATGCGAAGCTAGGAATGGCTCACGCGGCGACATTAAAGTAATCAGTAATTAATCTTGATTTTTTAGAGCGGACTATAAAAGTCCGCTCTAATTTTTTTAACTAAAATTTTATGGCAGAAGAACCTGGTAAATTAGACATCTCTGATGAAATGATTGCCGAGAGGCGAGGTGGATCAGGTAAAATGCCAGCTGAAATGCCATCATGGATGGCTAAATCTATTATTAATATTGATAAATTCAGTAAGTGGATTGGTAGTATTGTTTGTTGGATATTGATGCCACTAATTTTTGCAATGACTTATGAAGTTCTTGCAAGAAAATTATTTTTAGCACCAACAATTTGGGCTTACGATATAAGCCGTTTTCTTTATGGTGCATTGTTTATGCTGGGTGCAGGATATGCTCTTTCTAGAGGAGTTCATATAAGAGCAGATTTTTTATACAGAAACTTTAAAATTAAAACACAAGGTCTTATTGATTTCTGGTTATATCTTTTATTTTATTTTCCAGGACTAATCGTTTTTCTTTATATGACCGTAGGTTTTGTTGAAGAGTCAATTAGAAGAGGCGAACGAGGGATGGACACTACTTGGATGCCATATATGTGGCCCATTAAAACATGTTTGTTACTTGGAATTATTTTTTTATTAATTCAAGGTTTTTCAGAATTACTAAAAAGTTATTGGGCAGCTAAAAAAGGCGAGTGGCCTGGAGAAACTAAATGATAGCTGAATTTATAGATCCAGCAATCTTGGGCTTTATCTTAGTTGGAGTAATGTTATTTGCAATATTTATAGGGTTTCCCATTTCATTCACCTTAATATTTCTAGGTTTTGTATTTGGCTATCTTGGGTTTGGAAAATTAGTTTTTTATTTAATGACCCTTCAATTTTCAATGGTCATGACCGAACAAACTCTCGCCGCCGTCCCGCTTTTCGTTTTTATGGGTATTATGATGGAACAAGCTGGATTGATGGAAAGGTTGTTTTCAGCATTTCAAATGATGCTAGCCAAAGTTAAGGGGTCTTTATATTACGCAGTTTTATTTGTTTCTGTAATATTTGCTGCAGCGACAGGAATTGTTGGTGCCTCTGTAACAATTCTTGGAATTATGGCGGCAAAATCTATGAATAGATCAGGGTATGATGTTAGACTTGCAGCTGGAACAATTACAGCTGGAGGAACTTTAGGAATATTAATTCCACCAAGTATTATGCTAGTTGTTATGGGGCCAATAATGGAAATTCCAGTAATTGATTTATTTGCTGCTGCAATCCTACCAGGAATTCTTCTTGCGAGCTTATACGCAGGTTACACAACAATTAGATGCATGATTAATCCTAAATTGGGACCAATTATACCTGATGACATGAGAGCTGCGAGCATGAAAGATGTGTGGATTGAATTTTTTTTAGGTTTAGTTCCACCAGCGGCTTTAGTATTTGCAGCATTAGGAAGTATTCTATTTGGTTTTGCTACTCCAACTGAAGCTGCAGGATGTGGAGCTATGGGTGCACTACTTCTTTCATTAGCCTATAAAAAGTTGACTTTTACAAAGTTACAGGAAGCATTAGTCAAAACACTTGAAATAACTGCATTGATAATGGTTTTGGTTGCAGCTTCAAATTTTTTTGGTGCTGTTTTTGCAAGACTTGGAACACCAACTTTATTAACTGAATTTTTATTAGGTCTTGAAATGAATAAGTATCTAATTTTAGCGATGGTTATGGTAATGATATTTTTATTAGGATGGCCTTTAGAATGGGTACCTATAGTAATGATTATTGTGCCAATAATATTACCATTAATTGAGGCATTAGGTTTTAATTTAACTTGGTTTGCAATATTAGTGGCTGTCAATTTACAAACCGCCTGGTTATCTCCTCCAGTTGCTCTTTCAGCTTATTTTTTGAAAGGTGTTGTTCCTGAATGGGATCTTAAAGATATATATTATGGAATGATGCAATTTATGGTTCTACAAGTATTTGGTTTGATTTTAATTATCATTTTTCCAAAAATTGCACTTTGGTTGCCAACTCTCCTATATGGACAGTAGAATAATAAAGTTTTATATTGTCTAAGTGAGTCAACTTAAAAATTCAAATAAATCACTCATTAATTGGGACTTAGTCACTGTCAATCCAAATAATAAAAACTGGGATTGGAAAGACTTATTTTATTTTTGGGGTGTCAATATTCAAAGTGTCATTGGTTTTTCCTTAATTGCCTCTTTATATGTTGTCTATGATTTAAACACTTTTATCGTTTTTTTTGGAACTCTAATAGGTTCATTATTAGTTTATTTTTTTTCAAACTTAATTGGTGAACCTTCACAAAAGTTTGGATTACCTTTTGTAGTTTTATTGAGATCTTCTTTAGGTGTAAAAGGTGCAAAATATTTTGGTTTGATAAGAACTTTAGTTGGTATTTTTATGTTTGGAATACAAACATATTTTTTGTCAAAAGCATTTGTTTATTTGATACGAATATTAATTTTTTCAATTGATCCATCGTTGCTTGATCAAGAAGTCTTTTTATTATTTTTTTTAGGTCTAAATATAATTGATTGGATTTCAATTACACTGTCAATTCTTGTTCAAGTATCTTTGTTTAGTGTTGGAATGGTATTTAATAGAAAAATTATGAAATTTTCAGCAATAACTGTTTACATCGGAATTTTTATGTTTTTTTTGATTGTTCTGTTAAATGACGTAAAAATTTCTTCTCAAGCATTTTTACAATCAGTAAATTATTATAATTTTTTTGATCAAAAAAACTTTATACCTCTATTAACTGTTGCTGGCACTGTTTTTGCTTATTTCTCAATAATTATTTTGAGTTATGGAGATTTTTCCCGTCATGTAAAAAATAAGAGTGAGTTAAAAAAAGGAAATCTGAGCTTAATACTTAATTTGGTTGTTTTTTCTTTTATGGCTTTATTTATTGTTAGTGGTGCTGATGCTTTAATAAAACAAGATGCACAAAATTTATCAAGAATTCTTACTAACCCAACTGACATAATAGGTAAAATGAACAATCTTTTAGTTACAATTTTAGTACTGATTTTTATTATTATCGCATCTGCATCGACAAACTTGATCGCAAATTTTATACCATCGCAATATACATTAATAAATTTTATTCCTTCATCAATATCGTTAAAAGGTGCAAGCTATACAATTGGATTTTTTGGGTTTTTCCTTGGAGTCTTCTGGTTAACTTTTTTAAGTCAAATTGGAATTTTATCAATAATAGATACCTTAGGAGCTTTTTTTGGTCCATTATTTGGACTGATGATTTGTGATTATTATTTTATCAAAAAAAATAAACTTAATAATAAAGATATTTATTCACTAGATAAAAACGGGATTTATTACTATTCAGGTGGATGGCATTTAAAGGCAGTTTATTCGTTAATTTTAGGTTTTATTTTTGCAGCATCTACAATTTGGAATTCTAATTTAATGTTTTTACAATCATATTCATGGATTATGGGAGCATTTATTGCGGCCATTGTGTATTATTTGCTTGCAAAAGATTAATTTAATTCAATGAAAAAAAATCAATATAATTTTGAAAACAGAACTGCTCTTGTTACCGGAGGAGCACAAGGTTTTGGTCTTGATATTACCAAAAGATTCTTAGACTCGGGTGCTAAAGTAGTTATATGGGATATTGACGACAAAGTATTAGATAAAACAAAAAAAGATGTTAACAATGTTAATTTGATTTCAGATATTGTTGATGTTTCAGTTTATAAAGATGTTGAAAAAGCTGCCTCAAAAATTTTAAGTAATTCAAATATAGATATACTAATTAATAACGCTGGCATTACTGGACCAACAGCTCCGTTGTGGAAATATGACGTAGAAACATGGAATAAGATTATAGAAATTAATTTATTTGGAACCTTTAATTGTTGCAGAGCGATAGTGCCTAATATGATTGAAAACAATTATGGAAGGATTGTCAATGTAGCCTCTGTTGCTGGAAAAGATGGAAATGCTAATGCGAGTGCTTATAGTGCAGGAAAAGCTGGAGCTATTGGACTTACAAAATCCTTAGGAAAGGAGCTTGCTGATAAAAATATTGCAGTAAATGCAGTGACGCCAGCTGGAGCCAAAACTCGAATTCTAGATCAAATGAGTAAAGAGCATGTGCAAAGGATGCTTTCCAAGGTTCCAAGAGGAAGATTTTTAGAAGTTGAAGAATTTACATCGTTAATTTGTTGGCTTTCATCAGAGGAAAATACCTTTTCAACTGCTGCAGTGTTTGATATCAGTGGTGGTCGTTCAACGTATTAACTTTGGTATTTTAACTCAATTACCTTTACACTATTTAACTTTGCTCTACTAAATTTGAGATCTTTTGACATAACTGGCGCAAAAATCATTATTGACCAGTAAATAAGTAATAAAAATATCGAAATTGTCTTCATATTTTAGATATAGAACTAAATGTTGAATTTTGAATGTTTAAATTTTGTCAAAATAATGTATTAACAATTTTTTTATGAAATTTTTTACACAAACTTTTGTCATCTCAATTTTTGTAATTAATTTTTCTTTTGCGTCTGAAATAAAAGTCTTTAATTTTACAGAAACCGAACTCTCACAATTACAAGTTAGAAAAGTAAGAGGTGCTGATAATAAAACAATTTATTCTGTTGGAAAAAATGAAAATGGAAATTTTTTGAAATCAGAGGCTAATAACGCAGCATCTGGTCTTGGTAAGGAGATAATCATTGATCTCAATAAAACTCCCTTTATTAACATTACTTGGAAAATTGAACAGGATTTAAATGGAATTAAAGAAAATTCAAAAAAAGGACATGATTTTGCAGCTAGAGTTTTTGTCATTAAAAAGACAGGCGCTACACCTCTATCCAATAGAGCTATAAATTACGTTTTTTCTAGTAATAATGATGTCGGGTTAAATTGGCCTAGTCCCTACACAAAAAAATCAATTGATAACGTGTTGGCAAGTACAAAAAAAAATATGAATGAATGGGTAACTGTTAAGGCTAATGTAAAAGAGGATTTTAAAAGATTTCATAACCTAGATGTAAAAGAATTGGACGGAGTTGCTATAATGTCTGATACCGATAACTCAAAAATGAAATCAATTGCATACTTCCAAAATATTTATTTTTCTGAAAAATAATTAAAATTTTAGGTACTTTTTTAACCAGAGATTAAATAAAGATAAAATAACTGCAACGATAACATCTTCTAAAGGACTTGCTTGTGGGTAACCAAAATTCCAAGCTACTACCATTACTAGCCAAATCACAAAAATATTCATTTTAAATCTTATATCTTAGATTGTATGAAATATAAAATTCTTTGATATAATCTAAAAATGCACGACAATTTCTTTCACAAATTAAAAGTATACTATGAAGATACAGATTCAGGAGGGGTAGTTTATTATGCAAATTATTTAAAGTTTCTTGAGCGAGCAAGGACAGAGGCTTTGTATTCAATTGGTTATAGTAATAAAAAAGTAAAAGAGGATTTTGAGTCATTAATTATTGTTAAATCTTGTAACATAGAATACAAAAAGTCTGCTTATCTGGAAGATGAATTAACAATTAGATCTTTTGTAAAATCTATTACTAAAACATCTTTTTCAATGAATCAAATTATTACAAGAGGTGATGATAAAATTGTAGATGCACATATTCAACTGGTATTTGTAGATAAAAAAGGCAAACCAAAAAAAATACCAGAAGAAATCTATTCAAAATTTAAACCATATTTTTGTGATACAATTAAAAGTTAGCAAGTTTTTTTGCCTTTACGAATAAATTTACCATCATTGTGGTTGAAATTAATTTTGTGTTAACATTTCTTGGGCTTGGGTGGTAACTCGATAATATTATTAATCCATTTGGTAATAGTTGTTTTTTGCCGTGTTTAAAAATGAATTTTTCTTTGATATTAAATTTTTGTTTATATAATTTTATACAATTATCAAAAGCTACTTTACCTAATGTGACTATCACTTTAAGTTTTTTTAAGGATAAAATTTCTTGATCAAAGAAATTAGAACAGTTTGTTATCTCTTTACTCAATGGTTTATCTTGAGGAGGAACACATTTAAGAATATTGGTAATATAGGTAGATTTTAAATTTAAGTTATCATTTAAATGTTTTGAGAATGGTAAATTAGAAATTCCTGCTTGAAATAAACATTTAAATAAAAAATCACCAGATTTATCCCCTGTAAAAGCTCTACCAGTTCTTGTTCCGCCATGAGCTGCTGGTGCTAAACCTATGATTGCTAATTTTGAATTTATATTTCCAAAACCTGGCACAGGTTTTCCCCAGTAAATTTCATCCCTATTTTGTTTTCTTTTATCATTACTTACTTTATTTACAAATTTTACTAATCTTGGACATTTCTTACAATTAATTATTGTTTTATTTAAATTGCTTAATTTAATATCCATAAAATGAAATTTATAAAAATTTTTATATTTATATTTATATCCTTAACTAGTTCTGTTAAAGCAGATTTAGATAAAAATTTAGTTAGTGAACTTGAAGATGGTGGAAAATTAATATTTATAAGACACGCATATGCACCTGGAGGTGGTGATCCAAATAATTTCAATTTAAACGATTGTTCAACTCAAAGAAATTTAAGTAATGAAGGTAAAAATCAAGCTAAAAATATTGGAGAATTTTTTAAAAAGAATAAAATCAAAATAGATAAAGTAATCTCAAGTGAATGGTGTAGGTGCAAAGATACTTCTAGCTTAGCTTTTGGAAGTTTTGAGACCAAAAATTTCTTGAATTCATTTTATAGTTCAAAGTTTGCTAAAAACAAAAAATCCCAAATGTTAGGTTTGAGGAAGTATATTAAAAACTTTAAAAGTAAAAAAAATTTAGTATTAGTTACTCATTATGTTGTAATTTCTGAGGCTTTGAATTATGCACCATCATCTGGAGAAATTATTATTTCTGATAAAAAATTTAATATAATAGGAACTTTTAAAACAAATTATTAAAATATTATGTCATCTAAACGAGCAATGAAACAAGCCCAAAAGCAGGCCTATGCTAAACATAGGAGCAATATTACAAATAATCGTTTCAATTCAAGAAGAAGAAACATTAATAAGAATAAAAAAAAAAATTAACTTTCTTTTTCAAATTTTTCTATTTTTTTACACGTAGAAATTTTTGATAAGCCTTCCTCATTGTTTAGAACTGACTTCATAAAAATTTCTGATTTACCTTTTTCAATTAAAATTTGAGTGTAAAATTGAGGGTAACCATGTTTGAGAGTTAATATCTTTCCATCTTCTTCATATATATTAGTAATGTAAGTATTAGCTTTTTTTACGCTTAAATCTGTTCTTTTATGTTTTTTAAAGGTTTGTTCTTTGTAAACATAATTTCTAGTCATTGTTAATTCATCAAGATTAATTACATACTCATTTTTTAAAAATTCATCTTGCTTATCATCACACTTACTCATAATAATTATTTCTGACTCTAGTTGTTGTATTGGGAAAGAAATAAAGAGAAAAAATATTAAAAAATTAATTTTTTTCATGTTTCTCAGCAAAAAATAAGCCTATTAAAAGCAAAGCCGTCCAACCGAGACCTAAAAGTCCTTTAAAAACACTTGTATCTGCGCTCCAAATTTTAAGAAACAATGCTCCAAAGATAAGTCCTAAAATGTATATGATTATTACTATTGAAGTTTTACTCATTTTTTAAATTTTTTTTAAATAAAGAAATACCATTTTCAATTTTATATGTATAGGACTCTTCAAAACTTTTTAATTGCCACCCAGATAGTCTTTTTTTAATAATATCCAAGTTTTCTTTTTTCCATTGATCTGATGTTTCTTCAAGTTTCCAAATTTTTTTTTCGTCATTAGTTCTTCCACAACCATAACAATATCCTGATTTTGGATCTGTTTTACAAATACTTATACATGGAGAAACAATCATGTTAACATTATAGAGGAAATTTATTATAATTAACAATAATTCTCGTTGGACAAATAGTTTCAATACTATATAAAACCACTAAATTTGTGGGGCGATGGCGGAATTGGTAGACGCGTTGGTCTTAGGAACCAATAGAGCAATCTGTGAAGGTTCGAGTCCTTTTCGCCCTACCACTTAGTAAAATTTATGAAAGTAACAGTAGAAAATAAAAAAGGTTTAAACAAAGATCTTAAAGTATTCGTGGATAAGAAAACTATGAGTACTTATATGGACGAGAAGTATGAGGAAATAAAAGGAACTGTTAATTTAAAAGGTTTTAGACCAGGTAAAGTTCCTAAAGAAATTCTAAAAAGACAATTTGGTAAGGCTGTTTTTGGTGAAGTTTTAGATAAGGTTATTAAAGAAACTTCAACAAAGGCATTAGAGGAAAATAAAATTAAACCTGCTGGCCAACCAAAATTAGATCTTAAAACCTACGGGGAAGACAAAGAACTTGAATATATAATTTCTGTAACAGAACTTCCTAAAGTTGAAACTAAATCTATAGAGAACATCAAATTTAACGAATACAAAGTTAAAATTGATGAAAAAGAAACTGATAAAAGAATAGATGAAATTGCAAAAAACCAACCTAATTTTAAAGAGTCTTCTCAAGATAGTAAAGCCAAAGAAGGAGACTTAGTAATATTTGACTACAAAGCTACAGTTGATGACAAGCCATTTAAAGGAGATGAAGGCAAGAATACACAATTGACATTAGGCAAAGATTTGTTCTTAAAAGGTTTTGATAAACAATTAATTGGTGTAAAAAAAGGTGACGAAAAGCTAGTTGAAGCTATTTTACCAGAAAACTTTCCAGAAAAAGATTTAGTAAATAAAAAAGCAAAGTTTAATTGTAAAATTACTTTAATTAAACATCCTGAAAAAGTAGTTGTAGATGATGAATTTGCTAAAAATTTAGGAGCAAAAGACTTAAAAGATCTAAAGTCACTGATATCTAAACAAATAAACGATGAGTATAAAAATTCATTAGATAGACTTTCAAAAAATCAAATTTTAAAAGAAATAGAGAAATTTAAAGTAAATGAGATCCCAGAAAATTTAATTGAGGAAGAAGTAAAGATACTTTCACAAGGTATGAAAGAAGAAGATGCAAAAAAAAGTAAAAAGAATTTTGAAGATGTGGCTAAAAAAAGAATTAAAGTTGGTTTAATACTCAATGAGTTTGGTGAACAAAATAAAATTAGTGTTACAGAACAAGAATTACAAGCAGAAGTTCAAAAACAAATAAGAATGATGCCCGGACAAGAAAAAATGGTAATGGATTTTTATCAAAAAAACAAATCAGCTTTGACAAGTTTAAGGGGCACTGTTTATGAGGAAAAAATCATATCTGCTATTAAAGAAAAAGCAAAAGGTAGTCTAAAAGAAGTCACAAAAGATGAAGCTGAAAAAATTTTGAAGGAGTCACAAAAAACAGAGAGTGATGTCTTAAATGAGAAAAAAAATTCAAATAATAAAAAAGTAGAAGCAAAAAAATCTCCTACCAAAAAAACTTCAGTAAAATCAGCTAAATCAAAACCTAAAGCAAAAAAAGTTAGCAAAAAGTAAGCACAAGTTGTATAAGTAAAACGAATCAATTTATGACAACAAAAATTGCTGAACACATGAACACTCTTGTCCCTATGGTTGTTGAACAATCTAATAAAGGTGAAAGAGCCTATGATATTTATTCTAGACTTTTAAAGGAAAGAATAATTTTTTTAACTGGTCAAATTAATGATACGGTTGCTTCATTAGTAACTGCACAACTTTTGTTTTTGGAAGCTGAGGATCCTAAAAAAGAAATTTATTTTTATATAAATAGTCCAGGAGGGTTAGTAACAGCAGGTTTAGGTATTTATGATACAATGCAATATATCAAACCAGAAATTTCAACTTTATGCATTGGTCAAGCTGCATCAATGGGTTCTTTTTTATTGGCTGCAGGCAGTAAAGGTAAAAGATTTTCATTACCAAATTCTAGAATTATGGTTCATCAGCCTTCAGCTGGTTTTCAAGGACAGGCTACTGATATTGAAATTCATGCAAAAGAAGTTCTAGATTTAAAAAATAGATTGAATGAAATTTACTCAAAACACACAGGTAAATCAGTTGAGGAAATAAAATCTGCTCTAGAAAGAGATAATTTTATGACAGCCCGTGTTGCTAAAGACTTTGGATTGGTAGATCAGGTTGTTGAGAAAAGATCTTAAAATACTACATATTGTAACAACCAATAATAGAACTTGATAATATAAACTCCTTTATAATAAAGTAAATCATTGATTCGTTTTTTAAATTATGAGCACAAATAATAAAAATATTCTTTATTGTTCTTTTTGCGGAAAGAGCCAACATGAAGTCAGAAAGCTAATTGCTGGACCAACTGTATTCATATGTGATGAGTGTGTTGAGCTTTGTATGGATATTATTAAAGAGGAAAATAAAGATACATTTGTAAAACACCAAGATGGATTACCATCACCAAAAGAAATTTGTGCAGTTTTAAATGATTATGTAATTGGTCAAGATCATGCAAAAAAAGTTCTATCAGTTGCCGTACACAATCATTATAAAAGATTAAACTATGAAAATAAAACTAGTAAAAATGTTGAGTTATCAAAATCCAATATTCTTCTAGTAGGACCTACAGGTTGTGGAAAAACTTTACTAGCCCAAACTTTAGCTAGAATACTTGATGTACCTTTTACTATGGCTGACGCAACAACTTTGACTGAAGCTGGTTATGTTGGAGAAGATGTAGAAAATATAATTTTAAAACTTCTGCAAGCAGCGGACTATAATGTAGAAAAAGCTCAAAGAGGAATTGTTTATATTGATGAAGTAGATAAGATAAGTAGAAAATCTGAAAATCCATCTATCACAAGAGATGTCTCAGGAGAGGGTGTTCAACAAGCCTTACTAAAAATTATGGAGGGTACAATTGCAAGTGTTCCACCTCAAGGTGGACGAAAACATCCTCAACAAGAATTTTTGCAGGTTGATACAACTAATATTCTATTTATTTGTGGTGGAGCCTTTGCTGGTTTAGATAAAATAATTTCACAAAGAGATAAAGGAACCTCCATCGGATTTGGAGCAGATGTTAAAGATACGCAAAATAAAAAAACTGGGGAATGGATGAAAAGTTTAGAACCTGAGGATTTATTAAAATATGGATTAATTCCAGAATTTGTTGGAAGACTACCTATGATCGCAACACTAGAGGATTTGGATGTCAAATCTTTAATAAAAATTATACAAGAACCCAAAAACTCTTTAACAAAACAATATCAGGAATTATTTAAATTAGATGGTGCAAAACTTACTTTTAAAGAAAATGCTTTAAAAGAAATTGCTCAAAAAGCAATAAAGAAAAAAACTGGAGCAAGAGGGCTTAGAGCAATAATGGAGAATATTTTATTAAAAACGATGTATGATTTACCTGGAATGGAAAATATTCAAGAAGTAATAGTTGATGCTAATTCTGCAAAAGGACTTTCAGAACCGATTTTAATTCATTCAAAAGGTGATTCGAGCACAATAAAAACCAACAAAACTACAGCGGCTTAATATCCTTAATAAGTCATAAAAATCTATTGCAATATTTTATTTAATATCCATATTTAAGCTATGGATGTCAAATTTACATTACCGTTATTGCCACTAAGAGATATTGTAGTATTTCCGAGCATGGTAATACCTTTGTTTGTAGGACGAGATAAATCAATTTCAGCATTGAATGAGGTAATGAAAAAAGAGAAAAAAATTATTCTTGTAACTCAAAAAAATTCAGAAATAGATGATCCGAAAAAAAATGATATTTTTTTACAGGGTTGTGAGGGTAATATTTTACAACTTTTGAAACTCCCAGATGGTACAGTCAAAGTTTTAGTAGAGGGCATTAGAAGAGTAAAAATTTTAGAATTTAATGACAATAATAAGTTTATAACTTGTGATTACTCACATTCTAAAGATGAAAATGATAAAAATGAGGACCTTTATCCTCTAGCAGTTACAGCATTAAGGAAACTTGAAAAATTAACTTCTATAAATAAAAAAATTTCTAGCGAAACTATAAGCAATATAAAACAATTGAAAGATCCGTCACAAATTGGGGATAACATAGCTTCGCATTTATCAGCTTCAATTTCAGAAAAACAACAAATTTTTGAAACATTAGATGTTAAAAAAAGACTTAACTTAATAATTAAGATAATGGAAAATGAAACAAGCATTATTGGTGTTGAAAAAAGAATAAGGGGTAGAGTTAAAACCCAAATGGAAAAAACTCAAAGAGAATATTATTTAAATGAACAACTCAAAGCTATTCAAAAAGAATTAGGTGAAATTGAGGATGGCAAAGATGAAAGTGCAAATTTAAATAAATCTATCCTAAAAGCTAAAATGCCTAAAGATGTTGAAAAAAAATGTCTTCAAGAATTAAAGAAGTTGAAAAATATGAGTCCGATGTCAGCAGAGGCTACAGTTGTAAGAAATTATCTTGATTGGATGATTGATTTACCATGGTTCAAAAAAAGTGACGTGGATATTGATTTAAATAAGGCTTTAAACATTTTAGATAAAGATCACTATGGATTAGAAAAAATTAAAGAAAGAATAATAGAATTTTTGGCTGTTCAAAAAAGGATGGGTAAAATTAAAGGTCCTATACTATGTTTAGTCGGACCTCCTGGTGTAGGTAAAACTTCTCTAGGAAAATCAATTGCAAAAGCTACAAACAGAGAATTTGTAAGAATGTCTGTTGGTGGGATGAGAGATGAAGCTGAAATTAGAGGGCATAGAAGAACTTATATTGGTTCTTTACCAGGTAAAATAATTCAGATGATGAAAAAAGCTGGAACAAAAAATCCACTTATCCTTTTAGATGAAATAGATAAAATTGGAAATGATTATAGAGGTGATCCTTCATCTGCTCTACTTGAAGCATTAGATCCAGAGCAAAACACAAATTTTAACGATCATTATTTAGAGGTGGACTATGATTTATCAGATGTAATGTTCGTCACTACAGCAAACACTTTGAATATTTTACCTCCATTATTAGATAGAATGGAAGTTATAAGATTAGCTGGATATACTGAGGATGAAAAACTTAATATTGCAAATAAATATTTATTACCCAAACAAATAAAAGATAATGGTGTTAAAGAGGAAGAAATGAAACTTGGTGATGATATTATTAAAGAAATTATAAGAAATTATACAAAAGAGTCTGGAGTAAGAAATTTAGAAAGAGAAATCTCAAAAGTTGCTCGTAAAGTTGTAAAAAAAGTTGTTTCAGGTGAAAAAAAAGAAGTAGTAGTTGATAAAAAAAATCTTCAAGATTTTCTTGGAGTTGCGAAATTTAAGTCTGGTGAATTAGAAAGTGAAAATAAGGTTGGTATAGTGACTGGTTTAGCATGGACTGAATATGGTGGTGAAATTTTAAAGATTGAAACTGTGACAATGCCAGGTAAAGGAAGAATGCAAATTACTGGTAAACTTGGTGATGTTATGCAAGAATCTGTTAAGGCAGCTAAATCTTTTGTTAGATCAAAATGTCTGGAATATGGAATAATCCCACCATTATTTGAAAAAAAAGATTTCCATATCCACGTACCAGAGGGAGCTACACCAAAAGATGGACCATCAGCTGGTATTGGTATGGTCACTTCTATTGTATCGTCTCTAACAAATATTCCAGTTAAAAAAGATATTGCGATGACAGGAGAGGTTACAATTACTGGTCAGGTGTTACAAATTGGAGGATTAAAAGAAAAATTATTGGCGGCTCATAGAGCAGGTATAAAAGAAGTTTTAATCCCTAAAGAGAACGAAAAAGATCTAATAGATATGCCAAAAAAAATTACTGATGAGATTAAGATTACACCTATTGAGTATGCAGACGAAGTTTTAAAGATAGCTTTAACCAAAGAGCTTAAAAAAACTGAGTGGGTAGAAGTCGATTTAACTAAAAAAGACGATAAATCTCAAGCAAGCATTCAATAACAATACTTGTTTCATCAAATATCTGTTTTTTATAAGTGTTTATAAACTTATCATGTTATTATTTAATTTATGAAAAAAATAATAGGAAAACCAGTTGAAACAAATCAAAAACTAATAGAGTTAATTGAAAGATTAAAAATTAACAATTTTTATTTAAAAAATAATAAAGATTTTAGAGATCAAATTCTTAAAGATATAAATATTGAAGATGAAATTCTAGACATTGGAAAAGCAATGAGGGATAAATTTAATAAAATTGTTTGTAAAAACGTTGAAACTTTAGACGTTAATGATTTTGGAAGTTATCCAGACATAGTGTGTGACATATGTTCTGATGTAACCCAATTAGAAAATAAGTACGATAAAATTATTTGTATAGCAATTCTTGAACATGTTTATGATCCATTTAAAGCAATTTTTAATTTAAAAAAAATGCTTAAAACTGATGGTAAAATTTATGGTTACGTTCCATATCTCTTTTATTATCACGCTCCTACAGATTTAAAATTTCAAGATTATTTTAGATTTTCAAAAGATGCTTTGGCTTATTTATTTAAAGATTTTAATGATGTGGAGTTATATCCTGTTAGAGGCAGAATATCATCATCGTTTAATATGATGTTTGCAGGAAGATGGAAAAAATATATGGAAAAAACAAATATTAATATTTTATTAGACAAACTATCAAGTAATGAAAAAAATCTAAAACAGTGTAGTGGTTTTAATTTTATTGTTAAAAAATAATTTTTTAAGCCATTTTTAATAATTAATTGAACTTGACGTTGATGTGCTAATAGATATAAAACAATATTTTTGGTCAAGGGCGGTTAGCTCAGTTGGTAGAGCATCTCGTTTACACCGAGGGGGTCAAAGGTTCGAGTCCTTTACTGCCCACCAGAAGAATCAGAAGTGGGGGTGTAGCTCAGTTGGTTAGAGCGATCGCCTGTCACGCGATAGGTCGAGGGTTCGAGTCCCTTCACTCCCGCCACTTTTTCATTAACAGCTAATAATAATTGTCAATTAAGCCCAATATTTTGAATAATGTGACCTAACACCACTTCATCTAGCTATAAAAAATGATATATATTCCTCCATGACTGCGGAATTTTTAAAAGATTATTTACCTATAATATTATTCTTAATTATTGCATTAGGTTTAAGCTGTGCTTTTATAGCTGTAAATTTTATTTTATCTCCAAAAAATCCAGATCCTGAAAAATTATCAGCTTATGAATGTGGTTTTGAACCTTTTCAGGATTCGAGAATGGAATTTGATGTAAGATTTTATCTAGTTGCAATACTTTTTATTATTTTTGATCTTGAAATCGCATTTTTATTTCCATGGGCTATTTCATTAGGAAATATAGGCATCTTAGGATTTTCTTCAATGATGATTTTTTTATTCATATTAACGATTGGGTTTATTTATGAGTGGAAAAAAGGTGCATTAGACTGGGAATAAGTTTTTTTAAATGAATAATAATTTAGATCAAGTACCTGAAGAGTTTAAACAGCTTGCTGAGGATTTTGGCAAGAATGGATTTATTACTACTTCCTTGGAGAACTTAGTTAATTGGTCAAGATCTGGCTCTTTACACTGGATGACTTTCGGGCTCGCTTGTTGTGCAGTTGAAATGATGCAGACAGCTATGCCGAGGTATGATCTTGAGAGATTTGGTGCTGCTCCTAGAGGATCACCAAGACAATCTGATGTTATGATAGTTGCAGGAACTTTGACAAATAAAATGGCACCTGCTTTAAGAAAAGTTTATGATCAAATGCCAGAGCCAAGATATGTAATATCTATGGGAAGTTGTGCTAATGGCGGAGGTTACTATCACTATTCTTATTCTGTGGTGAGAGGATGTGATCGAATCGTACCCGTAGATGTTTATGTGCCAGGTTGCCCGCCTTCTGCCGAGGCTTTGTTGTACGGAATAATGCAATTACAAAAAAAAATTAGAAACAAAGGTTCTTTTAATAGATAAAATGAAAAATTTAATTGATTTAGAGAAAAAAATAAACTCAGAGCTTACAACTAAAATTAAAAATACTCTAATTAAGCATGATCAAATTTATGTTGAAATCGATAAAGAGGATTTGTTGGATGTTGTTTTGTTTATAAAAACAAATCAAGAAGTTAAATTCAGACAACTTATTGATATTACTGTTGTCGACTACCCTGAAGAAACGCAAAGATTTAAAATTGTTTACCTTTTCTTAAGTCATGAATTTAATCAAAGAATGATTTTAAGTTATTATATTAATGAGAAAGAGGTAATCTCTTCGTTGACCTCTGTCTTCCCTTCAGCAAATTGGATGGAAAGAGAAGTTTTTGATATGTATGGAGTAAATTTTAAAGATCATCCAGATTTAAGAAGAATACTTACAGATTATGGTTTCGAAGGACACCCATTAAGAAAAGATTTTCCTTTAACTGGTCATTCAGAGGTAAGATACAGTGAAGAGAAAAAAAAGGTTATTAATGAACCAGTAAAACTTGAGCAAAACTATAGAAATTTTGATTACGAAAGCCCTTGGGAGGGAACTAAATATCTAAAAGAAATTACAGAGTCCAATGACAAAAAAAATTAAAAATTTAAATTTAAATTTTGGTCCACAGCACCCTGCTGCTCATGGTGTGCTAAGATTAATACTTGAACTAGATGGAGAAGTTGTTGAAAAAGCTGATCCTCATATTGGCTTACTTCATCGAGGAACTGAAAAATTAATAGAAAATAAAACTTACATGCAAGCAGTTCCATACTTTGATAGACTTGATTATGTTGCGCCTATGAACCAAGAACATGCATTTGCTTTAGCTATTGAAAGAATTTTGGAAATTGATGTACCAATAAGAGCACAATATATAAGAGTAATGTTTTGTGAAATAGGTAGAATATTAAGTCATATATTAAATGTTACAACTCAAGCTCTAGATGTAGGTGCACTAACTCCATCTTTGTGGGGATTTGAAGAAAGAGAAACATTAATGACCTTTTATGAACGTGCATCAGGATCTAGATTACATGCGAATTATTTTAGAGCTGGAGGTGTTCATCAAGATTTACCCGCTGGTTTAGAGAGCGACATAAGTAAATTTTGTGAAACTTTTCCAAAAATAATTAATGATTTAGAAAATCTTTTAACTGACAATAGAATATTCAAACAAAGAAATGTTGATATCGGAGTAGTCACAAAAGAGGATGCACTTGATTATTCATTTAGTGGAGTAATGATTAGAGGCTCAGGTATTCCATGGGATTTAAGAAAATCTCAGCCATATGATTGTTATGAACAATTAGAGTTTAAAATTCCTGTAGGAAAAAATGGTGATTGTTATGATAGATATCTATGTAGAATTGAGGAGATGAAAGAGAGTGTCTCAATTATTAAACAATGTTTAACGAAAATGGAAAAAGGCCCAATTAAAGCTTTTGACGGAAAAATATCTCCACCATCTAAAACAGAAATTAAACAATCAATGGAAGCATTAATACATCACTTTAAATTATTTACTGAAGGCTATCGTGTTCCAAAAGATGAAATTTATACAGCTGTGGAAGCACCAAAAGGAGAATTTGGGGTTTATTTGATTTCTGATGGGTCAAGCAAACCTTATAAATGCAAAATAAGAGCACCTGGATTTTCACATTTACAATCAATGGACTATTTAATTAAGGGTCACATGCTGGCTGATGTCCCTGCTGTACTCGGCTCCTTAGACATAGTTTTTGGAGAGGTAGATAGATGAGTTTGAGAAAACCTGCAAAAAATCAACCTGATAATTTTGAATTTAATTCATCTTCACTAGAGGAGGCAAAGAAAATTGTCAACAAGTATCCAAAAGGAAAACAACAAAGTGCAGTAATGGCATTACTATATCTTGCGCAGAAACAGAATGATAATTGGATACCTTTAGCAGCAATGAAATATATCGCAAAATTTTTAGAAATGCCTTACATAAAAGTTTATGAGGTCGCCACTTTCTATAGTATGTATAATTTATCTCCGGTTGGTAAATATTTTGTTCAGGTTTGTACTACTACCCCTTGTATGATTAGAGGAGCAAATAAAATAGTTGAGGCATGTAAAGAGAAAATCTCAGAGAATGAGTCTGAATTATCGAGTGATAAAAGCTGTTCATGGATGGAAGTTGAATGTTTAGGTGCATGTGTAAATGCTCCAATGATGCAAATTAATGATGACTATTTTGAAGATCTTGATAAAGAAAAAGCTTTAGAAATTCTAAATAAAATATCTAATGGAGAAAAACCAATTTCTGGTTCATATAGAGGAAGAGTAAATAATGAGCCTGAAAATAACAGAACAACATTGATGGATTTAAAAAATGCTTAAAGATCAAGATAGAATATTTCAAAATTTGTATAATGATTTAGGACCAGGTTTAGTCTCGTCACAAAAAAGAGGTGATTGGGTTAATACTAAAGAAATTATCGATAAGGGTAGAGAATGGATTATAAATGAAATTAAGGAGTCGCAACTTAGAGGAAGAGGTGGAGCTGGTTTTCCAACAGGATTAAAATGGTCATTTGCTCCAAAAGAACTTGGATCTAGACCTCATTACCTTGTAATAAATGGTGATGAGTCGGAGCCAGGAACTTGTAAAGATAGAGATATTTTAAGATTTGAACCTCATAAACTTATCGAGGGTTGTCTTATAGCTTCTTATGCAGTTCAAGCTCATGTTTGTTATATTTATATAAGAGGCGAATATTTTGTAGATGGTCAAAAACTTCAATTAGCAATTGATGAAGCTTATGAAAAAAATTTATTGGGAAAAAATGCAGCTGGTACAGGATGGGATTTAGATGTGTATATCCATTATGGAGCTGGTGCTTATATTTGTGGAGAGGAAACAGCATTACTTGAAAGTATAGAGGGAAAAAAGGGTCAACCTAGATTAAAACCTCCTTTCCCTGCACTAATAGGTCTTTATGGTTGTCCAACAATAATTAATAATGTTGAGACCATAGCTGTGGTACCAACGATACTTAGAAGAGGTGGAAAATGGTTTGCATCTCTAGGAAGAGAAAAAAACACAGGGACTAAAATTTTTTGTATTTCAGGAAATGTTAACAATCCTTGTAATGTAGAGGAAGAAATGAATATTCCACTAAAAGAATTAATTGAAGTCCATGCCGGAGGTGTCATTGGTGGTTGGGACAACTTACAAGCTGTTATTCCAGGTGGTTCCTCAATGCCTTTAATTCCAAAAGAAAAATGTGAGACATTAACGATGGATTTTGACTCTTTAGTTGCAGAAAAAAGTGGATTGGGGACAGCTGGAGTAGTTGTTATTAACAAAGATCAAGACATAATAAAATGTATGGCTAGAATAGCTAGATTTTATAAACATGAGAGTTGTGGACAGTGTACACCTTGCAGGGAAGGTTCTGGGTGGATGTGGAGAATGCTTGAGAGGATGGCAAAAGGAGAGGCATCGAAGGATGAGATTGAAATGTTAGGTGACGTAACAAAACAAATTGAAGGACATACAATTTGTGCTTTTGGAGAGGGATCTTCATGGCCTGTTCAGGGTTTATTGAGACATTTCAAAGATGAAATTAAAAAAAGAAATAATTTTGATCCAATTGTAAAAGAAAATAGAAATATTCCTTATTTAGTGGATCAACACTTATTAGATAAAAATGCTTAAATTAAAAGTAAACGATATTGAAGTAGAAGTTGAGGAGGGACTAACTGTTCTTCAAGCTTGTGAAAAAGCTGGAGCTGAAATACCAAGATTCTGTTATCACGAAAAATTATCAATTGCTGGAAATTGTAGGATGTGCTTAGTTGAAATGGAAAAATCTCCAAAACCAATAGCATCCTGTGCCATGCCAGCAGCAGACGGAATGGTAATTAAAACGAATACTCCTAGAATTGAGAAATCAAGAAAAGGTGTGATGGAATTTTTACTGGCAAATCATCCTTTAGACTGTCCTGTTTGTGATCAAGGAGGTGAATGTGATTTACAAGATCAATCAATGTTTTATGGAATAGACAAGTCTAGATTTAAAGAAAATAAAAGAGCAGTTCCTGATAAAAATATGGGACCACTTATCAAAACTCAAATGACAAGATGTATTCATTGCACCCGATGTGTAAGGTTCGCAACTGAGATAGCTGGTGTTCCAGAGTTGGGAGCAATTGGCAGAGGTGAAGATATGCAAATAACCACTTATTTAGAACAATCAGTTCAATCAGAATTATCAGGAAATGTAATTGATCTTTGTCCAGTTGGAGCTCTTACATCTAAACCTTATGTTTTTGAGGCTAGACCATGGGAACTAAAAAAAACTGAGACAATTGATGTTATGGATGCAGTAGGGTCAAACATTAGAGTTGATACTTATGATTGGGAGGTAAAAAGAATTTTACCAATTATTAATGAAGATATAAATGAGGAATGGATTTCAGATAAAACAAGATACGCTTGTGATGGTTTATTAAACCAAAGATTAGACACCCCCTATATTAAGTATAATAATAAATTTGAAAAAGCTTCTTGGAATGAGGTTTATAAAATTATAAAATCCAAAATAGAAAATACTGATAAAGAAAAAATATGTGGATTTGTTGGAGACCTAACCAACATGGAGACAAGTTTTATTTTTAAAGAATTTTTTGAGAGAACAATAAACAACAAAAAATATGATTTTAGACCAACAAAAAGATTTTTAGATAACTCTGAGAGAGATAATTATTTATTTAATTCTCAAATAAACGGTATTGAGAAAGCAGACCTTATATTTTTAATTGGTACAAATCCAAGATTTGAAGCAACAATGTTGAACGCAAGAATACGAAAAGCGTATATAAACGATAATGTAAAAATCATTTCATTGAATGATGTTGGTGAACTGACTTATGATTATCATAGTCTTGATGGAAAAACTCAAACTATTAAAGATATTGTCGATAATAAACATAAGATATCAACAGAAATTATAGATTCTAAAAATCCAATGATTATTTTGGGAGAATCTTTTCTAAAATTAAATTCAGCTAATTATCTATTTAATTCATTCAAGGAATTTTTAGTTAATAATAAAAAATTTACTGAAGATTGGAAACCTTTAAATGTTTTGTCAGTGGATGCATCAACGGTTGGGAACATAGATTTAGATGTAATTGACCAAAGTAATACTATTTTAGATGATCTTAGTAAAAATAAGTTTGAAATTATTTTTTTACTTGGTCAGGATAATTTAAATTTTAAAAAAAAAGATGAGTTTATAATTTATTTGGGAAGCCATGGAGATAAAGGTGCTGAAATCGCGGATTTAATTTTACCAGGAGCAGCATTTACAGAGCAATCAGGTCATTATACTAATTTAGAGGGCAAAATTCAAAAATCTTATAAAGCATCATATCCACCAGGTAATGCCAAAGAAGATTGGCAAATTATTAACGATATTGCTGAGATGTTGAATAATAGAAAACTTTTTAATGATAAAGATGAGTTAGAAAGCAGCATGTTTAATTATCTTAAAATAAAACTGGAACAAAAAAACTCGAATACGATTTACAAAAAAAACGATTATAGTTTTACAAATGAACTTCTAAAAGTTGATTTCAAAGACTACTACTTCTCTAATGTCATTGCTAGATCATCAAAAACAATGCTTGAATGCAATAATTCAAAATTAGATTTTAAAAAAACTGGAACCGAAGGTTAATTAATGGAATATTTAAGTATTGTTTTTCAAGAAACATATAAAATTTTGTTTCTATTAATACCCGTTTTAGTATCAGTTGCTATGATCGTTTGGTTAGATAGAAGAGTGTGGGCTTTCGTCCAAAAAAGAAGAGGTCCTAATGTTGTGGGACCTTTTGGATTACTTCAATCATTAGCTGATGCTCTTAAGTATATTTTTAAAGAAATAATAATCCCAGCTAGCTCTAACAAAGTTATATTTATTCTTGCTCCAATTATAACTATGACACTAGCTTTAACGGCATGGGCTGTAATTCCATTTAGTGAAAGTAAAGTTCTAGCAAATATTAATGTTGGGATACTATATATATTTGCAGTTTCATCTCTAGGCGTGTATGGAATTATAATGGGTGGTTGGGCATCTAATTCCAAATATCCGTTTTTAGGAGCAATAAGATCTGCTGCCCAAATGGTATCTTACGAAGTATCTATTGGGATTATTATAATAAATGTTTTGTTATGTGTAGGATCATTGAATTTGAATGATATTGTTATAGCACAAGAAAATATGTGGTTTATTTTTCCATTATTTCCCATGTTCGTAATTTTTTTTATTTCAGCATTAGCTGAAACAAATCGACCTCCTTTCGATTTACCTGAGGCGGAGGCTGAATTAGTAGCAGGTTATCAAACAGAATACTCTGGCATGATGTATGCGATGTTTTGGTTAGGTGAATATGCAAATATTTTATTGATGTGTGCTCTAGGATCAATATTATTTTTGGGTGGATGGCTGTCTCCGATTGATCTGTATCCATTTAACTTGATACCTGGCTTTATTTGGTTAATTTTTAAAATATTGTTTTTATTCATGCTTTTCGCACTAGTAAAAGCTATAGTACCAAGATATAGATATGACCAACTTATGAGATTGGGTTGGAAAATATTTTTACCATTATCTCTTACTTACGTTGTATTGACAGCAAGTTTCCTCTTTTATTTCAATCTTTTACCAACAATTTAAATGAAGATAACTAGATTTTTTAAAACTATACTAATGACTGATTTTGTCAGTGGATTATTAATTGCAATAAAAGAACTTTTTAAATCAAAAAAAACTATAAATTACCCCTTCGAAAAAGGAAAAATTAGTCCAAGATTTAGAGGCGAACACGCGTTGAGAAGATATCCAAATGGTGAGGAAAGATGTATAGCGTGTAAATTGTGTGAAGCTGTTTGTCCTGCACAAGCGATCACAATTGAATCTTCTCAAAGGTCTGATGGAAGTAGAAAAACAACTCGTTATGACATTGACATGATGAAGTGTATCTATTGTGGTTTATGTGAAGAATCTTGTCCTGTAGACGCGATAGTTCAGGGACCAAACTTTGAATTTTCAACAGAAACTCGAGAAGAACTTTATTATACAAAAGAAAAACTCCTAGATAATGGAGATAAATGGGAAAATATTTTAGCTGCAAATATTAAATCAGATAACCCATATAGATAATTTATGATTGCACATGCAATATTTTTTTATATTTTTTCTATAATTGCGGTTATCTCAGCTATTATGGTAACTGTTTCAAAAAATACAGTACATTCTGTTTTTTTTTTGATACTTGATTTTATAAGCATTTCTTGCCTTTTTATAATGATTGGAGCAGAATTTTTAGGAATGATAATGTTAATTGTTTATGTTGGCGCAGTAGCAGTATTATTTTTATTTGTGGTGATGATGTTAAATGTTGCTCAGCAAAAAAATCAATGGTTTATTTCAAAAGAGAGCTCTGGCCATATACCTGTAGGGTTAGTAATAAGTGTAATCATTTTTTTTGAATTAATAATTGTAATTGGTGGTTGGAAATATAAGCCTGATTTACTTAATTCAACAAATTTATTTATTGAAAAAGGAGTAAGTAATACTCACTCTTTAGGACAAGTGCTTTATACAGATTATATTCATGTTTTTCAAATAAGCGGAATGATTCTTTTAATAGCTATGATTGGTGCCATTGTTTTAACTTTTAGACAAAGAGAGGGTGTAAAAAAACAAAGTTATTTGAAACAAATTTCAAGAGAGAGAGCTGAAGGTGTTGAGGTTCTTGAAGTTGCTTCAAATAGAGGAGTTAAAATTGATGATTGAAATAGGTTTAGGACATTATTTAACTCTAGGAGCAGTTATTTTTAGTATCGGAATAATTGGAATTTTTTTAAATAGGAAAAATATTATTGTAATATTAATGAGCATAGAACTTATATTATTGGCTGTTAATATAAATTTAGTATCATTCTCTATATATTTAGGAGATTTATCTGGCCAAGTATTTACGTTGTTTATATTAACTGTTGCCGCAGCTGAGGCTGCAATTGGTCTGGCTATTATAGTAGTTTATTTCAGGAATTCTGGGACTATTCGAGTAGAGGAGATAGATAAACTAAAAGGATAAAATGGAAATTTCAATATTAGCATTACCATTAATAGCCTCAATTATTTCTGGATTTTTTGGTAGGTTTATTGGCGATAGAAGTTCAGAAATTATTACAAGCCTACTGGTATCAATATCAGCTATTTTTTCATGCATGATTTTCTATGAAGTCATTGTAAACCAATATCAAGAAAATATAATTATTGCGACCTGGATAAGCTCTGGATCTCTTGAGGTAAATTGGTCAATGAATATAGACCCGTTATCCTCTGTTATGTTGGTTGTGGTTACATCTGTGTCTGCGTTAGTCCACATCTATTCAATTGGGTACATGTCACATGATCCACATAAACCAAGGTTTATGGCTTACTTATCCTTATTCACTTTTGCAATGTTGATGTTAGTTACGTCAGATAATTTTATTCAATTATTTTTTGGTTGGGAAGGAGTTGGTCTTTGCTCATATTTTTTGATAGGTTTCTGGTTTAAAAAAGAGTCAGCTAATAAAGCTGCAATCAAAGCATTTGTAGTTAATAGAGTAGGCGACTTTGGTTTTGCACTTGGAATATTTTTAATTTTTTATTTATTTGGAACAGTAAATTATTCTGAGGTTTTTACCCAAATTTCAAAAATTACTGATAAAAATTTATTATTTTTAGGTATTACATTTAATGCAGTAGATTTAATTTGCTTACTTTTATTTATCGGTGCAATGGGTAAATCAGCACAAATTTTACTTCATACTTGGTTGCCAGACGCTATGGAGGGCCCAACACCTGTTTCTGCTCTAATTCATGCTGCCACAATGGTAACAGCTGGAGTTTTTCTGGTTGTAAGGTGTTCACCAATTTATGAGTACTCTGAATTAGCATTAAATATCATAACAATTGTTGGAATGAGCACAGCATTCTTTGCTGCAACAGTAGCTTTGGTTCAAAATGATATAAAAAAGATTATTGCGTACTCTACTTGTAGCCAACTAGGCTATATGTTTTTTGCTACAGGTGTGGGCGCATATAATGTTGCTATGTTTCATTTATTTACTCATGCTTTCTTTAAAGCCCTATTATTTTTAGGATCTGGTTCAGTTATCCATGCCTTTAAGGATGAACAAAATATTAATTATATGGGTGGAGTTTGGAAAAAGCTTCCCTATACCTATTCACTGATGATGATAGGAACTTTAGCTTTAACCGGTTTCCCATTTTTGTCAGGTTTTTACTCTAAAGATGCAATAATAGAATTTGCTTATCTAAGAGGAAATACCACTGGTTATTACGCTGCTGGAATCGGAATATTTACAGCTTTCCTCACATCAATTTACTCTTGGAGATTAATTTTTAAAACTTTTCATGGTGAATATAATAATAAAGAGATAAAGATAGATGAAACACACGAGTCTCCAATCGTGATGTTGATACCTTTGGTTTTATTATCAATTGGCGCTTTATTTGCAGGTTTTTTATTTAAAGAACTATTTATTGGTTATGAGGGGCTGAATAATTTTTGGCGTGACTCAATATTTTTTTTAAAACCCTTGAGCACTGATCATCCACCATTATGGTTTTTATTACTTACCCCAACTTTAGTCATTTTATCTATTCCATTAGCGTATTATTTATTTTTAAAGAATAAGAATTTACCTGATCAAATTGCTAATATTAATAAACCGCTTTACAATTTTTTATTAAATAAGTGGTACTTTGATGAACTTTATGATGTTTTGTTTGTTAAACCATCAAAAAAACTTGGTTTATTTTTATGGAAGTTTTTTGATCTAAAAATTATTGATGGTTTTGGTCCAGATGGTATCTCCTTACTAATTAAAAAATTTTCAGTAAAAGCTAACAAATTTCAAAGTGGATATATATATCAATATGCTTTTGTAATGTTACTTGGCTTCTCCGCCTTATTAACTTTTTTAATCGTAAAATAATGAACTTTCCTATTCTCTCCTGGTTGATTTTATTACCATCTATCGGAGCTTTATTTTTATTTTTTACCAGGGGTAATAAAAAAAACAATTTTACTATTAAGTATGTTGCTTTATTTACCTCAGCTGTAAATTTCTTTTTGTCAATTTATTTATGGATATCATTTGATGCATCAACTTCGAACTTTCAATTTGTTGAAGAAAGAATTTGGATTGAAGATTTTATAAATTATAAAGTGGGCGTTGATGGTATTTCGATATTATTTATTTTATTAACAACATTTATAACACCTCTTTGTATTATTTCTGTGAATAACTCAATTAAAGAGAGATTAAGTGAATTTTTAATAGCTGTTCTTATAATGGAGTCTTTTATGATAGGTGTATTCTGCTCATTAGACCTTGTGATTTTTTACTTGTTTTTTGAAGCAGGTTTAATTCCGATGTTTTTAATAATTGGGATATGGGGTGGTGCTAGAAGAGTCTATTCTGCATTTAAATTTTTTTTGTATACTTTGCTTGGTTCAGTATTAATGTTGGTAGCCATAATTACAATATATTGGTTGAACGGAACAACAGATGTAGTCGAGCTTTATAATTCTGGAATTGATATTAAATATCAAAATCTTCTATGGTTAGCTTTCTTTAGCTCTTTTGCGGTAAAAACCCCTATGTGGCCTGTTCACACTTGGTTACCAGATGCTCATGTTGAAGCACCAACTGCTGGGTCCGTCTTATTAGCAGCTATATTATTAAAAATGGCGGGATATGGTTTCATTAGATTTTCTCTTGGATTATTTCCTGCTGCATCAGAAATTTTTACTCCATTGATTTATACTCTAAGTGTAATTGCAATTATTTTTACGTCTTTCATAGCATTAATGCAGGAAGATATGAAAAAGCTAATTGCTTATTCATCAGTTGCACACATGGGTTATGTCACTTTAGGAATTTTTACAATTCAACAGCAAGGAATTGAGGGAAGTATTATTCAAATGATAAGTCATGGATTAGTTTCTGCAGCGCTCTTTTTGTGTGTTGGCGTTGTTTATGACAGAATGCATTCGAGACTCATTAATACGTACGGTGGAATTGTGAGCATTATTCCAAAATATTCAATTTTATTTATGTTATTTACTCTTGCAGCTTTGGGTTTACCAGGAACGAGTGGTTTCGTTGGGGAATTCTTAATTTTAATGGGTGCATTTAAGGATAATTTTTTGGTAGCAGTGATTGCCAGCCTAGGAGTAATTATTGGAGCCGCATATATGCTCTGGTTATATAAAAGAGTTGTTTTTGGTAAACTAGTAAATACTGATTTGAAACAGATGTTTGATTTAAATCGATCCGAGCTATTTATTTTATCTTGTTTGGCTGTGCCAACACTATTTTTTGGATTTTACCCAGATCCTCTGATTAATACAATTGAAGTATCCATCTCAGATTTAATTGATCAATATAACTTTAAATTAGCAAGTCAAATATAATGGAAAATTTACAACTAGTCTTACCTGAAATATTTCTTTCTTTATCGATAATGTTTTTATTAATATTCGGTGTTTTTAAAAAAAATAGTTCAAGATTAGTTCAGAGTCTTTCTCTGGCTGTTTTGATTGTAACTGCTGTTATTACATTCAATGAAACTATTGGAACTAATGAAACAAAATTATTTAACAACAGTATTATAATTGATTATTTATCTTCATTAATGAAGATAATTACTTTGTCGGCTGCTTTTTTAGTTTTAATTATATCATCAAACTATCTTAAAACTTTTAAAATTTTTAAAATTGAATATCCAATATTAATTTTAAGTTCTGTATTAGGAATGATGGTTATGATTAATTCTAATGACTTAATTGTATTTTACATGGGACTAGAACTTCAGTCATTAGCTTTATATGTATTAGCAACATTCAATAGAGATCAAATTAAATCCTCTGAAGCTGGATTAAAATATTTTGTTTTAAGTGCCTTATCTTCTGGTTTATTGCTTTATGGTTGTTCTTTAATTTACGGATTTACAGGTTCTACTAATTTTGATGTAATAGCCAGCCAATTAAATTCAGATGTTTATGCTTTGACATTTGGTATAGTGTTTATTTTGGTAGGGTTAGCGTTTAAAATTTCTGCTGTTCCATTTCATATGTGGGCACCAGATGTTTATGAGGGCTCACCAACTTCTGTAACATTATTTTTTACAATGGTTCCAAAAATAGCAGCATTAACGGTGTTTATAAGATTTTTATATGTACCATTTATAAATTTGATTGATCAGTGGCAAACGATTTTAATTTTTTTATCAATTGCATCAATGCTATTCGGTGCAATCGCAGCTATAGGACAGACAAATTTGAAAAGACTTGTCGCTTATAGTTCTATTGGGCATGTTGGTTATGCTCTTGCTGGTGTAGCTTCAGGTACTAATGATGGAATTCAAAGCTCAATTATCTATATAACAATATATGTGCTTATGAACTTAGGATTGTTTTCATGTTTATTAATGCTGAAGAGAGATAATCAATATTATGAAAAAATAGATGATTTATCAGGTTTATCAAAAAATCATCCAATGCTTGCAATATCATTACTTATAATTTTATTTTCACTAGCTGGAATTCCTCCTCTAGCAGGTTTTTTCGCAAAATTTTATGTTTTTAAAGCAGTCATTGAACAATCAATGTATTTCCTTGCAATCGTAGGTTTATTATCAACAGTTGTTGCAGCCTTTTATTACTTAAGGTTAATTAAAATTATATATTTTGATAAGGAAAAAGAAAAATACGATACAGACCATGGTTTTTGGTTAAAATTTTCACTAACTGCATCCACATTGTTAATTCTGATATACTTTATATTTCCAGGTCAATTAATTGAAGTTGTTTCTAGAATTAACATTATTTGATGAAATTCAAAATTTTTAAATTTAAAAGATTAAGAAGTACGAATGATACAGCTATAAGAATAATTCGAAACTCAAATTTAAAGTATGGAATGGTAATTGCCGAAAACCAAAGTCATGGACGTGGACAATACGGAAAAAAATGGTTGTACTTTAAAGGTAATTTATTTGTAAGTTTTTTTTACAGTCTAGACAATTTAAATTTAACTTTATCTCAAATTACTAAATTAAACTGCTTGCTAGTTAAAAAAATAATTTCTAAATATTATAAAAAAAAAATTACGTATAAGAGACCCAATGATTTATTGATAAAAGGAAAAAAAATAAGTGGAATTTTACAAGAGACTATTAATAAGAATAATAAAAAATCTCTTATAGTTGGAATTGGCTTAAATTTAGTAAAAAACCCCATAATTAGCAACTATCCAACTACCAATTTAAATGATTTAATAAATAAAAAAGTCTCAAAAAAAAAAATAGAAATTGAATTAAAGAATGTTTTTGAAAAAAACTTGAGTAAGTTTGTAGACATAGGAGTTAGTAGATAGTTAAATGTACATTTTTGGTGATATAGGCAATTCAGAAACCAAGTTATTTTTAGTTAATAAAAAAGAAAAAATTCTAAAAAGAATAAATTTACCAACTAATTATATTAATGATCGAAATTTAGATAAAAAGATTAAATTTTTAATCAAAAATATCAATGATGTCGAAAAGATATTATTTTGTAGTGTGGTTCCAAAGTTTTTTATTTTGATTAAAAAATATTTTTCAAAAAGAACAAAAGTTAAGTGCTATGAAATAAAAGATCTAAATTTAAAATCACTAATAAAAATAAAAGTGAATTTTAGACAAGTTGGCTCTGATCGTTTAGCTAATGCAATTAGTTTACAAAATAATAAAGAAAATTTCATAATATTAGATTTTGGAACTGCTACAACATTTGACGTAGTTATAAAAAAGGATTATAGAGGTGGAATAATAGCACCTGGTATTAAGATCTCACTTGACACATTATCAGATAAAGCCTCTTTGATCCCTCGAATTAATTTAAAAAAGATAAATAATATTATAGCTAACAATACCAAATCAGCGGTACAATCTGGTTTTTTTTGGGGTTATATAGGTCTGATTGACAATATCATTAATTTAATTAAAAAAGAGACAAAAAATTCTTTTAAACTTGTAATAACAGGTGGTTATTCGGACTTGTTTAGAAAATCTTTAAAAATTAAAGTAATACACAATAGAGATATCACAATTAAAGGTTTAATAAAAATTGCTAGGTTAATAAACTAAATGAAACAAGAATTATTATTTTGTCCGTTAGGTGGTGCTGGTGAAATAGGTGCGAATATGAACTTATACGGATATGGAAATCCAGGTGAACATAAGTGGATTATGGTCGATATAGGTGTTACATTCGCAGATGACTCTCTTCCAGGGATTGATCTAATTTATCCTGATCCTGGTTTTATAGTAGATAAAAAAGATAGCTTATTAGGTATTGTGGTAACCCATGCTCACGAAGATCATATTGGAGCAATTGCTCATCTTTGGCCAATGTTGAAATGTAATATTTATGCGACACCATTTACATCAGTATTGATACAAGAAAAATTTAGAGAAAAACATGTTGATATAAATAATTATTTAAAGATTGTTGAGTTAAATGGAGTTGTAGATCTTGATCCTTTTTTAATAGAATACGTTGCAATGACTCATTCAATTCTCGAGCCGAATGGATTAAGAATTAAAACTCCTGCTGGAATAGTTTTGCATACAGGAGATTGGAAGATAGATGAAAACCCAATGGTGGGTAAAAATATAGATGTTGATAGATTGAAACAAATAGGTAAAGAAGGTGTTCTTGCAATGGTTTGTGACTCAACTAATATTTTTACAGTTGGAAGGTCAGGTTCAGAAGAAACAGTTAGGAGAAGTCTTTTAAAGATAATGGAAAGACTTAAAAAAAGGATAATTATTACATCTTTTGCTTCTAATGTAGCAAGAATGGAGACTATTTTTTATTGTGCAGAAAAAACAGGAAGACAAATATCATTAGTTGGAAGATCAATGCATAGAATTTTTAAAGCAGCTAAACAATGTGGATATTTAAAGAATATTATCGATCCAATTGATCCTAGAGAAGCAAAAAATATATCTAGAGAAAAAATTGTCTATCTATGTACTGGAAGTCAAGGTGAACCAATGGGTGCAATGATGAGAATTTCAAATTACACACATCCTGATGTATTTATAGAAAAGGGTGATGCAGTTATTTTTTCATCAAAAATAATACCAGGTAATGAAAAAAAACTTTATAAATTACATAATCAATTAGTGAAAGACGGGATGGAGGTAATATCAGAAGAAAATGAGTTTGTTCATGTATCAGGTCATCCTAATCGAGATGAAATGAAAGATATGTATAACTGGATAAAACCTAAATGTGTTATACCTGTTCATGGTGAGCATAGGCATCTAATAGAGCATATAAATTTTGCAAAAGAGATGCAAGTACCGAACCCTATTCTAGTTGAGAATGGAGATATTGTAAAAATTTTTCCTGGAGACAAACCCGAAGTTTATGATAAAGCGCCAACAGGACGACTTTATCTTGATGGAAATATAAGTGTACATGAACAGTCTCAATCTATAAAAGATAGAAAAAATCTGAGTTCTAATGGTTATCTAGAGGTAACAATTTTAATAAATTCAAAAGGCAACATTCATGATAATCCAATCTTATCTTTTCGGGGTTTGCCGATTAATGAAGAAGATGAATTTACTTACGAATTAGAAAATGAAATAGAAAAAATAACAAAATCATTTAAAATCGGTAGCAGAAAACAAGAGCATAACCTCATTGATGCTCTCAAAATCGCATGTAGAAAATTTACTAAAGAGAAAATAGGAAAAAAACCGTACACAAATATTAATTTAGTAAATATCTAATGAGCATTACGGGACTAGCTATAATCTATATTATTATATGGTGGATTGTTTTTTTTGCGATTTTGCCGATTGATGTTGATAGACAAAAATCAATTAAAATTGATGGGGAAGACCCTGGATCGCCAGAGAATCCAAAAATGTTAAAAAAATTCATTTATTGCACTGTAATTACAACAGTTTTATTCACACTTATATATCTGTTAATGAAATTTGAATATTTAAATTTAAGAAATATACTGATTTAACATGTATATTTCTAAATCTTTTATACCTATACTTAAAAATATTCCCTCCGAAGCTAAAATTAAGTCACACCAATTAATGTTAAGGGTTGGAATGATAAAACAATCTTCTGCAGGTATTTATTCTTGGTTACCATTGGGATTAAAAGTAATGAAAAAAATTGAACAAATAGTCCGAGAAGAACAAAATAAGATTGGTGCACAAGAAATATTAATGCCAACTATACAATCTAGTGATATATGGAAAGAGAGCGGTCGTTATGAGGATTATGGTGAAGAAATGCTTAGGATTAAAGATCGTCAAAATAGAGAGATGCTTTACGGACCAACTAATGAAGAGCTTGTAACAGATATCTTTAGAAATTCAGTAAAGTCTTACAAGTCGCTTCCACAGCTTTTATATCACATTCAATGGAAGTTTAGAGATGAAATTAGGCCAAGATTTGGAATCATGAGGTGCAGGGAATTTTATATGAAAGACGCTTACTCGTTTGACATTAATGATGAAGAAGCTTTTTTCTCGTATAATAAATTTTTTTTATCCTATTTAAAAACTTTTAAAAGACTAGATCTTAAAGCTATTCCAATGGCTGCAGATACAGGACCTATAGGTGGAAATCTTTCACACGAATTCATAATTTTAGCAGAGACTGGTGAAAGTAAAATTTTTACTGATAAAAGAATTTTTGAGGTAGATAGTAGTGGAAGTAAATTAGAGAAAAAGTCTCTTGAAGATTTAAGAAATAAATTTGAAAAATTTTATTCAGTAACTGATGAAAAATTTGATAAAGAGGAATTTGAAACAAAGGTGACTGAAGAGAATCGTTTGATAACAAAAGGAATTGAAGTTGGTCATATTTTCTATTTTGGAGACAAATATTCTAAACCAATGGATGGTTCTGTTGATTTACCAGGAGGGAAAAAAGATTTTGTAAAAATGGGCTCTTATGGAATTGGTGTTTCGAGACTTGTTGGAGCTATTATAGAGGCAAAATATGATGCAAAAAAAGAGGTCATGAAATGGCCAATATCTGTTGCACCATATGATATTTCAATAATTCCAATGATTAATAAAAATGATAAATCATGTTTAGAAAAAGCTAATAAAATTAACTTAGAATTAGAAAAAAATGATATTGAAACTTTAATTGATGATACTGAGGAAAATTTTTCGTCTAAAATTAAAAAGATGAATTTAATAGGTATCCCATATCAAATAATTATTGGTAAACAAACTGAAAATGATCTTATTGAATTTAAAGAAGTCGGAGAAATGTCTCAAAAAATTAAATTGAGTGAAATTATTAAGATTGTAAAAAAACGAAAAGAAGAAAATTGATTTCTACATTAGAAAAAGAAATTACATTCAGATTTCTTAAAGCCAGAAAAAAAGATGGTTTTTTGAATGTAATTTCAATCTTTTCGTTCATAGGTATAGGTTTGGGAGTGGCAGTTTTAATAATTGTCATGTCAGTGATGAATGGTTTTAGAACTGAGTTAATTAACAAAATAGTTGGTTTTAACGCACATATAACAGTTAAACCTTACGAAAAAAAATATATTAATCCTGCAAGATTTAACAATGTTCAATTAAATTCAATAAGTAAAAATTTAATGTCGAGTAATTCAGGCGAAGCAATAATAATTCAAAGAAATATTTCAAAGGGTATAGTTTTAAGAGGCTATTCTCAAAATGATTTTTCAAAATTAAGTATAATAGATGATGAAGGTTTTATAGGTGACAGAAATAATTTAAAAAAAAATTACATATCAATAGGTAAAGAACTAAGTTTCACACTTGGACTTAAGATAGGAGATGATGTCACAATAATGTCGTCCTCAGGAATTGAAACTGTTATAGGCAGTTTGCCTAAGAAAAAAATTTTTACTGTCATCTCACTATTTGAAAGTGGTCTCGCTGATTTTGATAATAACATTGCTTTTGTTAATTTAGATACATTAGATGAGTTTTTTAATTTGACTGATAATGATAGGAATTTAGAAATTTATTTAAAAAATCCACAAAATATTGAAAATCAAAAAATTATTGTTGAAAAAATATTTCCAGAAGAATTTGTTTTTAGTTGGGCTGACACAAATAGCTCATTATTTTCTGCGCTTAAAGTAGAAAGAAATGTAATGTTTATAATCTTGACTTTAATCATAATAGTTGCAGCCTTCAATATTATTTCAGGTTTAACAATTTTAGTAAAAAATAAAACTCGTGATATAGCAATTTTAAAGTCAATAGGTGTTTTAAATAAATCTATAGTGAAGATATTTTTTTTAGTTGGTGTAATTATTGGCACTTCAGCAACAATTTTTGGAATTTTATTAGGAGTTATTTTTTCAATGTACATTGAAAATTTCAGACAATTTTTAAGTGATGTATTCAATATTAGTTTATTTCCAGAAGAGATTTATTTTTTAAGTACTATGCCATCAGAAATTAATCCATCTTCAATATTTTTGATCTCCTTATTTTCAATATTAATAACTATAATTGTTTCAATCTTTCCTGCTTTAAAAGCTGCAAAATTGGATCCTGTCCAATCTCTCAAATATGAATAATTTAATTAAACTTTCAAATTTAAACAAAACCTTTTTTACTCAGAAGAAAGTAAATGTATTAAAAAAAATTAATTTTAAATTTGAAAAAGGGAAAATTTATTCTCTTATAGGACCATCAGGTTCAGGTAAATCAACTCTTTTAAATTTGCTTTCATTAATTGACCGTCCTAGCTCAGGCTCAATTGCAATAGAAAATAAACAAATAGATTTTGAAAATTCAAAAAAAAATGATTTATTAAGAGCAAAAAAAATAGGTATAATTTATCAACAAGATAATTTACTTTCAGATTTTACAGCAATAGAAAATGTTTACTTGGCGAGTTTAGCTGCTGGCAACAATAAAGACTCAGCTATTACTAAATCTAAGATTTTATTACGAAAAGTTGGCCTTACTAGTAGATCAAATCATTATCCTTCACAATTATCTGGAGGTGAAAAACAAAGAGTCTCTATAGCAAGAGCTTTAATTAATAACCCCCAAATAATTTTAGCTGACGAACCAACTGGAAGTTTGGATTTTGATACTGCAAAAAGTGTTTTTGAAATATTAAAAAAACAAATAAACCCTAATAGATTAATTGTATTTGCAACTCATAATAGATTTTTTGCCGATAAGTCAGATTACTTGTTGGAAATAGTTAATGGTAATATAAATATCATTAATGTCTGAGTCTAATATTCAAAATTTCAATCATTTAAAAATACATTCTCAATATTCGATTTGTGAGGGAGCAGTTAAAATAGACGATTTAAAAGATTTTTATAAAAATAAAAACATTAGAGCTTTAGGTCTAAGCGATACATCTAATTTATGTGGTGCCCTAGAGTTTGCTGAAAAAATATCTAAAACCGGTGTTCAACCTATAATCGGAACCCAAATAAATTTTAAGTTCAATGACTCAATAGGCCTTATACCTTTGTATGCTTTAAATGAAAATGGATATAAAAGAATCATTGAACTTTCATCATTATCGTATCTTAATGATATTGAGGTAAACGAACCATATTTAAATTTTAATGAGTTATTAAAACCAAACGAGGGTGTTTCATTATTTTCTGGCACAGTAAATGGTTTATTTGGTCGATTATTTGAAAAAGGAAAATTTAAAGAAATTGAGAAATTATACTCAGATCTTAAATCTTCATATAAAGACAGGTTTTATATTGAAATACAACGTCATGGAGATACTAATGAAAAAGGATTTGAAAAATTTAACTTATCTAAGTCTTTAACATTACAAATACCTCTAATAGCAACAAATGAGATTTATTATATTGATAAGAATATGCATGAGGCACATGATGCTTTAATTTGTATTAAAAATAAAACATATGTTAATGAAAAAAATAGAATAAGATTAAGTGACCAGCATTATTTGAAAAATAGTTCTGAAATGTCAGAATTATTTGCAGATTTACCTGAAGCTTTAGAAAATAATTACAATTTTCCATATCGTTGTAGTTTTAGACCGATATTTTCAAAACCAATTTTACCTAATATTAGCTCTGAAAAAGGTGGTGATGCTGATGAAATACTAAAAAGAGACTCATTAGAAGGATTAAAGAATAAATTTGAAAAAGTTTTTAAAGTTAAAAATAGTAATCTTTTATCAAATATCAATTATTTAAAATATAAAGATAGATTAGATCATGAGTTAAATATTATCACAGAAATGAAATATGCCAGTTATTTTTTAATTGTGTCTGATTATATCAAGTGGGCAAAAAAAAATGATATTCCAGTTGGACCTGGAAGAGGTTCTGGGGCTGGATCCCTTGTTGCATGGTGTTTATCTATAACAGATGTCGATCCAATTAAATTTAATTTAATTTTTGAGAGATTTTTAAATCCTGATCGAATATCGATGCCAGATTTTGATATCGATTTTTGTGAGGAAAAAAGGGATCTTGTTTTTGAATATCTAAATAAAAAATACAAGGATAGCGTCGCGCATATTGTTACCTTTGGAAAATTGAAAGCTAGAATGGTAATAAGAGATGTTGGTAGAGTTTTAGGTTTGGCTTATGGATTTGTTGATAATATCTCAAAAATGATACCTTTCGATCCTTCAAGACCTCAAAGTTTAACCGAATGTATTGCTGGCGAACCCAGACTTCAAAAATTAATTAAGGATGACCCTAGAGTTAAGAAACTTATAAATCTTTCACTCAGGCTAGAGGGCTTGAATAGAAATTTTGCAACTCACGCTGCAGGTGTTGTAATTGCAGACAAAAAATTAACAGAAGCAGTTCCTTTATACAAAGACTCTTCATCAAATTTATTATTACCATCTACACAATTTGATATGTACTCTGCAGAAAATGCTGGACTAATAAAATTTGATTTTTTAGGTCTTAAAACTTTAACAGTGATCAATAATACACAAAAATTAATCAGAAAATTTAATCAAAATTTTGATATTGAAGAAATAAATTATGATGATCAAAAAGTTTTTGATCTTTTATCCTCAGGTAACACGGTTGGTCTATTTCAAATTGAAAGTGCTGGTATGAGAGAGGCCTTAACTCAGATGAAGCCAAATCACATCGAAGATATTATTGCTTTAGTTGCTTTATATAGACCAGGACCTATGAATAATATCCCAACGTACAATGATTGTAAAAATGGAAAACAAACACCTGATTATTTGCATCCTTTACTAGAGGAAATTTTAAAACCGACTTACGGAGTAATTATCTACCAAGAACAAGTTATGCAAATAGCCCAAAAACTATCAGGTTTTACAGCTGGACAAGCAGATCTATTGAGGCGTGCGATGGGTAAAAAAAAAAGAGCTGAATTAGAAAAGCAAAAGCAGAACTTTATAAGTGGTGCTGTTAAAAATGGTATTAACAAAGAGGTTGCAGCTGGAATTTTTTTAAAAATCGAACCCTTTGCAGAATATGGATTTAATAAAAGTCACGCAGCTGCGTATGCGATAATTTCTTATCAAACAGCTTTTTTAAAAACATACTATCCAAACGAGTTTATTGCAGCATCAATGACCATGGATATTTCAAATCAAAATAAACTAAGTGAATTTTATGAAGAACTCAAAAGACTAGGGGTGGAAATTATCAGACCAAATATAAATGAGTGTTATGCTGATTTTAGAACAGAGAATGGAAAATTTTATTATGCACTAGGTGGAATTAAGGCAGTTGGCTACGAGTCGATTTCTAATATAATTAAGGAAAGATCAAAAAATGGAAATTTTAATTCAATCAATGATTTTATAAATCGCGTAAATCCAAAAGATATAAATAAATTACAACTTGAAGGATTGGTAAAGGCGGGTGCATTTGATGATTTGGATTTAAATAGACAGTCATTATTCAACTCTATTCCAACCTTGATAACAAAATCAAAAAATATTTACGAGAATAAATTTAATAATCAAATTGAATTATTTGAGGAAAAGGAGAGTCAAAAAAATGAATTGATACCAAATATCATGGACTGGAAATTTGAAGAAAGGCTTTCCAAAGAATTTGAGGCTGTTGGTTTTTTTGTATCAGACCATCCCTTAAATCAATATAAAAATTTTTTTGAAGATTTTAACATTATAGATTTTAATAAATTTAATTCTGATTCAAATATCAATGAGGCAA
>CACJLN010000003.1 GCA_902594255.1 uncultured Pelagibacteraceae bacterium
CAAATTAGAATCGATAGAATTTTTTCGGCAGAATACTTAAATAAGAATTATAAAAATAAGGGTGAGTCTGAATGCCAAATTGCTGCAAGATTAAAGTATGATAATGATGAAAATGAGGTCCATATAATCAAAAAAGTATCAAAAAAACAGCCTTTTTTTGAGAGATTTTTCAGGTTTTTTAATTAATAAATTTAAGTAGCTAATTGTAATATTTCTTGAGTTCAGACTTTATTAAAGTGAGTGTACATCTACAGGATGTCATTTCATAAACAAAAAACTATCAAAAATATTATACAATTAGAAGGTGTTGGTTTGCACTCTGGTAAATTTGCGAAACTAACAATTAAACCTGCTTCGCCAAACAATGGTATTGTATTCATTAGAAAAGATTTAAATAAAGATAATGTAATTTATCCACACGTTAATAATGTTAGTAACGCAATGTTATGCACCACAGTATCGAATGAATTTAATGTAAAAGTCTCAACAATTGAACATTTAATGGGGGCATTCTATGGCATTGGTATAGATAATGCTGTAATAGAAATTGATAGTGAAGAAGTTCCAATTTTAGATGGATCAGCAAAAAAATTTGTAAATGAAATAATCAAGGCAGGCATTGAAGTAAGTAACACTCCAATAAAAGTTATAAGAATAAATGAATTAATTGAATTCAATGATGGTAAAAAATTTATTTCTATTCAGCCAAGTAAAATAAATTTAGAAATTGATTTTGAGATTAAATATAAAAACCAGCTTATTGGAAACCAAAGAAATTCTTTAAAAGTTTATGAGGATGATTTAGAGAATATCTTTAATTCAAGGACTTTTTGCTTATATGAAGATATAGAAAAATTAAGATCTATGGGGTTTGCCAAGGGTGGTTCATTAGATAATGCTCTTGTTGTGAAGGGTTCGAAACTTTTAAACAATGAGGGTCTTAGAAATAAAAAAGAATTTGTAAATCACAAGATCCTTGATTGTATGGGAGATTTGTTCTTATCAGGTTATAAGATAATTGGAAAAATTAGATGTTCTCAGGGTGGTCATAAATTAACAAATGATTTATTAAGAAAAGTTTTTCAAAATAAAGAAAACTACTCTATTTTTGAAATTAATGAAAAAAACATTCCACATTCATTAGTAAACAAACAGAATCTAAGATCAATCGCTTAAAAGTTTTTGTTTAAAAAAATAATCTGGTATTATTCCCGAATGAATTTCATCTTAAAATTAATTGTTATTACAATTATAATTTTATCCCAGATTTCTTGTTCAAAAAAAGAGACGAAGGTAACCGTTTTAGAGAATAAAGATTTAAAATCTCAAATGATCGAACTTTATCAGGACGGTTATGAGGCATTTTTAGAAAAAGATACTCTTTTTGCTGCAAAAAAATTTAATGAAGCGGAATTAATTTTTCCACAATCTGATTGGGCTCCAGTAGCAGCTTTGATGACTGCGTACGTGTATTATTCTGACGATTACTATTCAGATGCAATTTATCATTTGACCAGATATTTAAAAGTATATCCTAAACATAAAAATATTGATTATGCACACTATCTTCTAGGAATGTGCTATTATGAAAATATAATAGATGAAGGAAGAGATTTAGATCCTCTTCTAAAAGCTAAAAAAGAATTTGAAATTTTAATAAAAAACTATCCCAATACAGAATTTGCAATTGATGCTGGTTTTAAGTTAGGACTTATTACTGATCGATTGGCGGGAAAAGAAATGTACATAGGAAGACATTATGAAAGATCTCAAAAATGGGTCGCTGCAATTAACAGATTTAAAAATGTAGTAGAAAATTATGAAACCAGTGCTTATGTAGAAGAAGCAATTTATAGATTAGCGGAAGTTCATTATATTATTGGACTAGAGGATGAGGCCAAAAAATATGCAACCTTATTAGGTTATAATTATGGGTCTAGCACCTGGTATAAGGCATCTTACAAAATATTTAATAAAGACTACAATTTAAGTGAAAAAGAAATTTTTTCGATTAAAGAAAAAGATAAAAAATCGATATTTAAAAAATTTAAAAAACGATTTAAAAATCTTTTTAACTAAATGAATGAAAAATTTCTAAAAAAAGAATATCTTAAAAAAATTTCTCAACTTCAAAAATACGATTTTGCTTATTATGATAAAAGTGCTCCAATTATAGCTGACTCGGAATACGATAAATTTAAAAAGGATATTATTGATTTTGAAAATAAATATGATTTTTTGAAAAGTCCTAATTCACCGAGCTTGGTTGTAGGTTTCAAACCATCGAAAAATTTTAAAAAAAAAAGACATAAAGTCCAAATGTTGTCATTATCCAATGCATTTGACAAAGAGGATTTAATTAATTTTGAAAAAAAAATAATAAATTACCTTGATAAGAAGAATGACTTTAAAATTGAGTACAGTGCTGAACCAAAAATAGATGGTATATCTGCGTCCTTAACTTATAAAAATGGTAAATTTGTTACTGGATTGTCTAGAGGAGACGGTAAGGAGGGCGAAGATATAACAGAAAACTTAAAAACCATTAATGATATTCCTAAAAATATTGTAGAAAAAGATTTTCCTGAGGAGATAGATATAAGAGGAGAAGTTTTTATAAAAAATTCTGATTTTAAAAAACTATCCAGCAAGTTTGCTAATCCAAGAAATGCTGCCTCAGGTTCGTTACGACAAAAAAATCCAAATGAAACAAAAAAAATTCCTTTAAAGTTTATTGCTTACACTTTTGGTTTTTATAATGAATTTCAAATTAATTCACAAACTGAGTTTCTTAAAAACTTAGATAAATGGGGTTTTAAGATAAATCCATTAAATAAAAAGATAATAGGTATCGATAATTTATTAAAAAATTATAAATCTTTAGAAAATAAAAGAGATGATTTAGACTTTGATATAGATGGTATAGTCTATAAGGTTAATGATTTTGAATTACAAAGACGATTAGGAAATGTTTCAAACGCACCACGATGGGCTGTTGCTCATAAATTTTCTGCTAATAGTGGCGTATCAAAAATATTAAACATAGAAATACAAATAGGGAGAACTGGTGCACTCACACCAGTGGCAAAAATTAAACCAATTAATATTGGCGGTGTTATTGTTTCTAATGCAACTTTACATAATGAAGATGAAATCAAAAGGAAAGACATTAGGGTAGGTGATATTGTGAGGATTGAAAGAGCTGGAGACGTAATTCCACATATTACTTCAGTTGAAGTTAAAAAGAGAGATAAAAATTCCAAAAAATTTTTATTTCCAACCAAATGCCCTTCATGTGGCGCTTTAACAATTAAGGATTTTAACTTTGTCACAAAAAAAAATGATGCTGTACGAAGATGCTCTAGTGAGGGATTTGAGTGTGAAAAAATTTCAATAGAGAAAATTAAACATTTTGTTTCTAAAGATGCTTTTAATATTGAGGGTTTTGGAAAAAAAATAGTTGAAAATTTTTGGAACTTAAATTTAATTAAATTTCCTCAGGACATTTTCGATTTAGATTATACCAAAATTAAAAAATTAGATGGCTGGGGAGCTCAATCTGCGGCAAATTTAAAATACTCTATAGATCTAAGAAAAAAAATTTCTCTTAACCGTTTAATTTATTCTCTTGGAATAAGACACATAGGACTTGAAAATGCAAAGATAATATCAAAACACCTTAAAAACATGAAAAAATTTTTAGAGCTATCAAAGATTAATAAAATCGATGAACTATTAAATATCGATGGTATTGGTGAAACTCAAATTAAATCTATAAAAAATTTCTTTACAAATAAAACTAATTTAAATGTAGTCTATAAACTTAATAAAGTTTTGTTGATTGAAGATAGTAAAGAGTTAACGAAAAATGGACCTCTAAGAGATAAAACATTTATGATAACTGGAAAACTTACTGGAATTAGTAGAGCTGAGGCTAAGTCCTTGATAGAACAAAATTCTGGTTCAATAATCAGCAATGTATCAAAAAAACTTAATTATCTTGTTGTTGGTGATAAACCAACAAAAAGAAAATTAGATATTGCGAATGAACTAGGGGTTAAAGTTCTTAATCAAACTGACTTAATTAAAATGTTAAATAAATGAAGCTAACCATTTTCTCTCATCTTTTTTTAAAAAAGGTGATAGTTTTGAATAGACATTTAAGTGATAATTAAATAAATAATCTCTTTCTTTTTTCTCCAACTTTTTATAGTTTATTAACTCTTTATCTATCGGAACCAGCGTAAGATTTTGAAATAATAATCTTTTATTGTATTTTTTTATATAAACAAGATTTTCAATTCTTATTCCAAATTTATTTTTTTTATAAAATCCAGGCTCGTTACTTAAAATCATTCCTTCCTGTAATTTAACATTATTGAATTTGGATATTGATTGCGGACCTTCATGTACATTTAAAAAAAAACCTACACCATGACCAGTCCCATGTTCGTAATCTAATCCACTTCTAATAAGATATTTTCTTGCTAATGGATCTAACAATTTACCATTGAAATTTTTATTTAAATTTGCTGTTGCTATTGCAATATGACCTTTTAATACTTTAGTAAAAATTTCTTTTATATTTTTTTTTGGTTTTGAAAAACAAATTGTTCTTGTTACGTCTGTAGTTCCATAACGATATTGTCCACCTGAGTCACATAAAAAAATGTCGTCCTTTTTAATTTTTTTGGATTTAATTTTATCTGCTCTATAGTGTATGATAGCTCCATTTTCTCCAGCACCAGCAATAGTATTAAAGCTTGGATATAAATAATCTTTATTTTTTTTTCTAAAATTCTCTAATTTTGATTGAGCTTGATATTCATTGATTTCTTTTTTATTTTTATTTTTAATCCAATACAAAAATTTGGTCATAGCAATTCCATCAAAAATATGACTGTTTATCATGTTATCAATCTCGACTTTATTTTTAATAGATTTCATTAAATAGATTGGATCAACTTTGTTAATTATTGAAAATTTTTCTTTAAGAATATTTTCATAAAATATAGAACAGCTTTTTTCGTCGATTATAATTTTATTCTTTTTCAGTTTTTTTATAAATGATTTAAAGTCTTTAGGTAAAATTATATTTTCTTTTTTAATTTTTTTTTCTTTTATTAAATTTTTAGCTTTTATTTTTTCGCAGAATAAGAAAATCTCTTTATTACTACCAATTATCATTCTACAATTAGGTATTGGACTATTAGGGTTGTCATTCCCTCTTATATTCAAAAGCCAAGCAACATTCTCAGGAGCAGTTATAAATAAATAATTTGATTTTTTTTTTTTTATAATTGAGGCAGCTTTTTTTATTTTAATTAAATGACTCTCCCCAACAATTTCTCTACTTAGAGAAAAAAAAGGCTTAGATACATAAGGATAGTTATTGTAAATATTATCAATTAAATTTGCCTCGATACCTTTGATTTTATTGTACTTCTCGAAAAATTTACTGATTTGTTTAAAGGTAAATAGTTTTGGATCCAATCCAAGTACAAGATTTTTAAATAATTTACAGTTTTCGATTTTACTAAGATTGATTATTTCAAATTCTTTACCAGACTCTATTTCTGCTTGAATTGAATATCTACCGTCAACAAATAAATAATTTTTCTTCCTAAGAATAATTGCATAACCAGCAGATCCAGTAAAATTAGAAATAGTTTTTAGTCTATCTTTTTGAGAATATTCTGAAAAAAAATCGTCATTTTTTGGAATAACATAACCATCTATATTAAACTCCTTAAATTTGTCTCTTAATTTAGATATTCTCTCTTTGATCATTTAATTCTTTTTTGATATCTTATCCATCCAGGGCTTCTAATATTATCATTTTCCTCAAAATCTTGGTTAAATTCAAAATCATCGATTTCATCTTTTACCTCATCAAAAGATGAATTTTTTTCTAAATATTTCTCAGGCAATTCGTCAATAAATCTTGATGCCATGCTATCAATCCAGTCCCCTTGATAAAATCTGTTCATTGAAAAAGATATAATGGCTTTTTTTTTTGCTCTGGTTATACCTACGTATGCAAGCCTTCTCTCCTCCTCCAAACCATTTTGGCCTTTTTCCTCTATAGATTTTTGATGAGGAAATAAACCTTCTTCCCAACCTGGTAGAAAAACTACATCAAATTCTAAACCCTTGGATGCGTGCATTGTCATCATGTTAACTTTTTCTCCATCCCATTCTTGATCAATAGAGGTTGCTAGCGAGACATGTTCTAAAAAACTCTCTAAATTATCAAACTCTTTCATAGCACTTAAAAGTTCCTTAATATTTTCAAGTCTATTTTCATTTTCTAAATCTTTTTTATTTTTTAACATTGATGAATAACCAGACTCATCGAGAACAATTTGTAGAAGCCTTACATGATTTGATTTTTTTATGTTAAGTTCGTATCTCCATTTATCAATTAAATTTAGAAACGATAAAAGTCCAATCTTAGTTTTTGGTTTAATCAAATTCAATTCAATTAATTTTTTTGCAGATTTTTCTAGGCTTATTAAGTTTTTTTTAGCATACTCATGAATCTGATTTATTGTGCTATCACCAACTGACCTTTTGGGATTATTGACAACTCTTTCAAATGCTAAATCATCTTTTTCTTGAAAAATTATTCTTAGATATGCAATACAATCTTTTATCTCTGCTCTTTCATAAAACTTAATACCTCCAATTATTCTATATGGGATACCAATTTTAAGAAATCTTTCTTCGAATTCCCTTGTTTGAAATATTGCTCTAACTAAGATTGCTATTTTATTAAATGAAACTTTATTTTTTAAATTTTGTTCTAATTCATCTGAAATACCAATTGCTTCATCTTTTCCATTTTTAAAACAGTTTAATTTTACCAAATCACCTTTATTTTTCGTAGACTTTAATGTTTTACCAACTCTATTTTTATTATTTGATATCAAAGTCGCTGCGACAGATAAAATATTTTGGGTTGATCTATAGTTTTCTTCTAATCTAATTATTTTTGTTTCTTTATAAATCTTATCAAAATCTAAAAAATTTTTTATTTCTGCGCCTCGCCAACTATAGATTGATTGGTCATCATCACCAACACAACAAATATTTCTATTTTTCTCAGCTAAAATGTTTAACCATTTACTTTGTATAAAATTTGTATCTTGATATTCATCAACTAATATGTACTTAAAATTTTTAGAGTAAATTTCTTTGATATCTTTGTTTTTTTCAAAAATTTTAACAGTATGTAATATAAGGTCTCCAAAATCACAAGAATTTAAATCAATAAGTTTTTGTTGGTAGATTTTGTATAAAGATAATATATTTTTTTCGTAAACATCTTTAGTTTTTAAAATAACTTCATTTGGATAAAGTCCTCTATTTTTCCATTTATCAATAACAGATAAAATAAATTTTGGAGATAGATGTTTGGTATCAATATTTTCAGACTTACAAATACTTTTAATTAATCTAGATTGATCATCTGTGTCTATAATTGTAAAGTTTGAATTCAAATTTACAGCAGGAGCGTGTCTTCTTAGCAATTTAGCACAAATTGAGTGAAAAGTACCAAGCCAAGGCAAACCGATTGTCTCAGCATTAAGTAATGTACTCACTCTATTCTGCATTTCTTTTGCTGCCTTATTAGTAAAGGTGACTGCCAAAATTTGGTTTGGAAAAGCTTTCTTTTCTTTTAAAAGATTAACAATTCTTGAGGTAAGCACCTTAGTTTTGCCTGAGCCTGCTCCAGCCACTATTAATAGTGGTCCATCTAAGTGAGTTACAGCCTCTTTTTGTGAGGTGTTGAGGTTTTTTATAAATTCGGAGTTTATCATTTTTAATTATTTTATATAAACTTATCTTAAATGTTAAATTTTAATCTTGTATCAAAAAAAAATTTTTTAAGCTTTTTAAAAAAAGTTAACTTAATATTAATAAATATTTTTGATAATTTACAATTTAATAATCTAAAAAGACTTACTAGATTATTTCTTATTGATAAACGGGTCATATTTACATTAATAATCATTTTTTTTTCAGTATTTGTTCATTTATCAACTCCTGCTTTTTATAAAGATAATTGGGTAAAAGGAATAGTTAAGAATCAATTCGAGAAAGAATTTGAATTTGAGATAATTTTTAGTGAAAAGTTAAATTATGCAATTTTTCCAATACCTCATTTTAGTTTTAAAGATGTTAAACTTGTTTCTAATGAAAGAGACTTAGCACAAATTGAAGAAGTTAAGGTATATCTTACCTTTAGTAAATTTCTAGATAAAAATAAAATGAACATTCAAAATGTAGTTGTTAAAAAAGCGAAATTTGATTTTTTCAAAGAAGATTTAAAAAATTTAGTAAACTTTTTTAATAGAGAAATAAATGATAAAAAAATTACTCTTTTAAAGAGTAAGATTTTTTTAAAAGATGAAGATGAAGATATTTACTCAATTATTTCTGTAAATAAAAGTCAATCTCGTTATGATAAAATAGAAACCATAAATAATTTAGATGTTGATGGGGAAATATTTAATAACTCTTTTAATCTAAAATTAAGAAATAATTTTTTGGGTAGCAAATCTAATTTAGATTTAGTATTTGATAAACTTAATAAAAAATTTATCAACTACATTGATTTTAAAAATAAAAAGATAGAGGGTAACCTTAGCTATTTTGATGCAAGAAAAAAATATGATACAGCCTATACTTTTCATAATGATATATTAAAGTTTTATTCTAGTGAAAAGGTTGATGATAAAACCTTTTATAGTGGAATTATTAATTTTTCCCCATTTTCCTCAAAATTAAAGATAAATCTCAAAAACATCGATTTAAAAAATTTATTAAGTAACGATTCTTTATTTCTTGAAATTTTAAAGTCAAATGCGTTTATGAACAAAAATTTAAATTTTAATATTGAAGTAAAATCAAAAAATATTTCTAATCATAGAAAATTAAAAGATTTAAATTTGAATATAAACTATGAAAACCAATTACTTAACTTCAATCAAAGTAACTTTATACTTAAAGACATTTTGAAAATTAATTTAATTGAAAGCAAATTCATTAATTCAAAAAAACAATATTTTTTGGGCACATTTGAAATATTAATATACGATCACTCAAATTTATATAAATTTTTTCAAACAAAAAAAAAATATAGAAAAAAAATAGACGCAATTTATATAACAACTAAATACGATTTTTTAAAAGAAAACTTAATTTTAGAAAAGATAATTATAGACAATAACTCAAATAAAAATATTAACAATTTAATAAAACAATTTAATCAAGATAATAAGATGATAAGGAATAAAGTAGATTTGAGAAACTTTTTCAACTCATTTATTGAAGAATTATAAAGGTTTTATCATTCTCTTTGGATTAACAATTCTATCATATTTTTTTTCGTCAATTAATCCAGACTTTAAAGCTTCTGATTTGAGCGTAGTCTTATTTTTCAGAGCTTTTTTAGCAATTTTTGCCGCATTATCATATCCGATAAATGGTGCTAGTGAAGTTACTAACATTAAAGAATTATCCAAATACTCTTTAATTTTTATCTTATCTGCTTTTAATCCCTTTATACAAAAAAGCGAAAAATTTCTAGTGCTATCAGCTAATAAATCAATTGATTGTAAAATGTTATGAGCAATTAAAGGTTTAAAAACATTTAATTCAAAATGGCCGTGAGAACCAGCCATTGTAATTCCATTATGGTTTCCGATTACTTTCACACAAACCATTGTTACTGCTTCGGATTGAGTTGGGTTTACTTTACCGGGCATAATTGATGATCCAGGTTCATTTGCTGGTAAAATAATTTCTCCATACCCAGCTCTAGGTCCAGAGCCTAAAAATCGAATATCATTAGCAATTTTCATTAAACAAACTGCTGCTGTATTTAGCGTTCCTGAAAAGTTTACAATTTCATCATGTGCAGCTAAAGCAGCAAATTTATTTTTAGTTGGTTTAAAAGGAAGTTTTGTTATTTTTTTAATTTCTTTAATAATTTTTTTGTCAAAACCTTTCTTACTATTAATTCCTGTTCCTACAGCAGTTCCTCCTTGTGCCAAAGAATAAATTTCATTTAGGGCATTTTTAATTCGCAAAATACAATCTTCTAGCTGGGATTGGTACCCAGAGAATTCCTGACCTAAAGATAATGGGGTTGCATCTTGTAAATGAGTTCTGCCAACTTTTATTATATTTTTGAATTTATTAACTTTTTTTTTTAATTCTTTATTAAGCAATTCTAAAGATGGAATTAATTTTTTTTTTGTCTCAAGTGCTATAGCTATATGCATAGCAGTAGGAAATACATCGTTTGTTGATTGAGATTTATTGACATGGTCATTAGGGTGCACGGGTTTTTTTGTTCCTTTTTTTCCCCCCAAGATTTCTATAGCTCTATTAGCTATCACCTCGTTTACGTTCATGTTTGTTTGTGTACCAGATCCAGTTTGCCAGACTTTTAATGGAAAATGATCATTTAATTTGCCAGAAATCACTTCATTTGAAGCTTTCACAATTGCGTTAGAAATTTTTGGTGAAATTTGTTTTTCTTTATTATGCACAATTGCAGCAGCTTTTTTTATAATAGCAATGGATTTAATTAAAATTGGTCTAACTAAAAACTCTCCTATATCAAAATATTTTTTTGATCTTTGTGTTGAAGCACCCCAATATTTATCATTTGGTACATTTATGGATCCGATACTGTCAAATTCTTTTCTTAATTTCATTGATTAATAAGTAAATATCAAATTAATATTAATATACATTAATTTTATAGAACTTACAGGAGCAATATGTCAAATTTTAGTAAGGTTGGAATTTTTATGAAAACTTTTGGACAAGAAGTAAAAAATAAACCCTCATTTAGCACAGATAAAATCAACAAATTAAGGATAGATTTAATTAAGGAGGAACTTGATGAATTGAGTGAGGCAATGAAAAATAAAGATTTACTAGAAGTTGCAGATGCGCTCACAGATATTTTATACGTAACATATGGAGCTGGCCATGCTTTTGGGATCGATTTAGATAAGTGTTTTGATGAGGTTCAAAATTCAAATATGAGTAAACTAGATAATGATGGAAAGCCTATCTACAACAATGATGGAAAGGTTATGAAAGGTCCAAATTATTTTAAGCCTGATCTCTCAAAGTTTATTAGTTAAGTTTTGATTGAAGCCATTCAGGAATAAAAATTCTGAATATCCCATTTTCACTTTTGCAAACAAACTCTTTATCAAATTTTTTATCTAAAAATTTTATTAAAGCGAATGAGTATTTTCCATCAATTAAAACTTTTCCAATTTCAGTATCTTTAATATAAATTTTTTCACCCTCAGATATATTCCCCTCTATTATTTCTAACGGTAATAATCTCTTTGAAAGTTTATTTTTTAATTTTATTCTCGCAGTATTCTCTTGACCAACATAACAACCTTTTTTAAAATCAATACCATTTAGTTCTTCATAATTGCATTCAATACCAAATAAATTGTTTTGTAGTTTATTTAGGTCTTTTGGAACAATCCCAAGCTTATGACTTTTAGAATAATAATTATCAATTTTATCGCTATTGAGATCTAATTTTTTTAGTGACAAGTAAAGCTTTTCTAAATTGATAATTAATCTGGCACCTAATTTTTTATTTCTTGGATCTAAAATAATTGGATCTTCTCTATATTTAAAAGTAAAGCCTAAAATATCTTTTGCTCCTTCAATACTTAGATACGTCTCATAATCAAAACAAGCAACTACAAATTCATTACTTAAGTTTAAAATTTCAATTTTTGATCTTATTTTATAGAGATTTAGTTGTTTAAATATTTCTTTACATTGACTCTTTTCACAATCTATAAAGTATCCAGATTTATGTTTAACTATAATAAACTCAAAAAGAAATTTACCTTGAGGAGTTAACAAAGATGCAAAACAACTTGATTCTTCTGTAACTTTATTGATGTCATTACTAATAAGACTCTGTAAAAAATCTTTGGAATCTACCCCGCTAATGAAAAGTATTGCACGATCTTCTAAAATATAAACATTTTTTTTCATATCTTCTTGATATCTACGATTTTTAATATAATTATTTTTTCTATAAATGTTAGATTTATTAATAAAAAATGGTCAATGTTACATTGATGGTGAATTAAAAAATGTAGATGTTTCTATTAAAGATGGAAAAATACTAGACATTGGTCAAATTTCTGAAAAAGCTAATAATTTATTTGATGCAAATGGATTAACAGTATTACCTGGTTGTATTGATACTCAAACACATTTTAGAGAGCCAGGCTCTACTGATACAGAGGACTTAAATTCAGGAAGTAGAGCAGCAGTTGCTGGAGGTATTACTTCAGTTTTTGAAATGCCAAATACAAATCCCCCTACATCAAGTAAAAAGGAATTCAAAAGAAAATTAGATTTAGCTAAAAATAGAATGTATTGTAATTACGCTTTTTACTTTGGTGCAACTGCAGATAATTCACATGAATTAGCTGACTTAAAAAATTTAGAAGGATGTTGTGGTATAAAACTTTTCGCAGGTTCCTCGACAGGAAATCTTCTGGTTGCGAATGAAAAGGATATTGAAACAGTGTTTCAAAATAGCTCAAAAGTTGTAGCGGTACATTCTGAAGATGAGGAAATTTTAAATATTAATAAAAAATTAATAAAAAAAGGCGATGTGCATACTCATCCGATTTGGAGGAGTGAGGAATGTGCAATTTCATCAACTAGAAGAATTGTAAAGATAGCTGAACGGTACAATAAAAAAGCCCACGTTTTACATGTTACAACCAAACAAGAAGTAGATTTTTTATCACAGCATAAAGGTAATATTACTTTTGAAATTACTCCACAGCATTTAACTTTATACGCACCTGATTGTTATGATAAACTAGGTACCTATGCACAAATGAATCCACCTATAAGAGATAAATCTCACTATGATAGGCTGTGGTATGCAATTAAGAATAATTTTAATGATACCATTGGTTCTGATCATGCTCCACACTTAAAGATAAACAAAGAAAAGGAATATCCAAATTCACCTTCTGGAATGCCAGGAGTACAAACATTATTACCGGTAATGCTAAATCATGTTAATCATGGAAAATTATCTCTTAAACAACTGATAAATCTAGTTTGTGAAAATCCTATTAAAATTTTTGGAATCAAGAATAAGGGCTATATTAAAAAAAGATATGATGCGGATTTTACTATAGTAGATATGAATAAAGAAATAAAAATTCAAAATAAGAATATAGAGAGCAAATGTGGATGGTCACCTTTTGATGGATTTATTTTCAAAGGATTTCCTGCTGCGACTATAATTAATGGTAAAATCAAAATGCTAAATGGAAAAATATTAGGTAATCCAGAAGGACTACCTTTAAATTTTAATTAAACAACTTTTTACTCAAATTTAGACAATCTTTTTTAAGCTCAAACAAACTATTATTTATCTTTATTTTTGACATCAGTTTATTATTATTCAAATAAAAATTCTGACTTTTACTTGTGGAATTATGATTTATAACTTTTAAACTTTTTTTATTATAATTATTTAACCACTTAATTATTTCATTTAAATATATTTTTCTACCAATAGAAACATTGTAAGTACCCCTTAAATCTTTTTTGATTATCATTATTAGTATTTGACTAAATTTCTGTATCGATAAAAAATCTTTAAACCTTTTTTTATTATCATATATAAAACCTTTTTTGGCTTTTTCATAAAATAAATCAACAAATGTTTTATGGAGTTTCTTTTTAACATTTAGTTTGTAGCCAATGATATTGGAGATTCTTAAGATTAATATATTATTTTTGAATTTATTTTTTAAAAAATTTTCAGTAATCAGTTTATTTTTTGAGTAATTTGTTAGAGGATTTAATTTATCAGTCTCTCTTATATTTTCTTTAGATTTGTAGACTTTTCTCGAGCTTAAAAAAATAAAAATATTTTTCTTGGGATCTAAATAATTTGAAATTTTTAGATCATTATCAAATTTTTTAGCATATTTTTTATTAATATAATTTTTATTAATTGAGGTGTTGATTATATAATCATATTTATCTTTAGATCTTTTAAGATTACTAATTTCACTAAAAGAAATAAATTTTATCTGGAAATTTTTACGTAAATATTGATTCAAATGATTACCCAGAAAACCCCTTTTCCCAATTAATAATATTCGTTTCATTATTATAAAAACTTACATATTATTTTAGTAACAATGAAATCTAAATTTTTATTAAAATTTATTCCATTATCTTGAGAAAATTTTTGAAAAAATTCATGAGCCTGTCTTCTTCTCTTCCACCAAGTTTTTGAAAATTTTTTAAATTTTGAAGATATGTTCGACATAGTTTTTCGGTAAAAAGTTAGATTTTCACTCATTATATGGAAATCTTTTAATATATACTTAGAATACAAACAAATTCTTAAATCGATCCACACATCCGTGTAATCTTCGTAAGATACTAGGTCTAACATTTCAAGGAAACAATTTCTTTTAATTGATATACAGCTAGTAGGATGAATATATGGCCAATATGTTTTTAAGATTTTGTTATTATTCCGAACTGTATAAATATTTTTATTTTCAACAATAAAAGGATAGTCGAAAACTATTTCAGCTTTTTTATTGTTTTTAAAGTAGTTGACTATTTTTTCAACTTTTTCGTTTTTGAAATAGTCATCACTGTCTAACAAAAAAATTAGATCACCTTTACTTATTTTAATACCTTTTCTAAATGCATTTAACTGGTTTAGTGAACCAAACTTTGTTTGTATTTTGTTTTCAATAATTTTTACATTTGAAAATTTTTTTATTATCTCTAAAGAATTGTCAGACGAATTATCATCAAAAAAAATTATCTCCAGATTTTTATATGTTTGTGAATTCAAAGAGTTGATACATTGTTGGATGTATGATGAATTGTTATAATTAGCTATCAACACAGAAACAAAAGGTTCTTTTTGCATTAAAGTTTGTTTTTAAGTTCTTAATTATAACAAAATTGTTATTTAAGTTATAATTAAATTCTAAAAATGCAAAAAAAATCTATAATATTTATATTTATCCTAGAGTTAACTGGGGATAAAAAGAAGTTTAAATACCTTAAAAATGAAAAAAATTAATTGGGGTATTATTGGATTAGGGCATATCGCAAATCAATTTGCAAAAGCATTTTCGATTGTTGATAATGCTAAAATTAAAGGCATTGCAAGCTTTGATAAAGATAAACTGCAATCATTTAAAAAAAGATTTAATATAGAAGACAAGCTTTGTTTTGATAACTACAAAGATTTAATTTTATCACCAAGTATTGATATTATTTATATTGCCTTACCTAATTCATTGCATGCAAAGTATATAAGTGAATGTATTAATCAGAAAAAAAATATTCTAGTTGAGAAGCCAGCAATTATTGATTTAAAAGATTTATCTTTCTTAAAAGGTGAATTACAAAAAGAAAAAATTTTTTTCACAGAAGCTTTTATGTATCGATATTTACCCTATTTTAGAAAGGTAAAAGAAATTATCGAGGAAAATTCTTTAGGCAAGATTGTCAACATAAATTCAACTTTTAGTACAAAAGTTTACAAACAAAAAAATTTTTTTGGTATTAAAATTAAGAAGCCTGATTATTCCAATCGTCTTTTTAATAAAGAGTTAGGGGGAGGTGCTATTTTAGATATTGGTTGTTACCCAGTGTCTTTAAGTACATTTATAAACTCTTTGACCTACAAAGTACAATTTAAAGATATAATTTTAGAAAATGTTTTTACTGAGCATTGCGATAGTGGAGTTGATATATCCTCAAATTTGAAAATAAATTTTGGTCATAGATTTAACTCGCAAATAAGTTGTTCGTTTAAAGAAAATTTTAATCAACAAACTATAATAAATTTTGAAGATGGTTCTTTAATTATCGATCAGTCATGGGTACCGAATCGAAATATGTTTGTTGTACAAAAAAAAGGAAATGAAATATCAAAAATAGAATTTAAAAATAATGAAAATATTTATTCATATCAAATTCAAAATATATCAAATCAAATTCTTAACGAAAAAAAAAACCCCAATTTTCCCTCTATAACCTTCGAGGAAATCGAAATGAATACTAAAATATTATCTCACTGGATTAATTCAGAATGACTAAAATTTTTTCATCTAAAATGTTTTTACTCACTTTTTAAGATATTATTTTTTACCAAATCTTCTTTTATTTCATTTAAAATTGCAGGATCATCAATAGTCGCTGGAATTTTGTAATTTTCTTTATCAGCAATTTTTCTTACTGTGCCTCTAAGTATCTTTCCTGATCTTGTTTTCGGAAGCCTTTTAACGACGATTGCAACTTTAAAAGCAGCAACTGGACCAATTTTATCCCTTACCATCTGAATACATTCTTTTGAGATTGTTTCATTATCCTTGTCCACTCCTGCTTTTAGAACAATTAGACCTATAGGTAATTGACCTTTTAATTTGTCTGCAATACCTAAAACTGCACACTCTGCAACCGATTTATGTTCCGAGAGAACTTCCTCTATTGCCCCAGTAGATAATCTATGACCAGCTACATTTATAATATCGTCAGTTCTAGACATAATCCAGATATATCCATCCTCATCGATATGCCCGGCATCATACGTTTGATAATAACCCTCATAATTACTCATGTAGTTTTGTTTATATCTTTCATCTGCATTCCAAAGAGTGGGAAAAGTTCCTGGTGGCAAAGGAAGTTTTACAACTATATCTCCCATCTCATTCGGTTTAGCAATAGTTTTATCTGATTTTATAATTTTTACATCATAACCAGGTACTGCTTTACAAGCTGATCCATATTTAGTTTTCATCATTTCAATACCAGTGCAATTAGAACTGATTGCCCAGCTTGTTTCAGTTTGCCACCAATGGTCAATCACAGGAACTTTCAACAAATTTTCAGCCCATTTAATTGTATCTGGGTCAGCTCTTTCTCCTGCAAGGAATAAACTTTCAAATTTAGAAAGATCATATTTTGAGAAAAATTTACCTTCAGGATCTTCTTTTTTAATTGCTCTAAATGCTGTAGGTGCAGTAAATAAAGATTTAACTTTGTAATCTGAAATAATTTTCCAAAAAGTTCCAGCGTCTGGAGTGCCTACTGGTTTACCCTCAAATAAAACTGTAGTGCACCCTTTGAATAGAGGTGCGTAAACAATGTATGAGTGACCTACAATCCAGCCTATATCACTTGCAGACCACCAAGTATCTCCTTCATCAATATTATAGATATTTTTCATAGTCCACTTTAAAGCAACTATATGACCACCAATATCTCTGACTATTCCTTTAGGAGTGCCAGTTGTTCCAGAAGTGTATAGAATGTAAGCAAATTCATTTGAATTCATTTCAACGCAGTCGATTTCTTTTGCATTTGAAACAGACTCATCCCAACTGACTTCTTTTGGAGCATTTAATTTTACTTCATGACCAGGTCTTTGAAATAAAATCATTTTATCAATTTTATGTTTAGCTTGCTTGATAGCCTCATCAACTAATGGTTTGTATTCTACAGTCCTTCCAGGTTCAAAACCACATGAAGCGGTAACCAATATTTTTGCTTTACTGTCATCAATTCTACTTGCAAGCTCGTTTGAGGCAAAACCCCCAAATACAACAGAATGTATGGCTCCTATCCGAGCACATGCTAGCATAGCAATCACCGCCTCAGGTATCATTGGCATATAAATGATTACTCTATCACCTTTTTTAACTCCTTGATTTTCTAGAGCTCCTGCAAATATGGAAACTTTTAATTTTAATTCCTCGTAAGTGAACTTACTTTTGTTGCCCGTAATAGGGCTATCGTATATGAGGGCCGTTCTTTTACCATTACCTTGGTCAATATGAATGTCTAATGCATTGTAACAGGTGTTTGTTACTCCATCTTCAAACCATTTATAAAAAGGTGCGTTTGATTTGTTTAGGATTTTAGTAGGTTCTTTAAACCAAAATATATCTTTAGAGGCCTCTTGCCAAAAAATTTCAGGATTTTCGATATAGATTTTTTATATAAGTCTTGAAATTTATTGGACATTAAAAATTGATTCGAGTTTGTACATTTAATAGATAATTATAGTATAAATTGTATTTAATTTTAAAAAGCCAGTAAAATCAATGCTTATTAATGGTAATTTTGTCTTCAATTTACTGTTTTTATTTGGTATTTAACCCCCAACTTTGGCTTAGGGAAGCCTAAGCCTAGTTTATATAAACTAACAAAGTAAAAACTAACTAAAGAGGGAGTTTTTTATGAAAAAACTTAAATTGTTTGCTCTTACAGTTGTTGCCCTTATAGGTGTAACAACAGTAGCAAACGCTGCGACCGCTATGTTAGCTCAAGATGATTTCGTTGGAATATCTTTTTGGATAATTTCAATGGGTATGTTGGCTTCAACAGCTTTTTTCTTTATGGAGAGAAGCACAGTTAACCCAGCATGGAAAACATCTGTAACAGTAGCAGGTCTCGTAACTGGTATCGCTTTTATCCATTACATGTACATGAGAGATGTATGGGTAACTACAGGTGATTCACCAACAGTATACAGATATATTGACTGGTTAATTACTGTGCCATTACAGATGATAGAATTCTATTTAATTCTAGTAGCTGTAAGAAAAGCAAACTCTGGAATTTTCTGGAGATTGTTAATTGGTTCATTAGTAATGTTAATCGGTGGATATTTAGGAGAAGCTGGATACATCAACGCTACACTTGGTTTTATAATCGGTATGGCTGGTTGGGTATACATTCTTTATGAAATATTCTCAGGTGAAGCTGGAAAAGCTGCATCTAAAAGTGGTAACAAAGCACTTGTAACTGCTTTCGGTGCGATGAGAATGATTGTTACTGTAGGTTGGGCTATTTACCCATTAGGTTATGTATTTGGTTACTTAACAGGTGGTGTAGATGCTAACTCACTTAACGTCGTTTACAATTTAGCTGACTTCATTAACAAAATTGCATTTGGTCTAGTAATCTGGGCTGCTGCAGTAAGTTCTGGAGCTGGATCAAGAGCTAGATAATAGCTTTTTAGATTAAATTTATAGGGCGAGTATGTTTTTGCATACTTGCCCTATTTTTTTTAATCTTTATAAATATTTTTTATGCCAAAAATAACTTACGTAACATCAGAAAATGAAACTCACACAATAGATGTGGATAATGGTTTAACAGTTATGGAGGGGGCTGTTCAAAATGATATTCCTGGAATTGATGCAGATTGTGGTGGAGGAATGGCATGCGCAACTTGCCATGTTTATGTTACACAAGATTGGTTTGATAGACTTCCAAAAAAAGAAGATGGTGAGGAAGATATGTTAGATATGGCATTCGAACCAAAAAAAAATAGTAGGTTAAGTTGTCAAATTGTTGTTTCGGATGATTTAGATGGACTTACAGTAAATATTCCATCAAAACAAGGATAGATGAACAAAACAGATGCACTAATAATTGGAGCAGGCCCAACTGGCTTATTTACAGCACATCAATTAAAATTAATTGGTCTTGATTGTGAGATAGTTGATAATCTAGATAAAATAGGTGGTCAATGCATAGAACTTTATCCAGATAAACCAATTTATGATATTCCAGCTGTGCCTGAATGCACAGGAGAAGAGCTAACAAAAAATTTAATTAACCAGCTAAAACCTTTTGATATTAAATTTCATTTAAGTGAAAGAGTAGAGGAAGTAAAAAAAGATGATGTTAATTGGATTGTAAAGACAAACAGCGGAAAAATATTTTCAACTCCAAATGTAATTATTGCGGGCGGAGTTGGTTCTTTTGAACCAAGAAAATTCCCTTCAAAAGAATGTGAAAAATTTGAAAATAAATCCATATTTTATTCAGTAAAAGATAAAAAAATTTTTGAGGGAAAAACAGTAGCAATTTTTGGTGGAGGAGATAGTGCATTGGATTGGGCAGTTGAATTATCAAAAAATTCTAAAGTAAATTTGATACATAGAAGAGATGAATTTAGGGGTGCACAAGCTACTGTTAACAAAATGCATACTTTAGTAAAAGAAGGTAAAATAAATCTTTTTACAAAATATCAAATGACATCAGTCAAAGGCAATGGTCAATTAGAAAGCATAGATATAAAAAATGATGATGATGAAATGAAGAATATAAAAGCTGATTATGCTTTGGGTTTTTTTGGTTTAATTATGCAACTAGGACCCATCGCTAATTGGGGACTTAATTTAGATAAAAAAACCATAGAAGTCGATACAGAAAAATTTGAAACTAATCAAAAAGGGATTTATGCAGTAGGTGATATTTGTACTTATCCTGGTAAATTAAAATTAATTTTGTCTGGTTTCCATGAAGGAGCTTTAGCAGCAAGGGCATGCTTTAAATTAGCAAGACCAAATGAAAAATACAGATTTGAATTCACTACAACCTCATCAAGCTTATTAAAAAGACTTGGAAAAAAAGAGTGATAGATCTTTACTCAGCTAATACACCTAATGGCAAAAAAATTAGTATTATGCTTGAGGAAATTGGATTTGATTATAAAGTAATTAAAGTTGATATTAATAACGGTGAACAATTTAAAGATGAGTTCAAAAAAATAAGTCCATTAAGTAAAATTCCAGTAATTATTGATCATGAAAATAAAAAAACTATTTTTGAGTCTGGAGCAATCCTGATTTATTTGGCAGAGTTAAGTGGAAAATTTTATAATTCTGAAGAAAGATTAGAAATTAATCAGTGGTTGATGGCTCAAATGGGTTATGTTGGTCCAATGTTAGGTCAACACCATCAATTCCATCATTATAATCCTGGAAAAAGTAAATTTGGTGAGGAAAGGTATTTTAAAATTTCTAAACGAATATACAAAGAGTTGGATGATAGATTATCTAAATCAAAATATTTATCAGGTGATAATTACACAATTGCAGATATTGGGACATTCCCCTGGATAGCCAGACACGAATGGCATGATATTGGTCTTAAAAATTATAAAGATCTTACTAGATGGTATAATGAAATCTCTGAACGTGATGCTGTTATAAAAGGGTTTTCATTTATGAATAAAAATGAGTTCCCCCCGAAACCTTGATAGTCTAACCCTAGGAATTTAGCAATCTCATTAATGACACAATAATACCGTGACCTGATAATTCTATTGCAAGAACTATAATAATGATCAAAATAATATTTTTATTCATCGAGTAAATACAAATAACAAAAGAAGTATCCAAAAAAAAGCATAATAAAAATAAATATACTTTTTAGTAAAATTGTAAGTAATTGGATTATGAATTTTTTTTTTCTTTTTTTTAGTCATCTGCGTGAACTTTTTCATTCTTTTCATGTTTTTCCTGTGCTGAAATAGTATATTTTGCTACTGGTCTTGCCATAAGCCTTTTTAATCCAATAGGCTCAGCAGTGTCTAAACAAAAACCGTAAGTGTCATCTTTTATTCTTATTAAAGCTTTATCAATTTCAGAAATTAGCTTGATTTGTCTATTAATTGCTTTCATTTCAACATTTTTATCTGTGTAAGAGCTTGCTTGATCAACAATATCCGCAGAAATACTATTATCATCCATACTTCCGTTGTACAAAGCTTCATTATTTGCTCTTACAAGTTCTTTTCTCCACTCTTGTAACTTAATTCTAAAAAAAACTTTGTGTTTTTCGCACATATATTTTTCATTTTCTTTAGGAATATAAGTTTTAGAAATTTTAATTTGCCCTTTATTAATTTCTTTTGATTTAGTAGATACCTTGGTTTTAACTTTTTTACTAATTTTTGGCTTGATTGTTTTTGTTTTTTTTCTTTTAAGAGTTTTGGGCATTTCTATATTATGAATTCGAGGGAGTATATTCAGCAAATTAGGGGTGTCAAGTAAGCTTAATTATTGTAAATATTTATTAATGAATGTTTTAAATAGAAATATTAATAATATTTTTTTTATTTTTGCTTTATCTCATTTAATAATTTGGACTTTAGTTCCTTCTTTAACAAACAAAAATTTACCTCTAGATACGATCGAAGCTCTTGCTTGGGGCAGTAATTTAGATTGGGGATTTAATAAGCATCCTCCAATAAGCGCTTTTTTTACTGAAGTATTATATCAAATATTTGGTGCCCAAGACTGGGCGTTTTATTTGCTTAGTCAAGTATTTGTATTAATTGCTTTTTATTTTGTTTTTAAATTTGCCTGTGAAATTTTAGAAGATATTAAGTTAAGTTTAATTTCAGTATTATTATTGGAAACAATATATTTTTATAATTTTACTTCACCAGAATTTAACGTAAATATTTGTCAATTACCTTTTTGGTCTTTAGTCGTTTACTATTCATGGAAAATTTATAAATCAAAAGAAATTGAATTTATAGATTGTTTTTTAGTTGGGTTATTTGCAGCTATTGGTTTTTTATCCAAATACTTGTTTATTTTTTTATTAATATCTATTGTTTTGTTATTCATTTATGTAATTTTCATAAAAAAAATAAAAAAGTTTGACTTCAAATATTTAATAACTTTAGAGGTTTTTATTGTACTTCTAGTGCCACATCTCATATGGCTATATAACAATGAATTCGTAACAATTGCATATGGTTTAAAGAGAACTGGTATTGAAGAAACTAATTTGACTGATCACATAAAACACCCAATCATTTTTTTGATTAAACAAATTGGCATACTCATTCCTTTTTTCTTTCTAATCTGGGTTTTGATAAAAAAAATTAAGCTTAGAATAAACCCAAAAGATAAGAAATTAATTTTTTTATGTTCAATAAGTATTTTACCTATTTTTTTAATCTTAATAACTTCCTTTGTTACAGGATCAAAAATAAGAACAATGTGGATGACACCTTTTTATTTATTTTTTGGGGTATTATTTGTGTATATGCTGCGATCTCAAATTGATCTAAAAAAGATGAAAATTTTTTTATATGGTTTTTTATTTTTATTTTTCCTATCACCAATTATTTATTCCTATATTTCAGTTTCTCAAACTGACAAGAGGACTGATTATCCAGGAAAAGATATTGCTAATAAAGTTCAATTTTTATGGGATCAAGACTTTGATAAAGAAATTGAATTTGTTACAGGAGATGAGTGGAAGGCTGGAAATCTTTCCTATCATTTAAAATCAAGACCGAAATGGGAAGGGCCGACCGATAGTAAAAAATTAAACAAGTCTTCGCAATTCATTTGTTTAGAGGAAATTTGTTTAGGAAGATATTAAAATATAAGATTAGATAAATGAAAATAAAAATTTTAATTCCTGTATACAATGATTGGCAGTCTTTGTTTAAATTAATAGATGAAATAAACCAACTTCAAATTAGCAATGAATTTCAAATTTCTATTTTAATTGTTAACGATGCTTCTGAACATGATCGTTCTACTGAAGAAAAAAATTTTGAAAATATTCAATCAATTAAAATTTTGAATATGAGTAAAAACCAAGGTCACGCAAGATGTATTGCAACAGGTTTAAAATATTTATTTGAAAAGAATAATTTTGATTACATTATACCTATGGATGGTGACGGTGAAGATAGACCAGAAGAAATTAGAAATTTTTTAAACAAAATTAAAAATTCAAATAATAAACCTATAGTTGGGGAAAGAGTTAAAAGGTCAGAAAACTTGAAATTTAAAATTTGCTACGTCCTACACAAGCTATTTACTTTTGTTTTTACTGGTCAATTAATTAAATTTGGTAATTTCACGTGTTTACCTAAATCAACTGTTGAGATGATGATAAATGAAAAAGCTACTTGGAACAGTTTTTCGGGATCTTTAAAAAAGATTGAGGAAAATCTAGAGTTGATACCTTCAGAGAGAGGAAAAAGATATTTTGGTCCATCTAAAATGAGTTTTTATAACTTAATCAAACATTCTCTTTCAATTATTAGTGTTTTTAGAAAAACTTTTTTAATTCGTTCAGCATTATTTATTATTTTATACATTTTACTGATCAAAAGTAATGCTTCAATTATAACCGCGATTCCAATTGTATGTTTGTTAGTTGCTGTTTATTTAGTTTCAAATCTGTCATTAAGAGAAAACTTAGATGAATTCAAAAAATGCTTAAAACAAATTAAGAACATAGATATTATTCAATGAAAAAAAGAGATCTTTACTACGAGCGTATTCCTACTAAATTTTTTAGAGAAAATGTAAAATATCTGGGATTTATATTAGGAAAAGTAATCAAAGAACAAGAGGGTCAAAAATTTTTTGAAATAGTTGAAAAAGTAAGGAAGTTATCAAAAGCCAATAAAATTAATTCAAATTCGCGTCAAACTAATCAAAAAGTTATAAATGCGGTTAAAAACTTGAGCCCAAAAAATTCTTTTAAATTAACCAGAGCATTTACACATTTTATGAATTTTATTAATTTAGCTGATCAAATTGATGCTTCTAGAAAACTGGACGAGTATGAAAATAGCAAAAAGAAAATATCAAATAATAATTTATTTATAGAGCAAATTTTTGAAGATCTTTTCAAAAACAAAAAACTTTCAAAAACAAAAATTTACAATACTGCCAAAAATTTAAGAATAGGAATTGTTTTAACAGCACATCCTACCGAGGTAAAAAGAAGAACCCTAATTCAAAAATATCACAATATAATTCAAATTCTTGAACATAGAGACCTTTTAAAACATTTTCCATCAAAGTTAAAAGTTTTAGAAAAAAAACTTTTAGATGAATTGACCATTATTTGGAACACAGACGATTTGAAAAGATTTAAGCCCTCTCCGTTTGATGAAGCAAGGTGGGGTCTTGCAATTATTGAGGATAGTTTGTGGGATACAATTCCAAAGGTTTATAGAAGATTAAATACAATATTTGTCCAGAATATGAAAAAAGGATTACCTAAAAATTTTAACCCAATTGAATTTGGATCATGGATGGGTGGAGATCGAGATGGTAATCCAAATGTTACTGCAAACGTCACAAAACAAGTAATTTTATTATCCAGATGGGAAGCAGCAAAATTATATGAGAAGGCTCTTACTAAAATTATAAGATCTTATTCCATGGAAAAATGCTCAAAAAAAATCCAAAAAAAAGTTGGTAAATCATTTGAACCATATCGAGTTTTTTTAAGACCTTTACGAGATAAAATGAGGATAACTCATAGATCAATCGAACAACATTTAGTAAATAAAAAACCATTAAATCATAAAAAACTATTATCTTCTCGAGAAGAAATATTAAAACCATTAAGAGTTGTAAGAGAATCTTTAGAGCAAAATCAAAATGAAAATATTGCAAGTGGCGAATTATTAGATTTAATGAGAAGGGCAAAGTGTTTTGGAATAAATCTAGCTAGATTGGATATTAGACAAGAGTCATCTAGGCATAGTCAACTCATCAAGGAATTTGCAAAAAAAAGATTTAATAAAGATTATTCAAAATTAAGTGAAAACGAAAAGATAACTTTTTTAAAAAAAATGATTTTTTCAAAAAAAAATGAAATTAGAAATTTTAAATTTACAAATAAAGAAAATAATGAAGTTTGGTCGACTTTTAAAATTTTAGCAAATGAACCTAGTGAATGCTTAGGTGCTTACGTAATATCTATGACAACATCTGCCTCTGATTTATTATCAGTGTTATTTTTGCAAAAGGAAGCAAATATTAAGAATAAGCTAAGAGTTGTTCCACTGTTCGAAACTCTAGATGACTTAATTAATGCTAAGAAAGTTATGGAGAGGTTGTTTTCACAATCATGGTATAGAAAAATTATAAAAAATGATCAAGAAGTAATGATTGGTTACTCTGACTCTAGCAAAGATGCTGGTAAAATTTGTGCAAGTTGGCATCAGTATAAAGCACAAGAGCAAATTATTAATTTAGGAAAAAAATTTAAAATTAATGTTACCTTTTTTCACGGAAGAGGAGGGTCTCCTGGAAGAGGGGGTGGTCCAATTCAAGCAACATTAAGATCTCAACCTCCAAACTCTGTTAATGGAAAAATTAGAATCACAGATCAAGGCGAGGTGATTCAGCAAAAATATGGGTATGAGCCTTTAGCTAAATATAATCTATGTAGCTATATAGGCGCTGTTACAGAGGCTACTTTAAATCCTCCCCCAATTCCAAAAAAGAATTGGAGATCATTAATCGAAAAAATGTCAGATATATCAAAAAATTCTTACAGAAAAAATATTAATCAAAATTCTGATTTTATTAAATATTTTAGAACAGTTACTCCTCACAAAGCACTTGGTAAACTATCTATTGGTTCACGACCTTCAAAAAGAAAAAACAACGACAATATCAAAAGTTTAAGAGCAATTCCCTGGGTTTTTGCATGGACTCAAATTAGACTTATGCTCCCAGCATGGTTGGGAAGTGCTGAGGCTCTAAGATATTCATACATAAGTCAATTTAGAAGAACATTGTTTGATATGGAGAGAAATTGGCCATTTTTCAATTCAATGCTTGATATTTTAGACATGGTAATTTCAAAAGCTGATCCTGAAATATCTAAGATTTATGAGGAGTATTTAGCTGACTCAAGCTTAAAGAGAGTTGGAAAAAAACTAAGGTTTCAATTTGATGTAATTAAAAAGCTGAATAAGAAAATTACACCGAGAGAAATAATTACTTCTAGAAGACAATTTAGGACATCCATTATTATTAGAAGTATTTACTCGGAGGTTTTAAATATTATTCAGCCAATAGTTATTAAAAAGCTTAAGAGGTGTAAAAATAAAAAAGATAAAGATTTCTTAAATGATGCTTTATTGACCTCTATAGCTGGAATTTCTGCTGCAATGAAAAATACTGGTTAATTTTTAAAATCTTTTAATTCCAAACTATCTAACCTTAATTGTTGGTAAACAATAAAAATCAGCTGTATCTATTTTAGATGAATATTGTCTTCTCATATTCCATTTTTTGTGAACGCCAGCACTTGCAAGGCTTAAAGTGGATCTACCATATTTATAATTAGTATTATCAATTGATTGCATTAAACTTTTTATTTTTTCGTCTTTTTTGGACGAAAATAAATTTTTTCTTCCATCGTCATTACGTAATCCTGTAAGCATGACACCTGCTTTTTGATAACGACAGCCGTTTTTAAAAATATTTTCTAATATCGCAATCGCAGTTTTAACAGTTTCAATACTATTGTTTGTTGCAATAGGAAAATCAATTGTTTTAGCATTTGAATAATAACCATAATTTCTTTGAAATGGGCTAGTCCTAACAAAAACTGTAATTGCTTTTGCAACTAAAGACTCTGATCTAATTTTTTCAGAGGCATTTAAACAATAATTAGCAACTGCTTCTTTTAGTTCTTGAAAACTTTCTATTCTTTTACCAAATGATCTTGAAACTACACAGCTTTTTCTTTTTGTTTGTGTGGTCTCTAAATCAATACATGGAACTCCTCTAAGTTCCATTGCAGTTCTTGAACTTAAAACATTGGAACATTTTTTGATCCATGTATTAGATTTATTCTTAAGTTGTTTTGCATTGTAAATTCCATTCTTTTGGTAAAACTTCGTAAGTTGTCTACCAACGCCCCAAACATCATTAATTTCAACTTTTTCTAAGATAGGATCTAAATTCTCAATACCAATTAAGCTTGTTACTCCTGATTGTTTTTTCTTTGCAATGTGATTTGCAACTTTACTTAAAGTTTTGGTTTTAGCGATACCAATACTAGTTGGAATCCCAGTCCATTGTAAAACTGTCTCTCTAATTTCTCTTCCAACTTTTTCAACTTCAGAGTCTGGAAAATTAGATAAATCTATGAATGCTTCGTCAATTGAATACACTTCTATTTCAGTATTAAATCTTTTCAGAGTTCTCATTACCCTTCTAGATAAATCTCCATACAAAGAGTAATTTGATGAAAAAACTTCAACTTTATTTTTTACAATAATATCTTTTGCTTTAAAGTAAGGCTCACCCATCTTGATCCCCAGCGCTTTTGCTTCATTGGATCTAGAAATGATACAACCATCATTATTGGATAAAACAACCACAGGTTTTCTTCTTATTTTTGGATTAAATAATCTTTCACATGAAACATAGAAAGAATTACAATCAACTAAGCCTATTTTTTTAGTACGTAGAATGGATGACATAAGTCACAACCCCCCAAATAAAAACATCTTCTTCTTCATTAATTAAAATTCTATTAGAAAAATCTTTAGACCCAGAGGATAGAAATTTTTTATCTCTTTCTTGAACTAAAGTTTTAACTACAAGCTCATCATGAACATTTGCAATAACCGTTGAAAAATTTTTTGGTTTTAAACTTTTATCGACAACCAATAAGTCTCCATCATTAATCCCAACATCGACCATGGATTTACCCTGAACTCTGATAATAAAAGTAGCCGGAACATTTTTGATTAAATGCATGTTCAGATCGATATCTTCTTCGATATAATCAGTGGCAGGTGATGGGAAACCAGCACCAGCTTTATGTAGATAATAGGGAATAGTTAGTTTCATGTTCTTGTTTTGTTCTAATTTATAGCCCATTTATACAATGCACGCAAGAGGTTGTATTTTGAGTCCGTAATTGAATCAAAAGTGAATCAAAACGTGAACATCAAAACTATATTTTGTATGCTTGTGGATAACTTCAACCAAGGATAGTTTAAAATTCTAATTTAATTATAAAAGGAGAAAAATAATGAGTTCAATTGAAGTCAAAACTTTTGACAATCCAGACGAAAGTAACACGAATTTTAAAAATGCTAAAATAGATATTGTGAAAGTAGGAGATCAAAGAGTTATGAGATTAGTTTTACAACCAGGTTGGCAATGGTCACAAGACATTAAGCCAACAGTTGGCACAGATAGCTGTAAAGCAAAACATCTAGGTGTAATTGTTTCAGGAGCAGTTTGCGCAAAACATGATGATGGAACTGAATTAACTTATAAGGCTGGTGATGCATATTCAATAGAACCAGGTCATGATGGTTGGGTAGTAGGTGATAAACCTGCAGTAGTTTATGAGTTTCATGGAAAATGGGGAGAATAGTGAAAAAACTATCGTGTCATTGTGGTGCTATAGAAGCTGAAATAAATTTAGAGGGAGACTTAGCCAAAGTAATAAAATGCAATTGTTCTATTTGTAAAAGAAAAGGAGCAATTATGTCTATGGTAAAAAATGAAGATTTTAAAATTGTTAAAGGTGAAAAAAAATTAAAACTTTATCAATTTCATTCAAAAGTTGCCAAACATTACTTTTGCTCAGATTGTGGAATTTATACCCATCACAACCCAAGAATAAATCCAGCGATGACAGGATTTAATGTTGGGTGTATTGATGAAATAAATACTTTTGATATCAAAGATGTTCCAGTAAACGATGGTCAAAATCATCCTTTAGATAAAAAATAATTTTCATGCAACAATTTAGTTTATGCTTTGGTAGGGTAAAAAAAGACTGTTTAAAGTTCATTAAATCTCAAGAGACAAAAGCTGATAAATTCAAAAATAAAGAAAGGATGATTAAATCTTTCTTAATTCCTCTATGTTTTTGGATCAGTGAAAAAGCTGATAAAAAAAAACCGTATTTTGTAGGATTAGCAGGAGGACAAGGAACTGGTAAAACCACAATTAGTTCTTTAATCAGAATTATATTAACAAAATACTTTAAATTAAATGTTTTTAGAATTTCAATAGATGACTTCTATAAAACAAGAAAAGAGCGAATAAATTTATCAAAAAAAGTGCATCCTATGCTTTTAACTAGAGGTGTACCTGGAACACATGACATTAATATGATGCTGAATTTCTTTAGAAAGTCAAAAAGTAAGAAATTTAAAAGATTAAAATTACCAACATTTAATAAAGCTATTGACGACAGGTATAATAAAAAGAAATGGTACGATTTAAAAAAGAGACCAGATGTAATTATTTTTGAGGGATGGTGTGTTGGTGCAAAATCAGAAAAAAATAATACTTTAAAGAAAACAATTAATTCATTGGAAAAGGCAAAAGACCAAAAACAGATTTGGAGAAAATATGTTAACAACCAATTAAAATCAAAATATAAAAATTTATATTCACAATTAAATTGCTTAGTTTATCTAAAAGCAAAAAATTTTAGTTTGTTACAAAAATGGAGATTAAAACAAGAGAGGAAACTTTGGGTTCAAAGCAAAGTAAAATCAAAAATAATGAGTAGAGGAGATGTATTAAATTTTATGCAAACTTATCAAAGAATTACTCAAAATATGTTTAGAAATATGCCTAAATATGCATCAGTAATATTCAATTTAAATAGTAACCATCAAATTAAATCTGCTGTATATAAAAAATAATGAAATTTTTTTTTAAATTTATTTTGATCTTTATTTTTTCTTGTAGTCCTGCTCTCGCAGAAACTTTTAATTCTGCTTTGAAAAGAGCTTATGAAAATAATCCAGAATTAAATGCAGAAAGAGAAAGTATTAATATTTCTGAGGAAGAGTACAAAATTTCGATAAGCTCCTATCTTCCATCAATTACTTTAGAGGGTAGTAAAAGTGAGGAGGATACAGAAAAACTTACTAATAGAGATGGTTCAAATGCTACTATTACTGATGTCGACCCTGAAACAAAATCTATTAAAGTAACACAAACTCTTATTGATTTCGGAAGGGGTGCTGAATTATCAAAAAGTAAAATTGGAATTGATTTAGCTAAAGCAAAACTTAAGAGAAAAGAACAAGATATCTTATATAAAGCTGTAGAGGCCTACACAGGACTAATTTCCTCTAAAGAAAAATTTGTAATCAATTCATCAAATGTAAATTTGTTAGAAAGACAAGTCGAGACTGACAGAATAAGACTAGAAAGAGGAAATATATCTTTATCTGATGTCGCTCAGTCAGAGTCGTCATTGGCAGGAGCTCAAGCTAAATTAATTCAAGCAGAGAATGAACTCTTAACTAGTAGGTTAAATTATGAAAATATAATTGGAGAATTAAATGATATTGAAAGTTTAGATAAAAATTCAATTTTTGATTTAAACTTACCAAATCAATTGAATGATGCAATTAGTATGTCAAAAAAAAATAATCCTGATTTAATCATCGCAAAACTTGATTATGAGCAATCAAAAAAAGATACGATTAGTGCTAGATCCGATTTAGCTCCAACAGCTAAATTATCTTTTGACAGATCAAAATCGGAAGACTTAAGTTCGACAGTTGATGAAAAGGAAAAAGATGTGTTAAAAGCAACTGTAACTTGGCCTTTCTTTTCTGGGGGAAAAAATTATGCAAATCTAAATAAAAATAAAAGTGCTGAATTACAAAAAAGCTTATTATTAGATAATTCTATTAAAAAAAATCAAACAGATGTTGCTAGTGCTTGGTCATCATATCAATCAAATCAAAGTTTACTAAATTCAGTTCGAGCTCAAGTAGATGCTGCTGAAATAGCAAACGAAGGTATTGTTGCTGAATATAATAGTGGTTCTGATAGAACAACATTAGAGGTTATTCAGTCTAATTCGTTACTATTAAATGCTCAGATTTCATTAGCTGATTCTGAAAGAAATTATATTCTTTCACAGTTTAATCTTTTAAGATCAGTCGGTTTATTGACAAGCGATTATCTAAAAATCCAATAAGTATTGACCTTTTTGTAAGATTTAAAATAGATCTTGCCAATGAGAACAAAATGTGTACATTTATTTTATGATTCGAGTGTTAAAAAAATTAAAAAAAAGGGCTAAAAATGACGAAAAATAACCTAAAGGTAGTTAAATCTACCAAAGATCAAGAAATGGATACTAAAGAAAAAAACAAAGCATTAGATGCTGCGATCAGTCAAATAACAGACAACTTTGGAAAAGGTTCAGTTATGAAGCTTGGCGAAAAAAGAGCCATGGATATTGAGTCAATATCTACAGGTTCTTTGAGTTTAGATCTAGCTTTGGGAATAGGTGGATTACCTAAAGGAAGAATTATTGAAGTTTATGGACCAGAGTCTTCTGGAAAAACAACATTAGCATTACAAGTTGTTGCTGAAGCACAAAAAGCAGGTGGAATTTGTGCATTCGTTGATGCAGAGCATGCTTTAGATCCAGTTTATGCAAAAAAATTAGGCGTAAATACTGAGGAGCTTTTAATTTCACAACCAGATGCCGGTGAACAAGCTTTAGAAATAGCAGATACACTAGTAAAATCAGGCTCTATTTCAGTTATCGTAATTGACTCTGTTGCAGCTTTAACTCCAAAAGCTGAAATTGAAGGAGAAATGGGAGATCATCATGTTGGTCTTCAGTCAAGATTAATGAGCCAGGCTCTAAGAAAATTGACTGGTTCAATTTCAAATACAAACACAATGATGATTTTCATTAACCAAATCAGAATGAAAATTGGAGTTATGTTTGGAAGTCCTGAAACAACATCAGGAGGAAATGCACTTAAGTTTTATTCATCTGTAAGAATGGACATTAGAAGAATTGGTGCCATCAAAGATAAAGATGAAATTATCGGAAATACTACAAGAGTAAAAGTAGTTAAGAATAAAGTTGCACCACCATTTAAAGTTGTCGAGTTTGATTTGATGTATGGAAGAGGTATTAGCAAAATGGGTGAGTTAGTCGATCTAGGTGCTAAAGCTGACATCATTGAAAAATCAGGAGCTTGGTATGCTTATAAAGGCGAGAAAATTGGACAAGGCAGAGAAAATGCAAAAACTTATCTTGCACAAAACCCTAAAGTTGCTGCAGAAATAGAAATGGCAATTAGAGAAAAAGCTGGTGTGATTTCAAAGAAAATTGAAGGAAATCCATTAAGTCCTGAAAAAATTGAAAAGGAGAAGAAAGTAGCCGAAAAAGAAGAGGCTGCAAAAGAGACTGCTTCTTCTAAAAAAAACTAGAATTAAAGGTCATCTTTAAATTATAAAGGCGCTTACTACAAGCGCCTTTCCCCCTTATCGTTATCTAGACATAGAACAAAAAAGCTGTATTTTAAAAATATGGCGGACAAATCATTAAATGGAATAAGAAGTACCTTTCTTAAATATTTCGAGAAAAACGATCATAAGATTGTTGAATCTAGTAATTTAGTTCCAAATAACGATCCAACCTTAATGTTTGCCAATTCTGGAATGGTCCAGTTTAAAAATGTATTCACTGGTTTAGAAAAAAGAGATTATCAAAGGGCTACTACATCTCAAAAATGTGTTAGAGCAGGTGGTAAACATAATGATTTGGAAAATGTTGGTTATACACCAAGACACCATACTTTCTTTGAAATGTTGGGTAACTTTTCTTTTGGGGATTATTTTAAAGAAAGAGGAATTGAACTCGCATGGAATTTAATCACTAAAGATTTTGGTTTAGATAAAAACAGGCTTTATGTAACTGTTTTTCATGAAGATGATGAGGCTTTTAATTTTTGGAAGAAAATAGCGGGTTTAAGTGATGATAGAATTATAAGAATTTCAACATCAGATAATTTCTGGTCAATGGGTGAAACTGGTCCCTGTGGTCCTTGTTCAGAAATATTTTACGATCATGGTGATCATTTAAAAGGTGGATTGCCAGGAACCAAAGATCAAGATGGAGACCGTTTTATTGAAATTTGGAATTTAGTCTTTATGCAGTATGAGCAAGTTTCAAAAGAAAAAAGAATAGATTTACCAAAACCATCAGTTGATACAGGGATGGGACTCGAGAGAATCGCAGCTCTTTTACAAGGTACACATGATAATTATCAAACTGATCATTTTAGAAAATTAATAAGCTCGATATCTGAGGTAACAAAAGTTAAACAAGAAGATAAAAATATATCGAGTTTTAGAGTAATTGCTGATCATTTAAGAGCAAGCTCATTTCTTTTGGCTGAAGGAGTTTTACCCTCAAATGAAGGTCGTGGATATGTTCTGAGAAGAATTATGAGAAGAGGAATGAGACATTCTCATTTGTTAGGATCTAAAGAACCAATTTTTTATAAAATTTTTGACTCCTTAAAAAACGAGATGTCAGGAAATTACCCGGAGCTTGAAAGATCTCAATCTTTAATCAAAGAAACCTTAAGGATGGAAGAAGAAAAATTTTTAGATTTACTTGATAGAGGTATCAAAATTTTAAATGATGAAATTGCAAAAATCGATAAAGTTTTACCTGGTGATGTCGCTTTTAAACTATACGACACTTATGGTTTTCCATTAGATCTTACTGAAGACATTTTAAAGAATAAATCTTTGAAAGTTGATCAACAGAAGTTTGATGAATTAATGAAAAAAAGTAAAGAGATTGCAAAAAAGAACTGGAAAGGTTCTGGTGATAGTTCTGAAGAGGCAATTTGGTTTTCAATTAAAGACAAAACTGGTCCAACAGAATTTTTAGGTTATGAATCCAATCGGTCTGAGGGTGTTGTGTTAAACTTAATTAAAGATAACAAAGAAATAAAATCTTTATCTTCTGGGCAAGAGGGAATGATCATTACAAATCAAACCCCGTTTTATGGCGAGTCTGGAGGACAACTTGGAGATAAAGGTACAATTGTTTCTGGTAATTCTGTTTTTAAAGTAGATGATACACAAAAAAAACTTGGAGACTTATTTGTTCATTACGGATCTTTGAAAACTGGAGAAATAAAAATTAATGATGTGGTGGAAATGAAAATAGACATAAAGAGAAGAGATAACTTGAAAGCTTACCATTCTGCTACTCACTTGCTCCACGAGTCACTAAGAAGAACCTTAGGCAAACATGTTATGCAAAAAGGATCATTAGTTGCACCTGACAGACTAAGATTTGACTTCAGTCATATGAAACCAATTACCAATGAGGAGTTAGAGACTATCGATAAGTTGGTTAATGAATATGTTTCAAATAGTTCTGAGGTAACAACAAGAATTATGACACCAAAAGCCGCTATTGAAAAAGGGGCCCTAGCTTTTTTTGGTGAAAAGTATGGTGAAGAAGTTCGTGTAGTTTCAATGGGTAAAGAAAAAGAAGCTTATTTTTCAACAGAATTGTGTGGAGGAACTCATGTCAAAAATACGGGAGATATTGGAAAATTTAAGACAGTAAGTCAATCATCTATAGCTGCGGGAGTAAGAAGAGTAGAGGCTTTAAGAGACAGTCAACTAGAAGAATATATTAAAAATAGAGAAAAAATTTCATCATTATCAATTCAGAAAGATGAAGAGACCATAAAAGAATTATCAGCTCAAATAATAAAGCTTGGTGGCAAACCAAATATTCAAAATGAAAATCTTAAAGAACTTATAAAAAATCTTACCAGACAGCTTGAACAATTAAATGTTAGTTCAGTTCTTAAAGATAAGACAAAAAATATTATAAAAGATCAAGAAATCAATAAAATTAAAGTTAGATTTCAAAAAGTTAAAGATTTGCCGCCAAAAGATTTAAGAAAATTAGTTGATAGTGGTAAAAAAGAATTAGGTGAAGGTATTGTAGTAATATTTGCAAGTAGTGATGGTAAAGTTGGTTTAGGGGTTGGTATAACTAATAAATTAACTGAAAAATATGATGCGGTAAAATTTGCAAAATTAGGTTCTGAAATCATTGGTGGAACAGGTGGTGGTGGGAGAAAAGATTTCGCTCAAGCAGGTGGACAAGACCAAGACAAAATTGATGAGGCTTTTGAAAAAATTAAATCTTTAATTTAATTTCTTCCTAAGATTATTAGAAATTGCATCTAAAAATTGATTGGTTGTGAGATATTTACTTGATGGACCTACTAATATTGCAAGGTCTTTAGTCATTGATCCACTTTCAACGCAATTAATACAAACTTGTTCAAGAGTATTTGCAAATTTTATTAACTCATTATTTCCATCTAATTTACCCCTATGAGCTAAACCTCTAGTCCAAGCAAATATTGATGCGATTGGATTTGTTGAAGTTTCTTTTCCTTGTTGGTGTAAACGATAGTGTCTAGTCACAGTCCCGTGTGCAGCCTCAGCTTCCATAATTTTCCCATCTGGTGTCAACAATGTGCTTGTCATTAATCCTAAAGATCCATAACCTTGGGCCATGGTATCAGATTGGACATCACCATCATAATTTTTACAAGCCCAAATATATTTTCCACTCCATTTCATTGCACACGCTACCATATCGTCAATTAGTCTATGTTCGTAGGTTAAATTATGTTTCTCAAAATCTTTTTTATATTCTTTGTCAAAAACTTCTTGAAATATATCTTTAAATCTTCCATCATATTTTTTTAAAATAGTATTTTTTGTAGACATATAAACAGGCCATTTTTTTATCAGCCCATAACTAAAACAAGATCTTGCAAAGTCTTCTATTGATTTATCTAAATTATACATTGATAACGCAACTCCAGGCCCAGTAAAATTAAATACTTCATATTTAATTTCATCTTTACCATCCTCTGAAGTCCATTTTACTTCCATTTTACCTTTTCCAGGAACTTTAAAGTCAGTGGCACGGTACTGATCACCAAAGGCATGTCTTCCAATAACAACAGGGTCAGTCCATGATGGAACTAATTTTGGAATATTTGAACAAATTATTGGTTCTCTAAAAACAGTCCCACCGATAATATTTCTTATAGTGCCATTTGGAGATCTCCACATTTTTTTTAAATCAAACTCTTTCACCCTCGCCTCGTCAGGAGTTATGGTGGCACATTTTATACCTACCCCAATTTTTTTGATTGCGTTTGCTGAGTCTATTGTAATTTGATCGTTGGTATTATCTCTGCTTTTCATACCAAGGTCATAATATTCTATGCCAAGATCTAGATATGGGAGAATTAATTTATTTTTAATAAATTCCCAGATGATTCTAGTCATCTCATCCCCATCTAACTCAACAACAGGGTTTTTAATGTTAATTTTACTCACTTATTTATATATATCTTATTAATTGAATTTCGCGATTTTATATACATATTAATGAAAAATTATCAAATAGAAGAATATGTTTAGCAAGATATTTCCAAAAATTCACGTTGAGGGCTATAAGTTTTTAGTTATCTCAGGAATAATCACAATAGTATTTTATATTTTTAGTGATTTTTTAGCTTTACTCGGTCTTCTATTAACAATTTGGGTTTATTATTTTTTTAGAGATCCTGAAAGAATTACTATTGATGATGACAATTACCTGGTGAGCCCAGCTGATGGTGAGGTTATTAAAGTTGAAGAAATAGATGGACCAAAGGAGCTTAACTTAGAAAACAAAAAATTTAGAAAAATAAGTATTTTTATGAATGTGTTTGATTGTCATGTAAATAGAACCCCTTGTGCTGGAAAGATTGAAGAAATTTTGTATAAACCAGGAAAATTTTTGAATGCTTCTTTTGATAAAGCTAGCGAAGATAATGAAAGAAATTATTATAAAATTAAAGACAATCAAAATAATGATATTATTTTAGTCCAGATTGCTGGTTTAGTAGCTCGAAGAATTGTTTGTGAGGCTAGTAAAGATCAAGAGCTCAAACAAGGAGAAAGAGTTGGGATGATAAGATTTGGAAGTAGAGCTGACATATACTATGAAAATTATGAACCATTAGTAAAAGTTGGTCAAAGAGCTATTTCAGGTGAAACGCTATTAGCTAAGAAATAACATGGAACAACCAAAAAATAATTTGAAATTAGTGGCAGATAAAAAAAAAGCCAGGATGATTTTGCCAAATATGCTTACCTTGATTGGTGTTTGCATAGGTTTGACATCAATTAGATTTGCTTTAGATGGAAGATTTGAATTCGCTATAATAGCAATTATTTTTGCTGCTTTAATTGATGGTCTTGATGGAAGGATTGCTAGGTTGATTAAAGGTACATCAAAAGTTGGTAAAGAACTAGACTCACTTACAGATATGATTAGTTTTGGTGTTGCTCCAGCTTTTATAATGTATTTTTGGAAATTAAATTCATTAGGCCGTTTTGGTTGGCTACTTTGTTTAGTATTTGTAATTTGTGTAGCATTGAGGCTAGCAAGATTTAATGTTAATTCAAATCAAGAACCCTCTTGGAGGGATAATTTTTTTGAAGGAGTTCCATCACCAGCAGGTGGAATTTTAGTTTTGACTCCACTGATTATAAGCTTAAGTGGATTTAATTTTATAAAATTAAACTATGATTTAATTGTTCCAATATTTTTTGTTGTAACATCTTTTTTACTAATAAGTAAATTTCCAAGTTACTCTTTTAAAAAGATAGTTATACCACGAAGAACTACAATATTTTTATTATTTGGGATTGTTTTATTTTTTGGACTATTGTTGATCTATACTTTTAACGTAATCGCAATTAGTACTTTGGTTTATTTAATTTTGTTACCAGTAAGCTATTTTCATTATCAAAAAATTAAAAAAAAACATGAAAAGGACAAAATTCAGGACGAAGATGACCTTGAAGACGTACTTTAATGAAAAAAAATGTAATTGTTTCATTAGCTGATTCTAATTATTTTCCTTTATTAGAAGAATTAATAGCATCAATTAAAAGGTTCAAGGGTAGTGATAATGTTGCTATTTGCATTTTAGATGCAGGTTTAACTAATGAACAAAAAGAAAAATTAAATAAAACAGTGGATGAAATTAAAAGTGCTGAATGGGACATAGAAGTCCCTAAACATAAAATCAATGGCAAAGAGTGGCTAAAAAGTCAGGTATCAAGGGCATTTTTACCAAAATATTTTCCTGATTATGAAAAATATCTTTGGATAGATTGTGACGCTTGGGTTAATGACTGGAAATGTATAGATTTATATTTTAAGGCGTGCGAGAATGGAAAGTTGGGAATTACTCAAACGATAGGTCCTGGGTATAAAGTTACTTCAAGAGTGAATTGGCTGCTTGGGAAATTAGCTGTAATTAAATCACAAAACTTTAAACATGCTGTTAAATCAGGAATTAACTATAAAGACTCAAGAAAATTAGCCTTTGCACCCCATATCAATATTGGTGTTTTCTCTCTTGAAAAAAATTCTAAAGGATGGATATCCTGGCAAAATAATTTAACCAAGACATTAAAATCTGGAAATATTTTTGGATCAGAGGGTTTAGCTATTAATATGTCTGTCTACATTGATAATTTAGACACTGAATTTTTACCATTGAACTGCAACTGGATTACAAGCAATCTACTTCCAAAATATGATGATGAACAAAAAACCTTTGTAGAGCCTTATTTACCTAATTATAAAATTGGCATAATTCATCTAGCTGCTGGAATTTGGAAAGATGGTAAAGATATGAGGCAAGACAAAAGTATAAAAATTGAAATAGAAAATTTACACAATAAAAAAATCTTAAAAAGTTTAAGATATAATTAATTGAAGAAAAATAAAATTTCAAAAAATTGGATTAATAAACAAAAACGAGATATATATGTACGTCAATCTAAAGTTGACGGATATAGAGCAAGATCAGCTTATAAATTAATTGAAATTAATGAAAAGTTTAAAATATTTCAAAATGAAATGTCAGTTTTAGATATTGGCGCAGCTCCTGGAAGCTGGTCCCAGTATGTTTCTAAAGTTGTAAAAAATGGAACTTTGATTTCAATTGATCTAAAAAAAATGGAGAATATACAAAACTCTATTCAAATAGAGGGCGATTTTACTGATTTCAAGACACAATCTAAGATTAAAAAATACTTTAAAGATAAAATTAATGTTGTTTTGTCTGATATGGCGGTTAATACAACTGGAATAAAAAATTTAGATGCAATTCAAACTGGTGAATTGTGCAAAGAAGCAATGATATTTGCTAAAGATTTTCTGTCTAAGAAGGGCATTTTTGTTTCTAAAATATTTATGGGAAGTTCTTTTAATGAAATTGTCGCACTTGGAAAAAAGATTTTCAAAGAAGTGAAGATTTTCAAACCTAGGTCGAGTCGAAAAGATTCAAAGGAAAGTTTTATAATCTGTAAAAATCTTAGATAGATACTTTTATTTTAAAAGGAATCATATATAAATGATTATGGTTCCTATAAAAGAAGCACTAACCTTTGATGATGTTACTTTAGTTCCTAAGTACTCAGAAGTATTGCCATCCGAAGCTGACACCAGTATCAAGCTAACTAAGTTTCTGAAACTTAAAATACCACTTTTATCTTCGGCAATGGATACAGTAACAGAAAGTAAAATGGCTATTGCAATAGCAAAAGCTGGTGGTTTAGGAATAATTCACAGAAATTTAGACATAAAGAAACAAGTTAGTGAAGTAAAAAAAGTAAAAAAATTGAGTTTATTAGTTGGTGCTGCCGTTGGCGCAGGTCCTAGAGAAGTCAAAAGAGCTGAAGCACTGTTAAAAGAAAATTTAGATATGATTGTTGTTGATACAGCTCATGGTCACAGCAAAAAAGTTTTTGAAATAATAAGTTTAATAAAAAAGAAAAAAAATAAAAAAACAGCTTTATGTGCCGGGAATATAGCTACACCAGAGGCAGCAAAATTTCTACTTAAAGCAGGAGTTGATGTAATTAAAGTTGGTATTGGTCCCGGTTCAATCTGCACAACAAGATTAGTAGCAGGTATAGGAGTTCCTCAATTGAGCGCAATTTTAAATGTAAGAGGAGGCATTAAAAATAAAAATGTAAAAATTATTTCTGATGGAGGAATAAAGTACTCTGGCGACCTTGCTAAAGCTTTTGCAGCAGGGGCAGATGCAGTGATGATAGGTTCATTATTTGCAGGAACAGATGAAACTCCAGGCAAACTTATAAAAAAAAATGGAAAATTATATAAAAGCTTTAGAGGAATGGGTTCTGTTGGGGCAATGAACAAAGGATCAGCTGATAGATATTTTCAATCAAAACAAAAGGATCAATCTAAGTATGTACCTGAGGGAGTTGAGGGATTGGCAAAATATAAGGGTAAAGTTGATAAAATTATTTTTAAATTAGTTGGTGGTTTAAGATCCTCTATGGGTTATCTTGGGTCTAAACAAATAAAATATTTAAGAAGTAAACCACAATTTGTAAAAATTACAAAAGCTGGATTTTATGAAAGCATGGTCCATAATGTTGATGTTATTAAAAGTGATAGTAAGTACTAATGAAAAAAATTTCTAAAATAATTTTGCTGCTTTATTTTTCATTGAATACTTTTAGCCATTCTTATGCAGAAGAAAATTTTTTTAACAAAGGATTGAAGTTATACAAAGATAAAAAATATGAGGATGCTCGATTTATGTTCGAAAGGGGAATTGTATTTAATCCAAAAGACTCTAATTCATATCTTTATTTGGCAAAAATCTATAATCAACAAGATGATCAAGATAAAGAAGAAAAAAATTTGAACGCGACATTGCTTATAGAGCCTGGCAACGAAGAAGCCTTACTAATGTCTATGAAAATTGCTCTAAAAAGATCTAATTACTCAAAGGTAAAAGAATTATCTAAAACTTTTTCTAAAGTTTGTAAAAAATTATGTGCTGAAAATAAAGATATTCAAGAGACACTTGCAAATATAGAACCTAAAAATAATGAGTCTTGATAAAAATTTGAACAAGATTTTGATTATAGATTTTGGTTCACAATTTACTCAATTGATAGCTAGAAGAATTAGAGAGTTAGGAGTTTTTTCAGAAATAATAAGTAATAAAAAAATTGAAAACAGACATATTAATCAATCAATTAAAGGAATAATTTTATCAGGCGGCCCTTTAAATGTTTATCAGATCAACAGATACACTTTTGACAAAAAAATTATTGAAAATCGAGTACCAATTTTGGGTATATGTTTTGGCCATCAAATACTTTCAAAGTTGAGCGGAGGTAAGGTAAAACAATCCAAACACAGAGAGTTTGGTTTAGTTGATATAAAAAAAAAAAATAATAGTATTTTAACTCGAAATTTTTTTGATAAACAAAATAAAAATAGAGTGTGGATGAGTCATGCTGATCAGGTTTCAAAGTTACCTAAAAATTTCAAAGTTATAGCTTCAAGTAATAATTCTAAATTTGCAATTATTGAAAACAAAAAAAAAAATTTTTATGGTGTACAATTTCATCCAGAAGTTACTCATACAGAAAATGGAAAAAAATTAATAAAAAATTTTGTATTTCTGATCTGTAAGATTAAAAAAAATTGGTCTCCTAAAGATCAAAAGATTAAATTAATAAAAGAAGTTCAAAAAATAGCAGGGACTAATAAAGTTATATGCGCTTTATCTGGTGGTGTTGATAGTAGTGTTGTTGCTCAATTACTAAATAAAGCGATTGGTAAAAAATTATTTTGTGTATTTGTTAATACTGGGCTTCTTAGAAAAAATGAGGAAATACAAGTAGTAAAAACCTTTAAAAAAAAACTTAAAATAAACCTAATGTACGTTAATGCAGAAAAAGAATTTTTAAGAAAACTCCATAACGTCTCAGACCCAGAGAAAAAGAGAAAAATAATTGGAAATTTATTTATTAAGATTTTTGAAAGATACGCAAAAAAAATAAAAAATGTAAAGTTTTTAGCTCAAGGAACGCTCTACCCAGATCTCATCGAGAGCAAATCAGTAACTGGTAGTCAAACATCTAAAATTAAATCTCATCATAATGTGGGTGGTTTGCCAAAAAAAATGAAACTAAAACTTATAGAACCTCTTAAATTCTTATTTAAAGATGAAGTCAGAAAACTGGGGTTAGAGTTAAATCTTAGTAAAGAAATTATCTCAAGGCATCCTTTTCCAGGCCCAGGCTTAGCAATCAGAATGCCAGGAATCATTACTAAAGAAAAAATCAAGATATTAAAAGAGGCTGATAACTATTTTATCCAAGCTCTGAAGGATCACAATTTATACGACAAAATTTGGCAAGCTTATGCAGCTTTACTCCCAGTAAAAACAGTTGGAGTAATGGGAGACAATAGAACTTACGAATATTTATGTTTATTGAGAGCTATTACATCCGAAGATGGAATGACAGCTGATTTTTTTGATTTTAAAAAAACATTTATTCAAAATATTTCCAATAAAATTGTGAATAGCATAAGAGGTATAAATAGAGTAGTTTATGATGTTACATCAAAACCACCGAGCACCATTGAACTTGAATGAACAAGATTAAAAAGATAATTGATAAAAAAAATAAATCTAAAATTGTTTGCCTGACGGCTTATTCAAAAAATATGGCTGAGGAGTTAGATAAGTATGTTGACATTGTTTTAGTTGGAGATTCGCTTGGGTCTGTATTATATAATTATTCAACTACTAGAAAAGTTACACTGACAGAGATGATAAATCATTCCAAAAGTGTAAGGTCTGGGGTTAAAAAAAGTTTAATGGTAGTTGATATGCCATTTAAGACTTATGCAAACAAAAATTTAGCTTTAAAGAATGCTAAAAAAATTATTAAAAAGACAAAGTGTGATGCTGTTAAACTAGAGGGCGGAAAAAAAATTATCAGTCAGGTGAAGTTTTTAATTAAAAATAAGATACCAGTAATGGGCCATCTTGGGTTGTTGCCTCAATCTACGAAAGGTAAATTTAAATCTAAAGGAAAAACACCTAAAGAGATCAATCAACTCATGAACGATGCTGTATTGCTTCAAAAAACTGGTGTGTTTGCAATAGTTTTAGAGTGTATTAAGTCATCAATAGCAAAACAAATAACAAAAAAATTGAAAATTCCAACAATTGGTATTGGTTCATCGGTCTATTGCGATGGCCAAGTGCTAGTTACAGATGATTTAATTGGTTTAAATCAAACAAAAATTAAATTTGTTAAAAGATTTGTAAATATAAAAAAATATATTAAAGCAGGAATAAGAAAATTTGCTTCAGAAGTGAGATCAAAGAAATATCCAACAAAAAAATATTCTTATTAAAAGTATTTCTTAAATTTTTCATTTATCGAAAGTATTTCTAAGTCAACAAGTCCACCTATAACCAATTGTATAGCAACTAATAAAATAAATCCTAAACCAATATATGCAATCCATAAATGCCTTTGAATATAGTTTGCTAAATAAGTTGCCATTGCCCCAGTAAGAATTACTGATAATACTAATCCAAAAATCATAAAGCCAAAATTACCTTTTGCAGCTCCTACAACACCAATAACATTATCAAAACTAATTGTAATATCCGCAAATAAAACTTTATAAACACTTTGTATATAAGAAGGTTCTTTTGATTTTTTTGTTGGAGATTTTATCTTTTTAATTTCAAATAGGTCTTTTCTAAGATCATTTACGATCCAAATAAGCAACAAACCTCCTAAAATCTTTATAAAATAAAATTCAAATAAATAGGTAGCAAACAGAGCAAAAACAATTTTAAAAATTAAAGCTCCTGCAACTCCCCACAAAATTATTTGCCTTCTGTGTTTTGGAGCAAAATTTGCTGCGATCAAACCAATAATGATTGCATTATCTGCTGCCAAGATTATATCGATAAAAATAATCTGAATTAATATGAGTGCTTCTTCTAACAAAGTAACGACATTGTATAAAATATTATTAATTATTCAATCAAAAGTAGTATAATTTTTTTATTGATAATTATTTTAATACATAATGAAATGCTATTAAAAAAAATGGAGGTTAAATGAAATTTTTAAAATACTTATCTATTATTTTAGTTTCATCAATTTTGTCAATAAACCATGCATTTTCAGAAAAATGGGACATGGCTCTTGCTTATGGAGCTGGAAATTTTCATTCTGCTAATGCAACTGAATTTGCAAAAAATGTTACTGAAAAAAGTGGGGGCAAACTAACAATTGTAACTCACCCTGGAGGTTCATTATTCAAAGGTGGAGAAATTTTTAGAGCTGTGAGAACTGGTCAGGCACAGATTGGTGAAAGATTTATGTCAGCTTTAGGAAAAGAGGATCCACTTTTAGAAGTAGACTCTCAACCTTTCTTAGCAACTTCATACTCTGATGCTATGAAATTATATAAAGCTTCGAAAGCAGAAATAGTTAAAGGACTAGACAAAAAAGGCTTAGTATTCCTTTATGCTGTACCATGGCCCGCACAAGGTTTGTACAGTAAAAAAGAGATTAATTCGATAGCTGATCTAAAAGGTCTAAAGTTTAGAGCTTACAATTCTGCAACTATTAGAATAGCTGAATTAACTGGAATGGCTCCAACGAAAATTGAGGCCGCTGAAATTAGCCAGGCATTTTCAACAGGAGCAGTTGAAAGTATGATCACATCACCAACTACTGGAAAAAATTCTAAGATATGGGAGAATGGTGTGAAATATTTTTATGATATTGCAGCTTGGTTTCCAAAAAATATGGTTATCGTAAATAAAGATGCTTGGAATAAATTAGATCAAGCCACTAAAGATTTGGTTATGAAACAAGCAGCTTTAGCTGAAAGAAAAGGTTGGCAATTATCTAAACAAGGAAATGTTGGTGATAAAAAAGCCTTAGCTGATGCAGGTATGATAGTTGGAAAAGTAAATGCACCTCTGAAAGCTCATTTTGAAAAGGTAGGTGAGACTATGGCTAATGAGTGGTCTCAAAAAGCTGGATCAAGAGGGGCTGCTGTTTTAGCAAGCTATAAATAATTTCGATTTAAAATTAAGGCCACTTATATTTCTTTAGTGGCCTTAAACTTTTATGTTAAAATCAATAAATAAGAATTTAAATAAACTTTATAAATTTTCTGGTTACGTTGCTGCAATCTTTTTGATTTTAGTAGCAGTTTTTATACTTATTGGTATATGTTCTAGAATATTTGGCTTTTATATAAGAGGCTTAGCAGAGTACTCTGGCTATTGTATGGCCTCAGCATCTTTTTTTGCTTTAGCATATACATTTGTTGAGGATGGCCATATTCGAATTACACTTTTTTTAGAAAGATTATCAGGACTAAAAAAAAAAGTTGTTGAAATTTGGTGTTTAGGGGTGGCGAGTTTTTTCTCTGGCTATTTAGCATTTTACTTTGTTAAGATGTTAATTATTTCATACAAATTTCAAGAGAGAAGTGAGGGTGCAGATGAAATTCTTATATGGATACCTCAATCGAGCGTGGCGATTGGGTCAATAATATTTTTCATAAGTGTTTTACATCATTTCATTTTAATAAACAAAAAAACAAAATGACCGAAATACTCTTAACAATATTCTTTATTAGTGTTCTATTATTTTTTTTAGGTTCTGGCATTTGGGTAGCTCTAAGTATGATAGGTGTTTCTGCAATTGGAATGATGTTATTTACCTCAAGACCTGTAGGTGATGCTATGGCTACGACAATTTGGGGAACCTCATCCTCTTGGACACTTACAGCTTTGCCTTTATTTGTATGGATGGGTGAAATTTTATTTAGGACAAAACTATCTGAAAATTTATTTAAAGGGCTTTCACCATGGATGCAAAAATTACCAGGAGGCTTGATTCATGTAAATATAGTTGGATGTGCTTTATTTGCTGCAATATCAGGTTCTTCTGCAGCAACTGTTGCGACTGTCGGAAAAATGTCAATCCCAGAATTAAGAAAAAGAAAATATCCCGAAAAAATTTTACTTGGTAGTTTAGCAGGTTCAGGAACTCTTGGTTTACTAATTCCCCCTTCAATTATCTTAATTATTTATGGTGTTGCTGTTCAAGAGTCTATAGCTAAATTATTTATTGCAGGAATTATTCCAGGAATAATGATTGCATTAATATTCATGTCTTATGTAATTATTTGGTCTTTAATTAATAAGAAGACTATGCCAAAAATTTTAGAGGAATATTCATTTATTGATAAGATTAAAAGATCTAAACAACTTTTGCCTGTAATAATTTTGATAGTAGCCGTTATTGGTTCAATATATACTGGTATAGCAACTGCCACGGAAGCTGCATCGTTAGGTGTTTTAGGAGCATTAATTTTATCTTATTTTCAAAAAAGTCTGACTGTTGAAACTTTTAAATCTTCTTTGTTGGGTGCAACGAAAACATCCTGTATGATTGCATTTATTTTAGCAGGCTCAACATTTTTATCTTTAGCAATGGGTTTTACGGGTTTACCTAGGAATCTAGCACTTTGGATTCAAAATATGGAATTATCACCTTATGTTCTAATTTTTGTTTTAATGATTTTTTATATAATCCTAGGCATGTTTTTAGATGGGATTTCAGCCGTGGTATTAACTATGGCTATAATAGAACCCATGATCCGTCAGGCTGGTTTTGACATGATTTGGTTTGGTATTTTTTTGGTTATTGTAGTTGAAATGGCACAAATTACTCCACCAGTAGGTTTTAACTTATTTGTACTTCAAGGAATGGCAAATAAAGATATGGGATATATTGCTAAAAGTGCGTTCCCATTATTTTTACTAATGGTTTTGGCTGTAATTTTAGTCGTGATCTTCCCTGAGATTGCTTTATGGATGCCTGAGCAAATGATTAAAAATATAAATTAATATTTAGATTTTTTCCCAGCAATCACAGCTTTCAGCTGCTCATACTCTTCACAATTACAACCTTTTAAAACTTCTAATCTTTCAACAGCGAGATTATGCCTGTTAGTGGCAACATATAGCTCACCAAGATATTCATTTATCCCTTTATGGTTTGGATTAATCGCTAAGCCTTGAAGATAATACTTTTCACCCATTTCAAAATCACCTAGTTTTCTTGTCGTAAATCCTAAATAATTTAAAGTATCAGCTTTGTTAGGTTTTTTTGCATTTGATTTTATTAAAAGCTTTTGTGCTTTTAAGTATCTCTTTTTTGCTTTGTCTAATTTACCTTTTTTTTCGTGTTTCTTTGCTATTTTAATGTGTGAGACTGCCTTATCATAATTTGTTTTTACAGCTGCACTAGATCCACCACTGTCACCACCATCTGAACCTGCTGCGTTCAAATTAACCATTAAAAATAGATATGTGATTGATGTAATAAGAATATTTTTAATCATTTTTTAAATTTCTCCATTTTATTTAAAGCTATAAGTTTTAACCCATTATTCAACAAGTTTTCCTTAACAGCTTTAGCAGTATTTAACGAACTTAAATTATCACCATGTATGCAAACAGAGTCAATTTCACAAGGTATTTGTTTCCCACTGTGACAATTAAGTGCCTGATTTTTTACCATGCTTAATACATGTTTTTTTGCTAATTCGGGATCAGTAATTAAAGCATTGGGTTTTTTTCTTGAAACTAGGTTACCATCGTCTTCATAATTTCGATCCGCAAATATTTCACAGGCAATTTTCATATCTAACTTTTTAGCAGCTTGTTCCATTTTAGATCCAGTTGGCACTAAATAAATTAATTCCGGATTTATACTTTTGATTACTTTTGCTAATATAGTTGCTAAATTGATATCTTCGCACGCCATATTATTTAAAGCACCATGAGGTTTTATATGGGTAACATTTTCACCATGGTTAGATGAAATTGTTTGAAGAATTTCATATTGATCAATTATTAATTTTTCTATCTCAGAAGAAGATAAATTCATTCGTTCTCTACCAAAATTTTCAGGATCATTGAAAGATGGATGCGCTCCAATACTAACACCATTTTTTTTTGATATTTCTATAACCTTATTCATAGTTTCCTTATCACCCGCATGATAACCACATGCTATGTTTGCTGAATTGACTATTTTGAGTAAGTCAGGATCATGCTTATTAGAATGATGTTTAGATTTTTCGCCTAAATCACAATTTATATTAATTTCAATACTCACTATTCTTCAGTATAACATGGCATGATAAAAAATATATCGAATCTTGGTGACGCAGCTTTATATTGTGATTTTGGTAAAGAGGTAAATAGAGAGACTAATACTCAAGTAATAAAATATTTTAAAACTATAAGAAAAAAAAATATTTTAGGGGTTAATAATATTACCCCGTCATATAATAAATTAATTATCTCTTTTGATCTTAAAAAGATTAATTTTAATAAACTTAAAAAAGTTATTGATAATATTGAAATTACCAAAAGCGATAATATTCAAAATAAAAAGTTTGAGATTCCTGTTTGTTGTGAAAAAGAATTTTCACTAGATATAGAAAGATTAGAAGAAATACTCAATATAAAAAAAGAAAAAATTTATGAAAATTTTTTTGAAAAGGAATTTTTTTGTTACATGACAGGTTTTATTGCAGGAATGCCCTTTCTTGGCGATTTAGAGGAAAATCTTAGAGCAAAACGTCTTGATACTCCTAGAGTTAAGGTCCCAAAAGGTTCAATTGGTTTAACGGAGCAATTTGCAAATATATATACATTTGAAAGCCCTGGGGGTTGGAATATAATTGGTAATACTCCATTAAATATTTTCGATAATTCTAAAGAAAAAGAACCTAACTTAATCAATCCAGGTGATTTAGTCACATTCAAAAGGATTACTAAAGAGAAATATCAAAATTATCATGAATAAAAATTATTTTGAAATTATAAGAGCTGGTATTAATTCAACGTTCCAAGACCTTGGAAGAAACCACCTCTATCATATAGGAATCCCATTCAGTGGAGCTATGGATAATAGAAATTATTTATTAGCGAACAAATTAACAGGCAACAATCATAACCATCCAGTGATAGAATTTGCTTACCAAGGCCCTCATTTAAAATATCATGGCAGCCCGATAAATATCGCTATCACTGGAGATGTGAGTTTTGAAATTAAAAAAGGTGATAATTTAGTTGATGGAAAATGTTACCAATCTTTTATTTTAGAAAATAATGACGAGCTAGATATTATATCAACTAATAAATCTGTATATGGATATCTAGCAATAAGCGGTACATTTGATTTAAAATTTCAATGGTCTAGCTGTTCAACAAACACTAAAGCAAATATAGGATCTAACAATGGGAAAAAGCTAACTACTAATCAAAAAATTAATATTAAAAAAATAAATCAAAACTTTATGAATACAAAATTGAATTATGTTAACACGAAAATAGAAAACATTAGAGTAATCAAAGGAACAAATTTTAATTATTTTTCTGAAGAGGGTAAGGAAATTTTTTTTAAAAATGAATTTAAAGTTTCCAAATTATCTGATCGTATGGGAATGAGATTAGAGGGGAAAAAAATTGAAAATATTTTCGAAACTAATATTAGATCTGAAGGCCTAATTAAGGGTGTGATACAAGTGACAGCTGATGGTTTTCCAATCATTATGCTCTCAGATCATGGTACCATAGGGGGTTATCCTAAAATTGGTGTAGTTATAAGTGCTGATTATGACAAATTAGTACAATTGACTCCTGGTTCAAGAGTCAAATTTCAAGAGGTCGATTTAAATAGTGCAGAAACGCTTTTTAAGTTGTATGACCTAGAAACTCAAAGTTTAATTTCAAAAATTTAATGAATATTTTAAAAAGTTTACCTGGCCCATTACTAATATTTTTTGGTGCTCTTAGTTTAAGTTTTGGTGGACTAATAGTAAAATCCTTTGAAGGAGCAACATTATGGCAGATATTATTTTGGAGATCATTATTTTTTTCTCTGACTGTATTAACTTTTTTGATAATCGTTTATAGAAAAAAAGTTTTAAAATCATTTTATAATTCTGGATTACCAGGTTTTATAGGAGGATTAATATTATCCATCGGTTTTTGTGGTTATGTTTTTGCCATGTATAATACTACGGTTGCCAATACAAATTTTATAATATCACTTCAAATTTTATTTTTAGCTATATTTGGTTTCTTTTTCTTAAAAGAAAAAATTAACTTAATTACGTTAATCTCAATTATTTTAGCAATTTCTGGAGTATTGTTGATGGTTGGAAATTCATTATCTCCAGGAGAATTATCTGGAAATTTAGCAGCTTTCACAATGCCAATTACCTTTGCAGTTTTAATAATGATTGTTAGGAAATTTCCATCTGTTGATATGGTACCAGCACAATTCGTTGCAGGTATAAGCTCATGTCTTATTGGTTTATTACTTTCACCTACTATAATGATTTCAACTCATGATATTTTTTTAGGATTTTTAGCTGGATTTTTTCAAATAGGTTTTGGTTTTATATTTATAACTATTGGAGCAAGAACAACCCCTTCGGCAATGGTTGGAATAATCATGTTATCCGAATCTGTTCTTGGTCCTATTTGGGCTTTTCTTTTTGTAAGCGAAATTCCATCATTATATGGGTTGATAGGAGGGGCAATAATACTTTTTGCAGTATTACTTCAGTTTTATACGCTTTTAAAAAAACCAAAGGCAATCGTTTCCAATTGACATTTTAAGTCACTTATAGGACTATCGACTTACGGGAGAGACTGCAGATTATTGTAGCGCCGAAGGAGCAACCACCCAGGAATCTCTCAGGCAAAAAGGACCGTAATATATTAACTCTGGAAAGAGATTTAATTCTCGCCGAAGGAGCAAAACTCTCAGGCAAATATACAGATGGGTATAATGAGTTAATATGGACACAAAAAAAACATCGCTTTATAAATTACATCAAGATTGTAATGCAAAGTTCGTAGAATTTGCGGGTTATCATATGCCAATTCAGTATTCTGAAGGTATTGTAGAGGAGCATAAATTCACAAGAAATCACTCTGGCATTTTTGATGTTTCACACATGGGCCAATTATTTATTTACGGTGGTAATGAACTAATTAAAGATTTAGAAAAAATTTTTCCATTAAATTTGAAAAATTTGAAACTAAATCATTCTAAGTACAGCTTTTTAATGGATAAAAATGCTGGGATACAAGATGATTTAATAATTACAAAAATTAGTGAAGGTTTTTTGATAATTCTTAATGCGGCATGTAAAAACGATGATTTTAAAATTTTAAAGGACTTGTTAAACGAAAAATACAAAATGGTTTTAGATGAAAATAGATCTTTAATAGCAATTCAAGGACCTAAGTCATCACAAATCCTAAATGAAGTTTTTAGTCAGGTAAAAGATTTAAATTTTATGTCTGGTAATTGGTTCTTATTTGATAATCAAAAAGTATACATTACTCGATCTGGATATACAGGTGAAGATGGTTTTGAGATATCAATCCCGAATAATTTTGCAGATAAATTAACTAGAGAATTGATTGACAAAGGTTCCAAACTTGTGGGTTTAGGAGCAAGAGATACTTTAAGGTTAGAAGCTGGCTTATGTTTGTATGGTCATGATCTTGATAAAGATAAAACACCAGTGGAAGCAAATTTAAAATGGGCAATTTCAAAAGAGAGAATATCCAAAGGAGACTTTATTGGTTCGGACATTATTATTAAACAATTGAACAATGGTGTTACAAAAATTAGAGTTGGAATTAAACCTGAGGGAAGAATAATTGCCAGAGAAAAAACAAAAATATTTAATCAGTCAGATGTTCATATTGGTGAAATTACCAGTGGAACATTCGGTCCAAGTGTTGATGGACCTGTAGCGATGGGCTATGTAGAAAATAAATTTTCAAAAAATAATACTAAAGTATTTTTAGAGGTAAGAGGTAAAAAATATGCAGCAAGTATTTGTAGTTTACCGTTTTATAAAAAAAGTTATGTAAAAGGAGCAAATTAATGAGTGAAGTTAAATATTCTAAAGAACATGAATGGATAAAATTAGAGGGCGATGTTGCTACAATTGGCATAACAAAGCATGCAACAGAAATGTTAGGTGATATTGTATTTGCAGAACTTCCAGAAAAAGGTTCTAGTGTAGAAAAAGATGGAACAGCAGGTGTTGTTGAGTCGACAAAGGCTGCTAGTGACGTATATACACCAGTAAGCGGCGAAGTGGTTGATACTAATCAAGCCATTGTAGATGATCCCTCAAAGATAAATCAAGATCCAGAAAACAGCGCGTGGTTTTTTAAATTAAAGATTAAAGATGTGTCAGAGATAAAGTCTTTAATGAACAAAGAAGATTACGATAAGTTTGCAAAGGAGAACGATTAATAATGTTACATAATTCGCAAAAAGATTTTTTAAAAAGACATATTGGTCCCTCTGAAGAAGAACAATTAAAGATGATTAAAAAATTGGAATATAAATCACTGGATGATTTAATAGACAATACCGTTCCTGAAAAAATCCAATTTAAAGGTGAACTAAATATTGGTGAGTCAAATTCAGAATATGAAGCATTAAGAAAATTAAAGGCAATTTCAAAAAAAAACCAAATTTACTCAAACTTTCTAGGTATGGGTTATTATGGAACATATACGCCATATGTAATCTTAAGAAATATATTAGAAAATCCAGGATGGTATACGTCCTACACACCTTACCAGCCAGAAGTAGCTCAAGGTAGATTGGAAATGCTATTAAATTTTCAACAAATGATAGTTGATTTTACTGGAATGGATATTGCTAATGCGTCCCTACTTGATGAAGGTACAGCAGCTGCAGAGGCTATGGGTTTAAGTCATAGACTAAATAAAAGTGATAGTAATTTAGTCTTTGTCTCAGAAAATTGTCATCCACAAACAATTGATGTCATTCAAACAAGGGCAGAGCCAATGGGTCTAAAAGTTCTTGTTGGAAACGAGGATAAGGTTTTAGAACAATTAAAAGTAGATATTGTTTGTGGAATTTTACAGTACCCTGGGACCTTGGGTGATATTAAAGATCCTAGTGAAGCAATAAGTAAAATTCATAAAAAAAACGGTAAAGCAATTTTAGCATGTGATCTTCTTGCACTTGCTAAACTAAAAACACCAAGAGAGCTTGGAGCTGATATTGCAGTAGGAAGCTCACAAAGATTTGGTATACCAATGGGTTACGGTGGACCGCATGCAGCCTTTTTTGCAACAAAAGATGAATATAAAAGATCTATGCCAGGAAGAATAGTTGGTGTTTCTGTAGATAGACATGGAAATAAAGCTTATAGATTGTCACTGCAGACTAGAGAGCAGCATATTAGAAGAGACAAAGCTACAAGTAATATTTGTACTGCTCAAGCTTTATTAGCAATTGTTTCAGCAGCATATTGTATTTACCATGGTCCAGACGGAATTAAGAATATTTCTGAGAGAGTATCTCAGTTAGCAAAAAATTTTGCTGATAAAATAAAACAGTCTGGCTACAAAATTTATTCAGATTATTTTTTTGACACTGTAACAATTATTACTAAAGAGAAAACTGATCAAATTTTTAAAAATGCTTTGGTTCAAAAAGTTAATATTAGAAAAGTAAATTCAGAAATGCTTGCTGTTTCTTTTGACGAAAAAAAAAATGTTTATAGAGTGAATCAATTATTGAAAATTTTTAATGCAGCAGAATCAATAAAAAAAGAGGATCCCACAGTAAGTTTACCTAATTTACCTGAAAAGCTATTGAGAACTTCAAAGTTTTTAGAACATCCTGTTTTTAATTCATATCATTCAGAAACAGAAATGCTTAGATATCTCAAAAAGTTAGAGGATAAAGATATAGCTCTTAACAGAACTATGATTGCCCTTGGCTCATGCACTATGAAATTAAATGCAACTGCAGAAATGATACCTATCTCTTGGAGAGAATTAGCTGAGCCGCATCCGTTTGTGCCTGTCGAGCAAATGGAGGGTTACAGAACATTATTTACTGATCTTAAAAATTGGCTAAGATCAATCACAGGTTTTTCTGGTGTTTCACTTCAGCCAAATGCTGGTGCTCAAGGTGAATACGCAGGATTAATGGTAATTAGAAAATATCATATGGATAGAGGCGATAAAAATAGAAATATATGTTTAATACCCAGCTCAGCCCACGGAACCAATCCTGCTAGTGCTCAAATGGTTGGAATGAAAGTTGTAGTAGTTAACTGTGATAAAGAGGGAAATGTTGACTTTGAGGATTTAAAGAAAAAAGCAGAGATACATTCTGAAAATCTTGGAGCATTAATGGTAACTTATCCATCTACTCATGGAGTTTTTGAAGAGAAGATCAAGGATATATGTGATTTAATTCATAAACATGGAGGTCAGGTTTATATGGATGGAGCAAACTTAAATGCTTTAGTTGGAATTGCAAAACCAGGAAATTTTGGTCCTGATGTTTGTCACATAAACTTACATAAAACATTTTGTATTCCACATGGTGGAGGTGGACCCGGTATGGGACCTATTGCATGTAGAAAACATTTACAAGCGTATCTACCAAATCATCCAGTCGTAAAAGATTGTGGACCTGCAACTGGAATAGGAGCGGTTTCAGCAGCACCTTGGGGTAGCTCAAGTATTTTATCAATTTCTTGGATGTATATTAAAATGATGGGCTCCGAAGGATTAAAACTTGCAACAAAAATTGCTATTTTAAATGCAAATTATATTGCTAATAGACTTAAAAATCACTTTCCAATTTTGTATAAAGGATCAAAAGGTAATGTCGCACATGAATGCATTATTGATATTAGAAAGATTAAATCAGAAACAGGTGTAACTGAAGAGGATATTGCTAAAAGACTCATTGACTTTGGTTTTCATGCACCAACAATGTCATGGCCAGTAGCTGGAACAATGATGATAGAACCTACTGAAAGTGAAAGCCTATCTGAACTTGATAGATTTTGTGATACCTTGATAAAAATAAAACAAGAAATAGATCATATTAAATCTGGTAAATTTGATAAAATTGATAACCCAATTAAAAATGCTCCTCATACTGACACTGAACTTGCATCGAACGATTGGAAGCACAAATATTCTCGAGAAGAAGCAGCCTATCCAGCTAAATTTTTACGAATAAATAAATTTTGGCCACCAGTAGCAAGAGTCGATAATGTTTACGGTGACAAAAATATTTTTTGTACATGTCCAAGTATGGATGAGTTTAAAGAAGACGCAGCTTAATTAATGAAAATCGCTGTAATTGGTTCTGGTATTTCAGGATTAAGTGCGAGTTATTTTTTATCAAAAAAACACCATGTTGATCTTTTTGAAAAGGAAGATCGCTTTGGAGGACATTCTTATACCATCGATGTTATCGAAAATAAAAAAAGAATTCCTGTTGATATAGGCTTTATAGTTTTTAATCATCTTACATATCCAAATTTAATAAATTTTTTTAATGAAATTGATATTGAAATAGAAAAAAGTGATATGTCATTTTCTGTCTCTGTTGAGGGAACTAATTTTGAATATTGTGGCAAAGGTCTTAAAGGAATTTTTGCTAATAAATCAAATTTTTTAAATATTAAATTTATAAGAATGTTTTTAGAAATATTAAAATTTTATAAATTATGTGATAAAATTTCAAATATTGATCAAGTAATAACCTTAGACGAATTTTTAAAAAAAAATAAATGGTCAAAAAGTTTTATCAATTATCATATTATTCCAATGGTGTCTGCTATCTGGTCAATGCCCCCATATGAAGCTGGAAAAATGCCTATGAATTTTTTTTTAAAATTTTTCCAAAACCATGGCCTATTTAAACTACGTAATAGACCCCAATGGTATACAGTAGCTCATAGAAGCAAAACATATGTAAATAAAGTATTATCTCAAATAAGTGGTGAGTATTTTAAAAACTACGAGATAAATTCAATTCAAAGAGTTTCATCGGGAGTTCAAGTTTATTATGGAGGAGCTAATGAATTTTTTGATTATGATAAAGTTATTTTAGCTACTCACGCAGATCAAGCACTATCCCTCATTAAAAATCCCACTGACCAAGAAATAAAAACTTTATCTAATTTTGATTACAAAAAAAATCTCGCAGTTTTACATTGCGATGAGAGTGTAATGCCAAAAAATAAAAAAGTTTGGTCATCATGGAATACTTATGTTGATCCCAAAAATTTAAACAAAAGTTCATTAACTTATTGGTTGAACCTTTTACAAAATATTAATTGTGAAAAGAATATTTTTCTCACACTAAATCCTTTAAAAGAAATTCCAAATGAAAGAATTTATAAAAAAATTGAATTTACTCATCCTTATTATGATCAAAAAGCCTTAGATAATCAAAAAAATTTAAAAAATATTCAAAATAAAGAAAATTTATTGTTTTGTGGTAGTTATTTTGGTTATGGTTTTCATGAAGATGGAATAAAGTCCTCTATTGAAATGCTCAAAAACTTAAATGAATAGCTCAATTTATAACGGCACAGTAATTCATAAGAGATTTAAACCAAAAAATCATTACTTTAAATATAGCGTATTTTCATTATTAATAGATTTATCTGAATTAGAAAGTCTAGATAAAAAAATCAATTTTTTTTCGTATAATAAGTTTAATCTCATTAGTTTTTTTGAAAAAGATCATGGTGATAGAGACGGTTCGTCCTTAATTGAATGGGTTAAAAAAAATTTAAATTTAAATAATATTCAATTTGAAGATATTAAGATTAGACTTCTGTGCTATCCAAGAATATTAGGATACGTTTTTAACCCTTTAAGTGTTTTTTATATTTACGACAATAATGAGAAATTAATATCTGTATTATACGAGGTAAAAAACACATTTAATGAGCAACACACTTACATATTTAAAGTTGAAGAAAATAATAAATTTATTCGACACAATTGTTCTAAAAAATTTCATGTGTCACCATTTATAGAAATGAATTGTAATTACTTTTTCAAAAATTTAGAACCTAAGGAAAATATTTCTATTATTATAAATCAATATGATACTAAAGGTAAAATACTATATGCATCTCAAGATGGCAGAAGAGTAGATTTCAACTCAAAAGAGTTACTAAAATCTTACGTTAAACATCCATTAATGACGTTCAAGATTATTTCTGCGATACATTTTGAAGCGTTTAAATTGTGGACTAAAGGAATTAAATACCTAAAAAGAAAATTAAAAATAAAAAATAATGTTACTTTTGAAAGCTAATGAATATATCAAATCTATCAGATAAGATTGTATTTAATAAACTAAAAAATTTAAAATATGGTTTTTTAGAATTAAAAAATCATGACGGTAAAAATTTTAAATTTGGAGATCCAGAATCACCTTTAAGATCAAAAATTATAATAAAAAAGTCTAACTTTACTTTCAACTTGATTAAAAATGGCAGTATCGGATTTGCAGAATCTTATATGCGTGATGAATTTGAAACTGAAAATTTATCAGACCTTATAGAAATTACGGCAAGGAATATAAATGAAATTCATAAATTCTCTGGATTATTAGATTTACCTCTGATCAACTTTTTTAGAAATATTTTTATAAAAAACACAAAATATAGAAGTAAACTTAACATTGCAAAACACTATGACCTAGGTAATGAATTTTTTTCTTTATGGCTTGATAAAACATTAACTTATTCAAGTGCAATTTTTGATAAAAAATCAGAAAATTTGTCAGATGCACAAAATAACAAATATCAAAAATTAATTGATTTAATTCAGCCTAAAAATGGTGATAGAGTTTTAGAGATTGGTTGTGGATGGGGAGGTTTTGCTGAATATTTTGGTAAGAAATACGATGTGAAATTAGATTGTATTACCATCTCAAAAAAACAATATGAATATGCCAAACAAAGAATTCATAAATGTGGTTTAAATGAGAAAGTCAACGTTGAGATTAAAGATTATAGAGACATAAATTACAAATATAATTCGATCGCCTCAATTGAAATGATTGAAGCGGTTGGACAAAATTATTTAGCGAGTTATTTTTCAACTTTAAAAAATAATTTATCAAGTAATGGAACTGCAGCCATTCAAGCTATCACAATAGATGACTCGCTTTTTCAAAGATATAAAAATAAGCAGGATTTTATACAGAAATATATTTTTCCAGGCGGATTTCTTCCAAATAAAAATAGTATTGATAAATATATATCTCAAAATGATTTGACAATTAAATCTTATGAGTCCTATGCAGACCATTATTCAAACACTCTATCTATGTGGAGAGATGAATTTATAAATAAATGGGACTTAATCAAAAAACAGGGATTCGACTTAACTTTCAAAAGAATGTGGGAATTTTACTTATGCTATTGTGAAGCAGGCTTTAAATCTAAAAATATTGACTTAATTCAATTTTCTTTACAAAACAAATAAATAAGAGGTGATTTATGAAATTCTCTAAATTAATCAAATCAATTTTATTGATAATTTCTTTAATCTTAATTACAAGCTGTTCAAAAAAAAGTGCAATGAAACCAGAAGATTTTAAAAATAAAGAACCAAGATTAATTATTGAAAATTACTTGTCCGGTAACGTTAAAGCGTGGGGTGTGCTTCAAAATAGATCTGGTAAAGTAACAAGACAATTTTCTGCTGATTTGGATGGAAAATGGGATGGAAAAAAATTAATTCTTGATGAAAAATTTAATTGGGACGATGGTGAAATTCAAACAAGACAATGGCAGATAACAAAAATTGATGAAAATAATTATGAAGGTACCGCAGGTGATGTTGTAGGAAAAGCGAAAGGATTTTCATACGGACCAGCATTTAAATTTGAATATGTTTTATTAGTTCCAGTGAAAGGAAAAGAAATTAAAATCACTTTTGACGATTGGATTTTCAAACAAGATGATCGTGTAGCTATAAATAGAGCCACTATGACTAAATTTGGTTTTAAGGTTGCTGAATTGACAGTGGTGTTTGTAAAAGATTAATTTTTCTTTTGATATTTGGTCATTCTTCCTACTAAACCAAAATAAACTTTACTTGGTAAAAAACTAAATATTTTAAGTAAAATAGTTAAAGATTTAGGAAAATGAATTTCAAAAACTTTTTTATTTACTAAGCCATCATAGATTTTTTCTGCTGCATATTCGGTTGTCTTTAAAAAAGGCATTTTAAAATCATTTTTATCTGTCATAGGTGTTTTAATAAATCCTGGTGAAACTAAACAAACACGTACATTTGATCTACCAAAATCAAAATATAAACTTTCGGCAAGATTGTTTAATGCTGATTTTGATGGTCCATAACCTGTTGAATTTGGTAAACCTCTATATCCAGCTATGGATGAAACTATACTTATTGTACCACTTTTTTTATCTTTAAAATATTTTTCCACACTTTTAATACTATTTAAAGTTCCAAAAAAATTCACTTTAAATACATTTTCTATTTGATCTAAATCGATATCCTTTTCTTTTTTGGGATCCCATGTTCCAGTTGAAAAAAAACAAATATCAATATTTTCATACTTATTAATAATATCTTTAAATACTTCATGACATTTTGATTTGTCTGTGACATCTAATGGAAACGAGCTAATATTTTGGTGATTCTCTGCAATTTCTTTAAGCAGACTTTCTCTTCTTGCAGATATAGCAACATTCCAACCCTCATTAGCAAATTTTATTGCTAATGCTTTTCCAATACCTGTGCTTCCACCAGTTATCCAAATTGTTTTTTTATTCATTATTTAAAATGTATAATACTTAAATGTTAAAAAATAAATTTTTATCATTCATATTTTTCCTAATAATTACTTTTTCGGCATCATTTATAGGTGCATTTATTACAATTAATTATAAAGAGCCCTGGTATTCTCAGATAATTAAATCAAATTATAATCCTCCAGACTGGGTTTTTGCACCTGTTTGGACAAGTTTATATCTAATGATGACCTTTGCTATATGGATATTCTGGCATTGTAAAAACAAAGACACGAACACTGTTTACATTTATTTTCTCCATATCATTGTTAATACAACTTGGAGTATCGTTTTTTTTGGTCTTCATCAAATTTTTTTAGCAATGATTGTTTTGGTGATCTTAATTTTTTTTATAATTGTTCTTCTTTTGAGGTTTAAACGTGTCAATTTAGTGAGCTATTATCTCATGATTCCATATTTACTTTGGTGCAGCTATGCTTTATTTCTTAACTTTAACTTGTTTCTATTAAATTAAAATGGATGATGTTGTTATAATTGGCGGTGGAATAATAGGTACATCAGCTGCTTATTTTTTGTCAAAAGAAGGAAGAAAAGTAAAAGTAATTGAAAGAGATCCGTCCTATAAATCTGCGTCTTTCCCTTTATCTTTAGGTGGTTTTAGAAGACAGTTCTATCAAACGGAAAATATTTTACTTGGAAAGTTTGCTAGAGAGTTTATTTTTCAAATTTCAGAATTATTAAAAACAAAAAAAAATCCTAAACCTACTGCAAGCATGGTAACCAACGGATATTTATTGATGTTTGGACCTGAGCATGCAGAGGAACAATACAAAGCACTTGAAAATCATAAAGCTTGTGAGGCTGGAACTAAAAACATAAAAGGTTCAGAACTAATGAAGTTTTTTCCATATATTAATAGCGATGGGATTGAAACAGCCACCTTTACAGATAATCAAAGTGAAGGGTGGATAGATCCATTTATGTTTCATAGTGCTTTGAAAAGTAAAGCAATCGAGTTGGGTGCAAATTTTATAAAAGGAGAGGTAAAATCCATCTCAGAAATTAAAGCCAAAACAATTATCTCTGCCGCAGGATGTTGGACTAAAGAATTATTAGAAGATATCCCGGTAGAGCCTCAAAAACACACTGTCTTTAGGGTTAAGTGCCCAAAACATATTCCAGAAATGCCATTAACAGGAGATTTAACAACAGGAGTTTACTGGAGGCCAGAGGGCAACGAGTATTTAGCAGGATCACCCAAATCTGTATTTGACGCTGAGGATTTAGAACCTGCTTGGAATGATTTTGAAGAGTTGGTATGGCCTGCTCTTGCTAAAAGAGTGCCAGCATTTGAAGAACTTAAATTAACTGGTGGGTGGGCTGGATATTATGATTGTAACAGATTGGATAATAATGCTGTAGTTGGGAAACATCCAAAATTTGATAATGTTTATTTAGCCACTGGATTTACAGGAAGAGGCTTAATGCAAGCACCTGGAATTGGTAGAGCATTAACAGAATTAATTACGACTGGTTCGTATCAATCAATTGATATTTCAAATATGGCAGTTGAAAGGGTTTTAGGAAAAAAAGCAAGACATGAACCTTATGTCCTTTGATTAAGTTCCACAAAAAGTTTGATATTTTTCTTTTTGATTAGAAGGTAATTGATATTCAATTATTTTTTGGTTTTGAAGATAAGGTTTAGATAATATCTCTATTAATTTTGTTAATGGCCTAAAATCATTCTGGTTGGCTGAGTCAAGCACCTCCTCAACTTTATGATTACGTGGTATCACTAGTGGGTTGACACTTCTCATTAATTGTAAGTATTTTTCGGGTGAATTGTTATTTAACTTCAGTCTATTTTTCCATCTTTCCGTCCAATTTAGAAATCTTTTATCTTCATAATATTTTTTCAACTCAATTTTTTCACCCATTAAATGACAAAAAGTATTGGTGTAATCAGCTTTGACTTCATGCATCCAAGTTAGTAGATCTAAAATTAAAGATTGGTCATTTTTTTCATCTCCGAATAGTCCGAGCTTATCTCTCATCATATTAAGCCATTTTTCCTCATATTTTTTTTCAAATGAATTTATGATTTCTGTAGCTATTTTAATTGCATTGTTTTGATCTTTATCAATTAAAGGTATAAGACATTCGGCAAACCTTGCTAGGTTCCATTTTGTGATAACAGGCTGGTTGCAGTATGCGTATCTACCAGTTCTATCAATTGAACTAAAAACAGTTTTAGGATCATAAACATCCATGAAAGCACATGGTCCATAATCTATTGTCTCACCCGAAATACTCATATTGTCAGTATTCATCACCCCATGAATAAAACCAACTCTCATCCAGTGTACAACTAAATCAACTTGTTTTTCTAAAACGATCTTTAGAATTTCTATTGACTTATTTTTAGCTTTATCAATATTTGGATAATGCCTGTTAATAACGTGCTCTAAAAGCATTTTAAGTTCATCCTCATTTTTCCTCGCCGCAATATATTGAAAAGTACCTACTCTAATATGGCTTGATGCCACTCTTGTGAGGATAGCACCTATTAATTCGGTATCTCTCATTACGCTTTCACCGGTCTTTACAACCGCTAAACTCCTTGTAGTTGGTATATTTAGGTGATGCATCGACTCACTAATAATGTATTCTCTTAACATTGGACCTAAAGCTGCCCTACCATCACCGTTTCTTGAAAAAGCAGTTTTACCCGAACCTTTAAATTGAATATCATACCTTTTTTTATTTTTAGATAGATGTTCTCCAATTAAAACTGCTCTTCCATCGCCAAGCATTGTGAAATGACCAAATTGATGTCCAGCATAAGCTTGAGCAATTGAGTTGCTATTTTTGGGCAATAAATTTCCAGAAAATAATGCTGATAATTCCTCATTTTTGATATTTGAAAAATCTAAGTCTATGTTCTTTGCTAAATCTTTATTAAATAAAACTAATTCAGGTTTTTTTACTTTTACTGGATCAATTGTTTCTTTAAATGAGTCTGGTAGTCTAGAGTAAGAATTATCAAAATTCCAATTTAAACCATTTTTCATAAAAAACTATTTACTCCAAATTCTTTTTAAAATCTCTTCTCTTCTACATGCCTTTTTATAAGCCACATAATTTAATAAAGATTCTTTATAATAATTTTGATGACGAGTTTCTGCCATAAAAAACTTATCAAATTTTCTAACATAAGTGACAACTTTTTTATTAAATTTTTTTTCGAGTTTAAGTATACTTTTCTCAATCAAATTCTTTTCACTATTATTTTGATAAAAAGCAACTGACCTGTAGCTATATCCTTTATCACAAAATTGTCCGTAGGCATCAAAAGGATCTATATTTATCCAAAAGTTATCTAGCAATTCTTCATATGAAATAATTTCCTTGTCGTAAATAATTTCAACAACTTCAAAATGCCCGGTATTACCGTAAGTTACCTCTTTATAAGTAGGATTTTCAGTGGTACCACCTGAATAACCAGAAAAAACCTCTTCTACACCATTAAGTTTTTCAAAAGACTCTTCAACACACCAAAAACAACCACCTGCAAAGTAGGCTCTCTCTTTTTCATCGGCTAAAGAAGAAAAAATAAAAAAGAATTTAATGATTAAAAAAATTAATAATCGCATAAATTATCATATACAAAAAATTTATGCCAAGTCTATGTTATTAAAGGTAGCTACGTAATGTAGCTTACCTTTAATAATGTGAAAAGAATTTATTTTTTCTTATATTTAGCTGCTTCTTCTGAACCACCAGTTGCAGAACCTTTACTGTAAGAGTGAGCTCCCATACCTGCAAGCTGACCATCCTTTACAATAAGATATTGATTTCTAATTTCTTTACCATCGAAGAAACATTCTAATATTTCCCTAACACCATCTGCATATCTTGATTGCGCTGTTAAAGATGTACCAGAAGTGTGAGGTGTCATACCATGATTAGGCATGCTTCTCCATACGTGATCATTTGGTGCTGGTTGAGGAAACCAAACATCTCCTGCATAACCACTCAACTGACCACTCTTTAGAGCTTTTGCGATTGCATCACGATTACAAATTTTACCTCTAGCGGTGTTTACTATATAAGCACCTTTTTTCATTTTACTTATCATAGCATCATCAAATAAGTTTTCAGTTTCCGGATGAAGTGGACAATTAATTGTTACTACATCACAGACTTTGACCATAGACTCCACTGTTTCATGAAATGTTAAGTTAAGTTCTTTCTCAACACTTTCAGGCAATCTGTGTCTATCAAAATAGTGCAAATGTGTATCAAATGGTTTCATTTTTCTTAAAGCATCTAATCCGATTCTTCCAGCTGCTACAGTACCAATGTGCATACCTTCAACATCATATGATCTTTGAACAGCGTCAGCAATATTCCAGCCACCGTCATTAACAATTCTATGTTGATTATGGTAATCTCTTACCATTGACACAATCATCATAACAATGTGTTCAGCAACAGATCTTGAATTACAGTAAGTAACTTCAACAACGTCAATTTTGTTATCCATTGCAGCTTGTAAATCAACGTGATCTGATCCTATACCTGCTGTTATCGCCATTTTTAAATTTTTTGCTTTGGCAATTCTCTCTTTAGTTAAATAATAAGGAAAAAATGGCTGAGAAATAACTATATCTGCATCAACTATATGTTTATCTGCCTCACAACCATCTCCATCTTTACTATTTGTAACAACAAATTCATGTCCATTACTTTCTAAAAATTTTCTTAAACCAAGTTCACCCGATACACATCCAAGTAATTGACCTGGTGTGTAATCTCTCCCTTTAGGCGAAGGAAGTGTCATTCCATCCGGATACTTCTCTATCTTTGGTAGTTCTGATAAAGCATAGGATTTTGGCATCCCACCTTTAGGATCATCGTATAATATACACAATATTTTCATTTAATCTCCTGTATCTTAAAATGTATTTATCAAAAACTTATCTAACATTATTTTTAAGTTGCTATCAATTAAATTATTTAAACTTTGGATATTTTTTTTTTAGGATAAATCGATTAATTATTATACCGAAAATAAGAATTATTATTGAGCCAATTATAATTGGATTTAAAATATAATCAATTGATACACTTCCCATAATGACTATGATTGGGTTGCCCCCAGCAGGTGGATGGGTTACATTTAACAGTATCATTAAACCTACACCGAAACCCACTGCGACAGGTATAATTAAGTATAGAGGTAGCGGTACCAGGTATAAAAATAATAAACCAACTATAGCTGTAAGCAGGTGCCCAAAAAAAATATTTTTAGGTTGCGCAAAGGGGCTTTCGGGATAACCATATAATAAAACCATTGACGATCCAAAAGATGCAATTAAAAAAACACCAAACTCTGTTTTATAAGTTAGAAGAGTTAATATACCTATAGTGATAATTGAAAAAAACCCCGCGAAAAAAGATTGTTTAATATTATCCATACATTAATTAGACACAATTTTCTTGAGGGTTTTAAAAGGTAATAAGATGCATTCTTTACGTGATAGATTTTTTTTCTTAAATAATTTACCTAAATCTTTCCATTTTCTATTTATTATTTCAAAATCACCCTCAAAGTAAGATCTTGCATCATCACATATTTCATCAACTCTTAGCTTATCTTTATTTATTGAAATTCTTGATAAAAGACTTGCAGATGCTTGGCAATAAACACAACATTTTCCTTGATAGCCGAAATCAACTATTTTATCTTTTTTTATTATTACCTTAATTTGCATTTCATCACCACATAATGAATTTTTTAATCTTGAATTATGAGTATGATTTTCAAGAAATTTTTGGTTATTATTTTTTGATGCAATCTGTAATATTTCTAAATCCATTAATTTTTAAGACATAAATTATATTTAATTTAAATAAGATCTTATAATAAGATACCTAAATTTCCTAAATTATTTTATACAAAGAATTTAATTTTGTTGTAGTTGGAACTAATAAGAATTAAATATTGTCGTATGATAGAAATAAAAAATGATAAACTAGCAGTGCCAGTTGTTTTATTTGCAGGAATTCTCTGGTCGTTTGGCCCACTAGTTGTTAGATATATGGATCAACCAGAATTAGTACCCTGGCAGTATATTTTTGGAAGAGGATTAACAATCTTTATAATTTTGAATCTTTACTTATTTTTTGAGGAAGGAATAGCGTTTTACAAAAATTACCTGAAAATCGGTGTATCGGGTATTATAGGCGGATTAGGGCTAGGTATTGCAATGATTAGTTTTATCTACTCAATTACTAATACCTCTGCTGCTATAACTTTATTATGTCTTGCTGCAATGCCTTTTTTTACGGCTTTATTGGGCTTCCTTTTTTTGAGAGAGAGAATAAGCCTGAATGTTTGGATTTCTATAATTCTTGCAACTTTTGGAATAATAATCATTGCTTTAGGTAATACTGGAAAAGCATCTTTATTGGGGTTTGTATTTGGGATGACATCATCAATAGGTTTTTCAATTTTCTCTGTTACTCTACGATGGAGAAAAGAGACACCAAAATTTACCACTGTTGCTATCTCTGGACTTTTCTGTTTCGTTATTGCCTCTATATTTATTTTGAGCAAGGATCAATTATTTTTTTCCACAAGCTACAACGGTACTTTATTTTCATTACATGGAGTATTAGTCTGCTTCGGATTGATTTTATATTCTATTGGCTCTAGAGCCATCCCGGCAGCTGAATTAACTTTGTTATCTTTAACCGAAGTTATTGGAGGAATTTTTTGGGTGTGGTTACCAATTTTTGGAATAAATGAAGTCCCCTCTACAAATACAATAATTGGTGGATTTTTTCTATTTATATCTATTACTTATTATAGTTTGGTCATGAGAACTAATAGAAGATTTATTGCATTGAATTAAGAAGTAGATTTTATGGTTAAAGAAAAAAAAATAGTCAATAGTTGGAATGAATGGGACCCACTTAAGCATGTAATAGTAGGTAGAGCAGATGGATGCTGTATACCAGCTCCAGAACCGGCGTTAGATGCGAAAGTACCTGAAGACTCAGACATGAAGGGCGAATATGGCCCACGTACAAAAGAAACTGTAGCTAAAGCAAATGAATTATTAGATAACTTCGCATCAATTTTGGAAAAAAGAGATATAAAAGTTGATAGACCAATTCCGGTAAATCATAATCAAAAAATATCCACTCCTGACTGGGAAGTTGAAAGTATGTTTGGATGCATGCCTGCTCGAGATATAATTTTGACTGTAGGAAATGAGATGTTGGAGGCCACTATGAGTTATAGATGTAGATGGTTTGAATATTTAAATTATAGACCTTTGATTCAAAAATATTTCAATGAGGATAGAAATATGAAACACGAAAGTGCGCCTAAACCAAGGCTAACAGACGCTGACTATAGAAAGGATTACTTGTCTGATAAAATAGGTGTTCAAAAAAGGTTAGATTGGACTGAAAAGAAATTTTTTGTTACTACAGAGGAGGAACCTCTTTTTGATGCAGCTGATATTTTGCGTTTTGGTAAAGACTTAGTTGTACAACACGGCTTCACTACAAATTTGAAAGGAATTGAATGGTTAAAAAGACATTTCACAAATCACAGGGTACATACTGTAAATTTTCCAGGCGATCCTTATCCAATTCATATTGATGCAACATTTGCTCCAATTAAAGAAGGAATTATAATTAACAATCCTCAAAGACGACTGCCCAAAGAACAAAGAACGTTATTTGAAAATAATGGTTGGCAAATCATTGATGCTGCTCAACCAGCTCATAATGAACCACCACCATTATGTTATTCATCTGTTTGGCTCTCTATGAATGTTTTAGTTTTAGATCCTAAAACGGTATGTGTTGAAAAAAGTGAAAAATATCAAGCAGAACAACTTGATAAGCTAGGAATGGAAGTAATCCCTGTTGACCTGAGAGACGCTTATGCTTTTGGAGGAGGCCTACACTGTTGCACCGCAGATGTATTTAGAGAAGGAGAGCTTAAAGATTATTTTCCTAAACAATAACTTTGATAATTTTTAACATCTAAACTATTCTAAAATTCGGCTAATTTAAGTTCTAAGTGCTGATATACTTAATTTTTTTTCGTTTTATCAATATCGAAATTATCTAACGCTCTAGTAAGTTCTTTTTGCTTAATTTTTTCTGTATTAATTGATCGATTTTTTAATCCGTAATCAATCGAATTCTTTTGATTTTCTAATTCATCAAATTTTCTCATTTTTTCTAATTCAATTTCTCTTAATTTTTGATCTTTCAAAATTTCCCTTTGTTCTTTTAACTTCTTTTCTCTATCAAATTTTTCTTCCCATTCTTTTATTTTTACGTATTCAAGTTCTTTTTTTCTGTCCTCTTCCATTTTTAAAATTTTTAACTCTTTTGCTTTTTTTCTTTGCTCTTTAAGTTCTTTTTGTCTTTGCTCTTCCTCCCTTGCTTTAAGATCTATATCTTTTCTATTTTGTTCTTCTTGACGAATATCCAACTCTTTTTCTCTAATTGTTAATTGCTTAGCAACTTGAATTAAGTGTTCATCTTTTTTTACCAATCTTTCTGCCTCTATTTTTTGTTTTTCCTCTAATGAGTTTATCTTTTTTTCTCTTATCTTAAAATCTTCCTCATTCATTTTAATTTTATTGCTTTCTTTATTGAGTTTTTCTTCCCAATTTTTAAGATCTTTTCTTTCTTTTAAAATTTCATTTTTTTCTTCTAATTTCTGTAACTTAATTAACTTAATTTTTTGAAGCTCTTTATTTTTTTTATAATTTGCGAATGCTTTACCAATTGATTTTGTAGTTAAACTTGCAATTTTCCCAAGACTATTGTTTTTGGTAGTTTTTTTTGTTTTAATTTTTTTTCGAGGCATTTTTTTTAAAGTTTATTTCACTAAATATAAAAAATTTTTCAATAAAAATTTTGATTTAACAGTCATCCTTGGTTATGGTAGATACAACCTGAAATTGTTATTTGAATAACTAAAAGAGTTATCACCTAACTTTTTTCGGTATCTTTATCTATTTTTTTATACTCAACACCTTTTCTCTCTAATATTTCTTTTACTTTATCTGAATAAGGCTCTTCAATGTGTTCTGTGTTAGGGTTAAGTTCTATTCCAGCAGGTGTAATTGTCTGAGGCATTGCAACAAACTGAGAATCTGGATTTTCTGCAGTTGGTCTTATTTTCATTCTATAAATTCCAAATATTCCAATTATTGTGTGGAAGAAAAATAAAAAAATAAAAAAACCATTTGGACCAACTATATCCATAAATATAGAACACAAAAAAGGACCACTTATTGCACCTAAACCAAAAACAAACTGTAGACCAGCTCCGGCAGCTACAAATTTATCTCTAGAAATATAATCATTTGTATGTGCTAGAATTAATGAAAACATTGGCAAACTACAAAATGAAAAAATGATAAACGAAATATAAAACCAAGTTTTACTAGTTGCTAATCCACCTGGTAAATACATTTGCCTAGAAACAATTATAGATATTATTGCAAATATAGCAGCACCAAATGTACTAATAATGATAACTTTTCTTCTGTCGTATAAGTCTGAAACTTTACCTATTGGAAATTGTGCAATTGCACCTGAAATAGCTAATAGAAATGTAACTATTGATATTTCTAATATGGTGAAATTCATCGAAGTTGCATACACTGCTAGAAGAGTGAAAACAGCAGATTGAATTGTTCCATAAAAAAAAGAACTTACCATTCCAAAAGGGGATGCTTCATATAAATTTTTCAATGACATTGCTTTAATTTTTTTAAAAGTAGGAGGTTTTTGTTTTGTTAACAATATTGGTAATAAAGCAGCAGATGTTATTACAGAAATCAAAATAAATGGTTGAAAGTTCTTAGGGCTATTGAAATTGAGCAAGAACATACCAATGCCAATCGATCCATAAAGTATAACCATATATATTGAAAGGACACTCCCTCTGTTTTTATTACTTGATCTATCATTTAACCAGCTCTCTGCGACTGTATAAATACACACCATACTTATTCCCGTTAAGACTCTTAACAAAAACCATATGAATGGATTTACAAGAACTGAGTGAACAAGAATAACTAAAGAGGCTAAAGATGCAAAAGCTGCAAAAACTCTTATGTGACCTACTTTTGAGATGATACTTGGAATAGTTGCAGCACCCATAAAATAACCCACAAAGTATCCTGACATCATGAAGCCGGTTGAAGTTAAACTGAACTCCTCTTGAACTGCTCTGACTCCAAGAAGAGATCCTTGAAAACCATAAGCCATCATTATAAAACCCATTCCAAGAAATAGTGCCCACGAGCTTTTTAAAACTTTATTCATAAATTTGGTGTAGTTATTCGCGATGTATTATTAAATCAAGTCTTAATTGTGACAATCTTAAGCATTTCTAAGCTTTAAAAATGAGTGAATACCTATAGTAATGATTATAACAATACCACCTAGCAAGGTTTCAAAACTTGGTTGTTCTTTAATTACTAGCCAAACCCATATTGGACCTATTATAGTTTCTAATAAAAAAAATAAATTAACTTCGGCAGCAGGTATAAATCTTGGAGCTATAGTTACTAAGACAAATGGTATAGCCACACAAAGAATGCACATTAAAGGCACGATGATTAGATCTTGATTTATAAGTGCAAAATTTTCAACAAATAATAAAGCAAAGGTTGCCACAAACAATTTTCCAACGACTGCTGCTGGCACTAAATTTTTTGATTTTGCTGAGCGTATAGTCACCGCACCTACTGCTAATCCGATAGCAGTAATGAAACCTAAAATATCTCCATAAAAATTTCCCAGTTTAAGAGAATCAAAAAAAATATAAATTACTGATAGAAAAGTAATGATAATTGATATGAGGGTTTTTTTATCTGGAGGTTCTTTTAGAAAAATCGCACCTAAAATAGCTGATAACATGGGTGCAGTAGCAATCATTACAAGAGTATTTGCTACGTTTGTATTTTGAATTGAAACAACGAAAGTAATATTTGTTATACTAAAAGTGATGACATAGATTATGCCATGGATTCCACTCGTCATAAGAATTTTGAAAAAATTTAATCTGTAAATTAAAAACATTCCAAAAAAAACTGCAAAAAAAGGTATAATTCCTCTGTAAAAAACAAGTCCCCAAGTATCTATACTAGACAGTCTAATAAATAATGAGTCAGGAGTAATAAACATTACTGCGACAAATGCAAGTAAAGAACCTTTTTGTTGATCAGTCAAATTTTTCAAGCTTTAAGTTCTTTCCAAAAAGTTTTAGCTAAATTAATATTTGATAAATCATAAAATGTTTTTAATCCAGTAGGAGAGGTGACATTAATATCACCATTTAACTTTTGATCAATAAAATCAATTCCGGCAAAAAAAATATTTTCTTTTCTTAAATTTTTGGCAATCAATTTAGATATTTTTTTTTCAATTTTTGTTAACTGAGTATTTATCGGTTTTGCTCCTTTACTCATATTACTTAAGAATGATCCTTTTTTCGGAACTCTTGATATAGCGCCCATAACTTTACCATTTATTAAAAAAACTCTTTTATCTCCTTTATTTATTTTTGGTAAATATTTTTGACAAATTATGTATTCATGTTTTTTAATGAATTTTTTTATAAATTTGAGATTGAATTTGCTTAATAAATGAATCTCATTTCCACCAAAGCTATGAATTGGTTTTAAAATCACTTTCTCATTTTTTTTAAAAAATTTTTTGATCTCGTCAATATTTTGAGAAAAGATAGTTGGGGGCATATATTTTAAATATTTGATAGCATAAAGTTTCTCAGAAATTTTTCTTATAGAGCTAGGATCATTTATAATTTTTACCTTATCTTTAATAGTTTCAAGAATATAAGTTGTTGAAATATACTTGAGATTAAATGGAGGATCTTGTCTAATTAAAATAAACTTGCAATTTGCAAGATTTAATTTGTGTTTTTTTAATATCTTAAAAAATTTTTTTTTACGGTAATTAAATTTGACAAAATAACCTTCTGCAACAACCTTTGAATTAACGACAGACAAATATTCAGGTTCATAATAAAAGATTTCATAATTTTTACTCTGAATTTCGTGAGCTAAAAAAATACTTGTATCTGTATTAGGATTTATTTTAGAAAAATGATCTCCTTGAATAGCTACAATTTTATTTATCATACAATTCTTTTAAATCTTCGTTTTTAGAAAATTTATTAATCATATGATCTGCATTTGTTATTTTATTATCAATAATTGTTTGTAAATGATTTAAGAAAATAGTTTCATTTTTTTTAGTTTTATTTAGTTTGTCTCTTTTCTCCAATCCTTTTCTTGATAAATCCAATAAATTTGATGCCCAGTAGAGAAGATCTTTACCCATTAATTGGGTATTAAATCCCTTTTTTGGTACCTCTAGATATGCATTGATTATTTTATTTTTTTCCCATTTAGAAACAATTTCAAAAGTTTCATCAATGTTACCATACAATATTCCAACATTAAATGCTGGACCAGCACATAAACAATCCCAACCACATGTATCCATAGATCTCATCTCAATATATTTCTTTAATCTATTTTCTGTGAAGATTGTACTTAAATGTGTAGATAAATCATTTTCATCTGGTATTTTATTTTTAATTTCATTAATTCTACCACTCATAAAATCTTTAAAGATATATTTTTTACCAGATACATATTTTCCATTATCTTTAATAAACAAAATTGGAAAGTTTATTACAAAATCAGCATATTTCTCAAAATTTAATTCCTCAAAAAAAATTTTTGGTAAACCACCTCTAGCAGTGTTTTGCCATACCTTCGACCTATATGACAAATAATTACTTTTTTTTTTTTCTACGATTGAAGAATTAGCAAATAAAGCAATAGTGATGGGTACAATCGAGTTAACAATCTTAAACTTTTTAATAAAGTCATTTTCAGAGTCATAATCAATGTTAATTTGCGTCCCACAAGTTCGATACATCATATCCAGGCTTAATTCACCACCTTCTGGCATACTCTTAGTCATTAGTTTATAACGTTCTTTTGGATTATTCGGAATTTCACTAAGCTTTGAAATTGGATCAAAACCAGCACTGACAATATTTATCTTTAGTTTTTTTGTTACTTGCCTCAATTCAAATAGATAGTCCTGAGACTCTGCGCACGCTTCATGTATATTATTTAATTTATCTCCAGATAATTCAATCTGGTTTCCAGGTTCAAGTGTAATATTTTTACCTTTTTTATTTAAACCAATTATATTGCCTTTTTCAGAAATTGGCTTCCAGCCAAATTCAAGCAAAGCATTAAACATCTCTTTAATTTTTGAATAATTAATTCTTTTATTATCGTTTTTATTGAATAAAAATTTTTCATGTTCAATTCCAATTTTGAAATTTTTAGTGTCTTTTATTCCAGATTTGAAATATTTGATTATATGTTCTTTAGAGGTAATCATTTGTTTCTTAATAATACTTTATGTATAGATTTAAAGTAAAGAATATGGCTTTCTAGAAAAAATTTTTTTTACCATTGGCCTAAAAAATTCTAAAGGAAGTGATTTATAGTTTGGGTCAAAGGAACTTTGATCGTATTTTTCACAAAAATTAATAGTGTCTTGGTAATATTTATGATTTTTATATTTATCTCTTTTATTTCTGTTGCCCCCTAAGTGGTGAGCATAATAGTACATTTGAAATTCACCATGTTTTTCTATTATCCAATGAGTTTTTTCTGAAACATAAGGTTTTAAAATTGCAGCAGCATACTCAGAATGATTCATTGGTGCTAATTCATCTCCGATATCGTGTAATAAAGCTGCAACTACCATCTCTTCACTTTCTTTGTTTTTATAAGCTCTAGTCGCACTTTGAAGAGAATGCTCCAATCTAGAAATTTGATAGCCCTCCAAAGTTTCAGTGAGATTAGACATAAATTTTAAGACTCTTTCAGCAGTCTTATTTGCAAAATCTTTTTCATGTTTATCTAAAAAAAGGTAGTCTTCCTTGGTCCCCTTTTTCATTTCTGTAAAACTAACTTTTTTCATTATCTAGTTGTTTGATACCGAGCTTAGTAAAGATAACTGAGTAATCTTGCTATCACCAAGTTCATCAACAGGCTTAATTGGGTAGTCACCTGTGAAGTAATGATCAGTTAATTGAGGATAAGTTTCATTTCTTTTATCAAAGCCAATAGCTCTATATAAACCATTTATAGATAAAAACTTTAAAGATTTAGCCCCAATATACTCACAAATCTCATCATTTGATTTATTTGCAGCTAATAATTCTTTTTTAGTTGGTGTATCAACTCCATAAAAGTCTGGATATTTAATTTCTGGGCAAGCTATTCTTACATGGACTTCTTTTGCTCCAGCATCATAAAGCATTTTAACAATCTTAAGAGATGTTGTTCCTCGAACTAAAGAGTCGTCTACTAGAATTATTTTTTTACTTTTAATTGTTGTTTCATTAGCGTTTAATTTGAGTTTAACACCTAAGCTTCTAATTTTCTGACTTGGTTCAATAAAAGTTCTGCCAACATAATGATTTCTTATTAATCCATGTTCAAAATTAATCTTTAATCTTTGAGAAAATCCTAAAGCCGCTGCATTTCCAGAGTCAGGTACGGGTACAACTATATCCGCATCAATATCATTTTCTTTAGCAAGTTCTTTTCCCAAATTTTTTCTATGTTCATAAGCGGTTTTTTTATTTATGAGACTATCTGGCCTAGCAAAATAAATATATTCAAATACGCATGGTCTAATTTTTTTCGGGGGGAAAGGTTTGATGCTTGATAGTTGATTATTTTCTATTAAAACAATTTCACCATTTTCTACTTCTCTTATAAATTTTGCTCCAATAATATCTAAAGCACAGGTCTCTGATGCCAACACATAACTACTTCCTAATTTACCTATTACTAGCGGCCTAATTCCATAAGGATCTCTTACACCAATTAATGAAGTTTGTGTTAACATAACTAAAGCGTATCCACCTTGTATTTGAAATATTGCATCCACAACCTTATCAATTGTTTTAGATCTTTTCGATTTAGCTATTAATTGAACAATGGTCTCAGTATCTGAGGTAGTATAAAATATCGCACCATCTTCAACTAGTTTATTTCTCAGATAAATTGAATTTGTTAAATTTCCATTGTGTGCAACCCCGATACCACCAGCGTTAGTATCAGCAAAAAAAGGCTGTATATTTCTAAGAGTATTATTACCCGTAGTGCTATATCGATTATGACCAATTGCATAATCACCTTTAAGATTATTTAGTACTTTTTCTTTATTAAAATTATCACCAACTAAACCAAATCTTTTTTCTGAGTAATATTTTTCACCATCAAAAGTAACTATACCACATCCTTCTTGTCCCCGATGCTGTAGAGCATGAAGACCAAGCGCAGTCAAAGCTGAAGCATCTTTAGCATTGCTTATACCAAATACACCACACTCCTCCTTAAATTTTGAATTAAAGTTCTTCAATTTTTTCTTTTGAGTTTTGATAATTTTTTTCATTAGGAAGTTCTTTTAATAAATAATTACTACCTTTTTTTAAATAAGGAAAGATGTATGATTTATCTAAATTTGTCGGCCATTTATCATAATTATAGACTATGTGAATAGCTGAAAATAGGCAAAGAGCTATTATATACGATCTTACAAAACCAAAAAAGAATCCAAATATAGAGTCTAGCGTTCCAAGTCCAGTATACTTAATTGCTTTACTTATCCCCTTACTAATAAGTAATACGAGAAATATTATGATTACAAAAATCAGAAGGCCCAAAACAATATCTAAAATATATTCATTATCAATTGTATCTTTTACGTAAGGTTTTGCTTTTGGGAAAATAATTAGTGTCATGATATATGCAAATAACCATTTGCTCATTGCTAAAATACTAAGTACAAATCCCTTCCTATAACATTTGATTAGAGATAAAATCGTTAAAATTAAGTAAATTAAATCTATAGTCGATATGGAATTGTAAAATTCCTTCAATATTTCAATCATTAATAATTATTTTCCAAAAGGTTTTATAAAAAGTATCAAAGATGGCAATAGGGTCAAAACTGACACCATTGCTAACAACATAGCAAGACCTGTAAAGATACCAAAGTAAATTGTTGGAATAAACTTTGATAAAACTAATATTGAAAAACCAAAAACTATTGTTACTGAAGTATTCAAAATAGCTTTACCTACTGTAGCATGACAAGTTTTAATAGTCGATTTGTAATTCCTTAAAATATTAAATTCCTCTTTAAATCTATAAATGTAATGGATGCTGTTATCTACAGCAATACCAATAGTAATTGCAGCTATTGTAATTGTCATCATATCCAACGGGATTCCTAATAGACCGATTATACCTAGTATAAAAAAAGCAGCTATAAAATTTGGCACAACTCCAATTAAAGATAGTTTAATATTTCTAAAAAGAATTAAAAACATTGCAAATATACCAATCATGACTAATCCTAAAGTTAAAATTTGTGACTTAAAGAGACTTTGAAGTAAGTTGTTAAATAAGATCAAAACACCTGCAAGTTTGAATTCATTTTCTTTTAATCCAATTTTATTTTTGAGGTCGTAGTTAATCTTTCTTAACAAATCATTTCTTCGCAAATTTTCTTGTGAGTCAATTATTCTTAGACTAATACGAGCCTCGTTATCATTAATAGAGATGTATGGATCAACAATTTCTGTTTTTATATTATCAGGTATCTTAGAATACAGAACACCCAATTCTAAACTTCCCAGTGGCTTATTATTGTTAAGCATTGTTGCAACATCAATTATAGATGAAAAAGATAAAACCTTACCTATCTGTGGAAGACTATCTAAATAATTGTGTACTGAAGCTATTTTATCTATTTTGTCCTTAGTAAACCAATATTTTTCTTTATCGTTTTCACTATTATCATCCCAATCCTCAAACTCATCATCCTCCTCATTTTTTTCGTCCTTTTGCTCTGGAAATTTTAAAATTACTTCTAACGGTGTAGTCCCCCCTAGTTTTTCATCTATTAGCTTCATACCTTTGTATATTTCAGTTTTTTTATTGAAGTAGTTGATAAAACTATTTTCAACTTCTAGACGGCTTATACCGATTAAACTTATAATTATTATTATTCCAGTAATAATAAAAATTGTTATTTGATTGTTTTGTGAAATTTTAGAAAAAAAACTAGTTATTTCTGATTCTTTATATTTATCCAAAGAAATATTTCCCTCTGGAACAAAATTAATTAGTGTAGGGAGTAAAGTAAAAGTAATTATGAAAGAAGTTATCAAGCCAAATGTCATCATCCATCCAAAATCTATAATCGGTTTTATTTCACTAAATATTAGAGATAAAAAAGCAATTATTGTAGTCAGAACTGTATATAAAATAGGCCAAAACATCTTTTCTGTAGTTAATGAAATTAGTTCAAAAATATTTTTTTTAGGAAAGCTCTCTCTTAACTGTAAAAAACGGGTACTCATATGAATATTCATCGCCATAGTTAAAATTAACATAAGAGCTATAAAGTTTGATGAAATTACTGTGACTTTCCAATTAAGTAGTCCAAGAATCCCCATCATTATTATGACAGAAAAAAAGCAACTACTTATTGGGACAATAATCCAAATTAATTTTCTAAATACAAACCATAATGTAAAAACAATAAATACAAATACACCCAACCCAAAAACTATAATATCACTTTTTATAAATGTCATCATGTCATCAGCAATCATTGGAATACCTCCTAAAAAGATTTTTCCAATATTTTCATAGCTTTTAATTACATTTCTTATTTCAATTATGTTCTTATGGTTTTGTTTTTTTATGTCATCTTTAAAGTCCTCTATTTCTTTTCTTGTCTTATTTTTGATGTCTTTTAGTTCTTTACTTTTTTTTAGATTCACAATTATTCCGCTAGTTTTACCGTCTTCACTAATAACAAAATTTCTGAATACAGGACTATTGAGGATTTCTTTAAAACCTCTATCTCTATCCACACCCTCGTCTTTGAGGGTTTTAAAACTTGTTAATCTTTCCTGTAGGGATTCATCAGAATTATTCAAAAGTGGTATATCTAAGAGAGTGACAACACTGTGAACCCAATCTAAACTTTGAATTTTATATTTTAAACTCAATAAATTATTTATTGAACTATCAGATATCATCTCTTCATTTGGCGTATATGTTAGAACTAAAAATTCTTTCGATCCATATCTATCAGTAATTTCTCTTAAATATTCTAAATCTGGATCACCCTCGATCAATAAAGTTTCTGAAGACGCATCTAATCTAAAATCTTTTGAGTAATTGCCAAAGCTTAATAGCATTGCTATTAATATGATAAATATTGATTTAGGATTTCTTAAAATGACATTTTGATAAAATTGGGCAAACATTAGGCCCTTTATATTTTAATTTAGGTATTTTGAGTATCTTTAAATTTAGTAAACATTGCCTCAAACTCAAGGAATACATTTCCAGTTGGACCATGTCTCTGTTTACCTATAATTAATTCTGCTAAATTTGACACTTCATTCATTTTTGCTTGCCACTCTGCATGCTCTACTGTTGCGGGCTGAGGCTCTTTATTTTCTAAGTAATATGCCTCTCTATAAACAAACATTACTACGTCCGCATCTTGTTCTATTGAACCTGACTCCCTTAAATCAGAAAGTTGGGGTTTTTTATTATCTCTTTGTTCTACTTGCCTCGATAATTGTGAAAGAGCTACAACAGGTATAGCCAATTCTTTAGCAATGGCTTTAAGACCTTGGGTAATTTCAGATACCTCCTGCACTCTGCCATCTTTGTAATTTGTGGTTCCTCTCATAAGCTGAATATAATCAACGATAATCATATCAAGGCCTTCAAGTCTTTTAATTCTTCTTGCTCTATTACTCATTGCTGCGATAGTTATTGCAGGTGTTTCGTCTATATATAATGGAAGTTCAGATATATCTTTTGAAGTTTCTATAAACTTACCAAATTGTTCTTCAGAAATTCTACCTCGTCTTATATCATTTGATTTAATTCTTGATTGTTCAGCTAATATTCTTGTTGATAATTGTTCAGATGACATTTCTAAAGAAAAAAAAGCAATTGAAGATTTTTTTCCACTTTCCTGTAGTTTTTTGGCAGCATTGAAAGCAATGTTAGTTGCTAAAGCCGTTTTACCCATTCCTGGTCTTCCAGCAATTATAATCAAGTCTGACTTATGAAGTCCACCTAGACGGTCATCTAAATCTCTTAGTCCAGTTGGAACCCCGACAATTCCCTCGTCGTTTTTATAGGCAGCAGATGCCATATCTATAGTATCTTTTAATGCTTTATCAAATTTAATAAATGTTGAACCAAAAGAATCTTTTTCTGCTAATTTAAATAATTCTTTCTCAGAATTTTCAATAATTGTTTGTCCACTTGTATTAAGGTCTGCTAACTTTGCATCATCAATTGTTTTCTCAGAAATCTTTATTAATTCTCTTCTCACGAACATATCGTAAATTATTTTTGAATATTCTATTGCTTGTCTTACTGAAGTTGAAAACTTAGTAATTTTAACTAAATATTCTGCTATATTAAAATCGTCTTTATCATCTTTAAAGTAATTTTTAAGAGTAATTGGATTTGCCAATAATCCTTTATATATTAAACTTTCAATAGAATTAAAAATTCTTTGGTGCATTGGGTCATAAAAATTTACACTGGTTACAATTGTATTAATTTCATCAAACAACTCGTTTGAAACCAATATAGAACCTATGACAGCTTGTTCTGCTTCAATATTGTTTGGAAGTTCTTTAAAGTTATCTTTTATAATACTAAGGTTTCCTTCCATAATTGTTTATACCAAAGTTTTGATTTAAAAAATATTAACAATACGACTTGGGGAAAAAATTGTATAATTATTGGATTGTCTCTGAAGACTCAACGTTTATTAAAATATCAGCGTCAACTTCTGAGTGTAAATAAATTTTAACTTTAAATTTACCTAGCGATTTAATCTCATTCATCGGTTGTATCATTGAAGGTTTAATATCAACTTTATCTTTTTCAAATATCATCTTTGAGATTTCTGTAGGTTTTACTGATCCATAGAGTTCGTTGTTTTCTGTACTTAATTTTTTTACAGTATATTGTTTTTTATTAATTTTTTCAAAAAGAGACTTTGCAGCCTGTTTTTTTTCGTTATCTTTTTTTGAAAGTTCAGTCTTAATTCTTTCGACTTCAGAAATATTCTGTTTCGAGGCATAAAGAGCTTTTTGATTAGCAATTAAGTAATTTCTCGCAAATCCTCTCTTAACATCGATGATTTCACCTATAGAGCCAATTTTTTTAATATTTTCTAATAAAATTACTTTCATTATAACAATGCAAGATTTCTTGCCCTCTTAATAGACAGAGATAACTCTCTTTGTTTTTTTTGGCAAACATTTGTTATTCTGGATGGTAAGATCTTGCCATTCTCAGACATATATTTTTTTAATAATTTTATATTTTTATAATCTATTTCTGGTGCACCCTTAATTGAGAGTGGGCAAGATTTTTTAAATTTATATTTATTAGGTTGAAAAATGCTTAGCTTGGCAAAATTACTTTGTTTTCCTTTTTTGTTACCAATTTGTTTTTGTCTTTTAGGCATAATTAATCTTTATATTATCTTTTTTTTTCCCCGACATCATCTTTTCTTGAACTAAAATAGTTTGTGTCTAAATCAAATTTTTTTACTCTTATTGTTAAGTATCTTAATAATTTTTTGTCGATAGCTTCATTTTTTTCTAATTCATCTATCATATTACCATCACCCTTAATTTTGAAGTGTATATAACTTCCTTTTTTATTTTTCTTGATTAAATAAGATAAATTTATTAAGCCCCAATTTTCAGTTTTAATTATTTCACCTTTATTTTTTTCAACAATTTTTGAGTATTTTTCTGTTAATAGTTTGATTTCACTTGGTGAGGTATCTTGTCTAGCAATAATTGTATGTTCGTATAAATTCATATTTGTTATTATATAAAAAATGTGGATATACTATTATAATAATTTAATTACAATAGCTAAATAACTTAAAAATAGTGAATTTTAAATGTTTTCAGTAGTTTTTCCAGGACAAGGCTCGCAAGAGGTGGGAATGGGAAAAACCTTTTATGAGAAATATGATTTGGTAAAAAATTATTTTAAAGAGGCTGATGAAACTTTAAATTTTCCATTATCTAAGCTAATACTGGAAGGTCCAAAATCTGATTTAGATTTAACCTTTAACACACAGCCAGCAATTTTTTTGATAAGCTACTCGATCTTCAGTGTTGTAAAAAAGGAGTTTAATATTGACTTAAATAAAGCTAATTTTTTTGCGGGTCATTCTTTAGGAGAATATTCTGCGTTATCTTGTGCTGGATATATGAAATTCTCTGACACTTTGAAAATTTTAAAAGCAAGAGGAGAGGCAATGCAAAGTGCAGTGCCAAAAGGTGTTGGAGGAATGATTGCTATTTTAGGAACTAATATTAAAAAAATTGAAGATATAATAACTGACAACAAAGAAAGTTGTAATTTCCAAATCGCAAATGATAATTCTGAGGGTCAAATAGTTGTTAGTGGAAAATTAAAAGACTTAGATATTTTAACAGGAATTTTAAAATCTATGAATATAAGGAATGTAAAACTCCCAGTAAGTGCTCCATTTCATTGTGAATTAATGAGTAATGCCACAAAAATTATGAGAGATGAAATAAACAAAATTGAGTTTAATGAAGGTCATAATATTTTGATGTCTAATGTAACAGCTGATATAGTTAAGGATATTCCTGTTATAAAAGATTTACTAATTAGACAAATTGAGAACAGGGTTAGATGGAGAGAAAGTGTAGTTAACATGATACACAACGGAGTAAAAAATTTTATTGAAATTGGGCCTGGTAAAGTTTTGTCGGGGTTAATAAAAAGAATCGATAGGCAAGTAAACGTTAAATCAATTAATAGTGAAGAAGATATTAAAAATTTAAATATTTTATGATAAATTTAAAAGACCAAAACATTATAGTTACAGGAGCCTCTGGTGGGATAGGTAGTTCAATTGTTGAGCATCTTTATAAGGCTGATGCAAATATTTTAGCTACTGGTACAAGAATAGACAAATTGGATCAGTTAAAAAGCAAATTTAGTAAAATAAAAATATTACCTTTCGATATTTCTAAACATGATAAAATTGAGGGTTTTATTGATGAAGCAAATGAATTATTAGGTAAAAATTTAAACTGTCTAGTAAACAATGCAGGTATTACTAAAGATAATTTGGCGATTAGAATGAATTTAATAGAGTGGAATAAAGTTATTGATTTAAATCTTACCTCAACATTTTTAATGAGTAAATTTGCAATCAAAAAGATGTTAAAAAATAAATCTGGAAAAATTATAAATATTACCTCAGTAGTCGGCCATACTGGAAATATAGGACAAGTAAATTATACTGCTTCAAAAGCAGGTATCGTCGCAATGTCTAAGAGTTTATCAATTGAATACTCAAAAAAAAATATCAATGTTAATTGCATTTCCCCAGGATTTATTGAGACCGCAATGACTGAAAAAATCGACGAAAAATTTAAAGAATCAATTATATCAAAGATACCGTCCGGTAGATTGGGAAAGGCAGAAGATATTGCAAATGCTGTGATTTTTTTAGCTTCATCTAAATCGGACTATATAAACGGCGAGACAATTCATGTTAATGGTGGTCTGTATTTAGGTTGACAAAAAAACAATTTCATCTAAGAACAAAATAATAACTATAAAGGATTAATATGTCTGACGATATTTCAAGTAAAGTAAAAAAAATAGTTGCCGACCATTTAGGAATAGATGAAGCAAAAGTCACAGATGACTCAAGTTTTATTGACGATCTAGGCGCAGATAGCTTGGATACAGTTGAATTAGTAATGGCTTTCGAAGAAGAATTTGGTTCAGAAATTTCTGATAGTGAGGCTGAAAAAATATTAACAGTTGGTGATGCTGTTAAATTTATTGAAGGCAAAAGAAACTAAAAAAATTTAATGCCATTAAAAAATGATGGGATAATGGTGATTTTATCATCTCCATCAGGTGCAGGTAAAACAACTCTTGTAAAACTTTTATCTAAAAGAAAAAATTTTAAGATTTCTATTTCTCATACAACCAGGAAACCCAGAGAGAGTGAATTACAAAACAAAGATTATTTTTTTGTCGATGATATCGAGTTTAGGAGACTGATTCAAAATGAAGAATTTTTAGAATACGCAAAAGTTTTCAATCATCTTTATGGCACAAGCAGATCACCTGTAATTAGCAATCTTCAAAAAGGTGAAAATGTAATTTTTGATATTGATTGGCAAGGCGCAGATCAAATAAGAAATAAAAAATTAGATTATAAATTGATAACATTTTTCTTATTACCCCCAAGTAAAAAAATACTTTTTGAGAGACTGTCTAATAGAGATATGAAGGACAAACTAATTGTTGAAAATAGAATGAAAGAATTTAGTAGAGATGTACTACATTGGATTAATTATGATTATGTCATTATTAACGACAATTTAGAAAATTGTTATAATAAAATTGCTAATCTAATTGATGCCGAGATAAATGATGGTCCTAAAGATTATGATAAGGAATATATTAGAAAACATATTGAAAAATTAATTAATTAATTTTTCGTATTCCTTAACAATATTACAGTATGTTTTTAATGATAAGTTTTGTGGTCTTAAGTTTAAATCAAGCTTTAATTTTTCGGATACTTCATGATAATTAGGAAATAATTGCTTCAAAGGATTTTTGATCTTCTTTCTTTTTTGATTAAAAAAGACTCTTGTTATTTTCTCCAAATTTTTACCTTCATTGAGCTCAAAATAATTATTTTTTGGAGTAAAATGAATCAATGTACTATGAATTTTTGGTTTTGGATAAAAACAATTTGGGCTTATATCAAAAACTTTTTTTATATCCATTTTCCAATTAAGAAAAATTGCTAATCTCCCATAATTTGAACTATTCATTTTGGATATTATTCTATCAGCCACTTCTTTTTGAAACATCAATACCAACTCTGAAAACCAAAAATCTTTTTTTAACTTCAAAATCCAATTACAAACTATTTCAGTCGAAATATTATATGGCAAATTGCCAAAAACTACCAATTTATTAACAGAAATATCATTTTCATTAATCTTAAGAATATCCTCATTTTTTATTACAACTTTATTTTGAAATTTTAATTTTAGTTGGTCACATAAAACTTTATCTTTTTCAATTAAGAATATTTTATTAGGTTTCTCTTTTACAATGTATTCTGTTAAGTTTCCTGTTCCAGGGCCTATCTCCATTACATCTTTATTTAAAATTTTTGAAATAGATACAATTTTTCTTATGATGTTTTTATCAATTAAAAAATTTTGTCCTAAGCTTTTTTTTGGTCTTATTAGCACTTATTTATCCAAAAATTTAATTGCTTCTATGAGGCTATCAGGATTAGATTTATTTTTTAAAAACATTTCAAAATTAGGACCATGATCAGGTGAGATCCTTAAAAAAGGAAGTCCTAAAGTTATATTAATCGCTTTAAAACCAAATATTGATTTGATTGGAGCTAAAACTTGGTCATGGTACATCCCTAATATAACATCAAATTTTTTCAATTTATCTCTTAAAAAGATAGTATCTGCTGCATAAGGGCCATAAACCTTAAATCTTTTTTTTGATAGATATTGAATTGCAGGAATTATGATTTTTTCTTCCTCGCTTTTATGAAAATTACTTTCACAATGAGGATTTAAGCCAGTTATAGCAATTTTTGGTAAAACATTAAATTTTTTCTTATAAAACTTTGAGATTTGTTGCACGTGATTTATTATTTTTTTTTTATTAATAAATTTATGAACATTTTTTAAAGGCAGATGTGTAGTTAGAGGACTTACTGATAAATTTTTATTATAAATTAACATAACTGTTTTGCCTTTACTGTTAGTTTTAAAGTCTAAATATTCTGTGATACCAAGAAAACGTTGTTTTAAAATTTTCTTTTTATTAATTGGACCATTAATTAAATTAATTTTATTATCTTTTTTTATTAACAATAAAGCTTTTTCAAACGATTGATATATATATTTAGATATAAATTTTTTATCAAAAGGTATATGAATGATATTTAATTTTCTATTATTAAGATCTTTATAATTTAAGTTATTTATGTCTAATTTATTTATTTTAAAGTTATATTTGAGAGCTTTCATTTGTTCTGATAATATTTTTTCATTAATAATTAAAATTAGAGGATTTTTAAATTTATTCTTTTTTAAGGATTTAAAATAAATTTCTAAAAAAACGCTTTTTGGATCTCCTGCAATTATTAATATAGGTCTAAAATTTTTCAACATATGCTTTATTTTCAATTTCTTTGAAATAAATTATTGAATACTCATTTAATATCCTGTCTCTTTCAAATGAAAACAACCTTTCCATTTCTTTTTCTTTATCAATTTGAGCATCAATCTTTTTTTTATCATTTACCTTAAGAAAAATTATACCGCTAGAGGCTATTATAGGTTTTGAAAATTCTCCTATTTCTAAATCTTTAATAGCGAGAAAAATTTTTTTTGATATTTGATTTTGGTTAACCCACCCTAATTCTCCACCTAGTTTTGAACTTTCGGATATACTGTATATTACAGCAGTATCTTTAAATCCAATATTCTCAATTGAGGCTAATATTTCCTGGGATCTTTTTTCTATTGCTTCTCTATTTTTTTCTAAAAAAATTATTTCTGATAGGTTAAAACTTAAAATTTTAGAATTATTTTTAATTAATTCTTCTAAATCATTCTCAATTTTATTTTTGTCTATTTTTACTAAATTTCTGTACTTATCAAATATTAATTGGTTCCAAAAACGCTCTATTACAAACTTTTTTTTAAGATCATTAATGTTGATATTTTTTATCTTCAAGTAATCTTGAAATTCCTGATTTGATTTAAAACCAATTTTTTCACCGAAATTTTTAATAATGATATTAATCTTTTCAGACTCAAGTTCTTCCTCATAGTTGACTTCATAAAATTTATTAATTTCATCTTTTTTAATAATTTCCCTAATTAAAGATTTTTCTGCGTTTGAGAAAAGTTGATTTTTATTTAGTTGTGTCAAATTTTTATTTAATGAAACTAAATAATTTACCTCTTCTAAAATGTCATAATTAGTAATTATACTATCATTAACTTTGTATAAAATTTTTACTTCATTTGAATAAACATTTAAAATAAACTGAAAAAAGATTATCAAAGAACATGTAAAAACTTTTATCATTTAATTAAAAACTTGGAGTAGAAATGGTTGTAAATTGTGAAATTTTTAAGGAAAAAAAGATTTGTTCAGTTGGTTTTAAGTCTCTATCTTGATAATACTCCTTATTATATTCAATTCCAGCAACCAAACAATCATTTTTATACTCATAGATTAAATTATAATATTCTGTTAGGTCTATTTTTCGATTTCTTCTTGTATTAAATGAAACTGAATTTTTTTCATTAAAGTTATATTTTACATCAGTAAGAAGATAACTGTCAGATCCAATATCACCATTTTCTTCAAGAAAGTCAAATGAAGTGATAAAATTATTTACACTTAGTTGAGTTTCAATTTTACTGTAGTTTACAGTATCTAGATTATTATCTAATGAGAAGTCATAGTTTATTTTAAATTTGTTGTCTGGTTGAAAGTTAAAATTTCCTACGATATCAGACGATTTATTTTGCATTTTTGAGGATAAGGGAAGTTTCTTATCTTCAACATCTTTAAATATTTGTCCTAAACTAAAGCCCAAATAATCAGTATTTTCCTTTGTTTTTAAATCATAATCAAAACCAATAGTTAATGATTTACCACCCTCTAAAGAGTCGTTTATACCCAATCTGTTTTTGGAGAAAATATTTGTAATATTAATCTTCCTATCTAAACTTGATAAGTTTTCTGATTTGTTAGGACTATATCTAGCATTAATTTTTGGACTTAAATTTCCATTATAATTTTTATAATTTTTTTTTAATGGTATAGAAGAATTGAATAAGAATGTAGAAAAGTTTTCAGATTGAGCATTGTTTTTATACGTACTAGAATTTTCTCCTTTTTTTAGAGAATTTTTAAATTCAATTTCATAATTTGAAATTGTACCATATTTTGAAAAAAAGAAATCAGACTCATAATTCAAATCATTAATTAGTTTAGACTCACTAACATTTGTATTTTTTTTTTGACTTGATCCAGAAATTTTATAATTAAGTCTTCCGTTAGTATTTGTATTGTTATTCAATAACTTAGATATAGTAAAATTGGGCAATATATACTCAAATTTATCTGAATTTTTTTCCTTTGTTAAATCCTCATAGGCAGCTAACTCCGCAAATATATTTAAATCCTCACTACTTGCATCAAATTTAAAATAGGAATTTAATAAGCTCTGATTGTTGTTATTTCTAGTTTTACTAATTATATTTTCTCCTTTAAGATAGGTATCACTAGACGTTTTCTCTAAATTTAATTCAATCTCTGAAAAATCAAAATTATTTTGCAATATATGCTTTGTGTTAGAAAAAAAATGTGATTTTGAAGATTTATCCATCTTTTTAAAACTTAAATCAGATATATGATTAGTATTTTTTTCAACTTGTCTGTATTCATTTTGAATTAAAAAGTTATTATTAAAATAAATCCTTGGTGTGAAAGTAACATCTTTATTTTCAGAAATTACTTTGTAGTACGGTATATTAATTGAACCACCACTTGTAGAGGAAGTTAATAATGTAGGTGGTAAAAAACCAGACTGCCTTTTAACAGTTGGATCAGGATGAAAAAATTTTGGAAAATAAAAAATTGGAACATCATAAAATTGTAACCATGAATTTTTATAATTTATTGATTTTTTAATTTTATCATGCTTTATCTCCTCAGATTTTAAGCTCCATGGAGGGCAGTCATCTCTAATTTTACAAGAAGTAAAAATTCCATTTTTTATAATTGAGATATTATTTTCTGATAATAATGAATTTCCTTTTAATCTAGCGTTTTCTCCTAATTCACCCTTCGCAAAATAAATCTGAATATCTTTTGCAGCCAATCTTTCATTTCTCAAATCTATTATTGCATTATTAGACTTATAAATATTTGAGTCTTTATCAATTAATTCCATTTTACTTGTTTTGAGTATTTTGGTTTTTGCTGAGTAATTAAACCCTTTTAATTTAATTAGATTATTAAATTTATCTTTAATTGTTGATAGTTGATTAGATTGTATTTCTAATTTAGATTTAAAAAAAATAATATCCTTACCAGATATTACATGTGAGTTATCTATTATAATTTTTGTCTTAGTTTTTGAGGTTATTTTCTCTAAAATTTTGTCATAAATAATTTTGTCACTATTAATTTCAAAATTTTGAATATTATCAAAAATTTTGACACTTCCATGTAATTTTAAAATTTTGGTATTTTTATTATATTCGGATTTATCTGCGAATATTTCTAGACCATCAGATGTAGTAACTTTTACACCATCTTTAGCAGTAATGTTATTGTTCTTTTCTATTTCTATTGATTTGCTTTCGAATATAAAATCTTCAACAGCAAAAGTATTAACTTCAGAAATATATAAAAAAAAAATTGAGACTAAAAATATAAATTTATTTTTCATTTATTCTTATTATTCCTATTAATGAAATTATACTTAATGTTATGATTGGTGTCCATATTGAGACTAATAACGGAATTTTTTCATTTTTTCCTAGAGTTCCAAAAAAGAAATTTACATAATAAATAATAACTGAAAGCAGTATCCCTATAACAACGAAAAAAAGTTTAGGTTTTTGAACATTTAAATTTAACATCAAAATCGCAGATAATGCTGTGATTATTGTAATTAAAAAAGGATAAGCAATAATTCTTTGTAAGTGATAGTCTATTTCTGTAGTAGAATAATTAATTAAAATATAATTTTTCTTTAATTCTAATAAATTCCAAATTGTAAGTGAGGCAAGATTTGAAAAAAGATTACTTATTTCCTCATAATTAAAATTAGATAAAAAACTCATCGCATCTTTTGTTTTTATACTATTTTTTTTATCAATAATTTTAACCCCATACAGACTCCAATTATTCTTTTGTATATCAACATTTTCTGCTTTGATATTATTTTGAAATTCAAAATCTTTATTAAGCTGAATTATATCTACATCACCTAAAGTATTGATTGAAAATTTTTTAGCATTTATAAAATTTATTTGTTCATTAATTTCATCCTTAATCCATAAGCCATTTTCAGTAATAGTTGCTAAATATTTATTATCTTTGGTAAAATTTTTCTTTATGCTTAGGTATTCAAATTTCATTATCGCAGAAAAATTATAAAATATTATTACAATAAAAACTCCAATAACTAGTGAAACTGAAGTTATCAATTTTAAGATCTTCAAATTATCTAAACCATTATTTTTAAAGGTATTTAGTTCACCATTATCAATTAGTTTTAGAAATAAAAATTGTGAAGATAGTAAAAAAATAAAAGGGAAAATTTCATATATTAGAGAAGGGACATTTAACATAACTAAATAAATAGGATAAAAATATTTAACATCAAAATCTGAAAAAAAATTAATTTCTTCTAGTAATCCCATTATCAATCCCAAAATTAAAAAAATAAAAGTTATTTTAAAAACTATTATTGTAAACTCTTTAATTAGATATTTTTGATATATTTTAAAAACCATCTTGTATTAAAATTTTTTGTTTTTATTTAAAAAAAATAAATATGAAATAAATAATAAAATAAGTGGCACACACAAAGTAATAATTGCAGTTGCCATGTTGATACTTACTGTATTAATCGAAATTTGTGAGAAAACAATAATGATTATTCCACTCAAAAATATTTTTAATTTAAAATTTTTAAATCTATCATTATTACTTGACTTAAGAACAACTAGAGATGCAATTATACATAGTATTGGAACATAAAATGGCAAAACAGTTCTTTTATAAATTTCCTGAGTTAAGTTTTTAATGAATGACTTTTCACAATTTAGTTTTTCAACCAAAGTTTTTTTATTCATATCAGATTTAAGATTTCTCAAACATTTTATAATTGTACCACTTTTTGTCTCTTGAATTTTAGGAGTAATTGTTGTTTTAGTTTTATATTTATTCAAATTAAAATTTGATTGTTCAAAGTTAAAAGAAGTTAATTTTTTACTTTCTCCATAATTTATTATTATTCCATCATTAAGTCTTAGATATTTCGTATTCTCATTACCAATTATTTTTCCAGATTTAGAAATTATAAGTTGTGAACCTCCCACAATACTTGAGTCTTTTATTAATATTTTTTTCATAGAGTCATTTTTTTTTTCATCTAGAAAAATGGTTAAATTTTCAACAGTATCAATAAATTTTTTGGGTTTTATTAATGAGGGAAAAAAATCAAGATTCGAGTCTCTTATAAACGATCTGGCTTTATCTTGTGTGAAAGGTACAACTAAATAAGATAATATTAAAGAAAAGATTGCAAAAATTAATGAGAGAAATATTAATTTATTTAAAAATTCTACTTTGGTTATTCCATTTATCCAGAAAATAATTAATTGATTTTTATCTTCATAAACTCCCAAAATATAATAAATAGAAAGGAAAAAAGACAACAATAAAAGTTTACTGTATATTTTTGGAATATTTAAAATAGCATAAGAAAAATAAGTAGCTATACTATGACCATCTTCTGAAATAATATCTATAAAATTTACTGCTTGAATAATCCATACGATTAATGTGAGTGTTAATGAGCATATAAAGAAAAAAAGAGTGACTTCGTAAAAGAGATTGTTAAATATTGTTTTTTTCATTGAATTTAAAAGTATTAACACTTATATAACATTATCACGCACAGATTGTAAAAAAAATTATGATAAATACCATTTATTTTAAAAAAAAGATAAATCCTTAAGAAATTTAGAGCATGAAAGTAAAAATAAATTATAAAAATATTAATTTTAAAAAAATCTCACACAATCTTGTTTTGTTTACAGATGATAGATTTAGTTTAAGCCCTCTTAAAAAATATATTTCAAAGCTAGAATATGATTATGTTAATGACCTGTTAAAAACAAGCGATCTAAAAAAAAATTTACTTATTTTTGAACTTAACTCAAAAAAAAAAATTGTTTTAGTTTCAGTTAAGAAAAATCTTAGTTTTTCAGATGTAGAAAATTTAGGAGCGGAATTTTATAAAAGTATAAACCACAAAAAAAATAATGAGTTCTTTATAAATTCTGATAGTTTTTCCAGTAAACTAAAAAATTTTATAGGTTATTTTCTTCACGGATTAAAATTAAAATCATATGAATTTAATAAATATAAATCAAAAAATGAGACAAGACTGTTATCACTTAACGTAATTGGAAATAAAAATAAATTTAAGGCTGAGCAAAAATTAAGATTCAAGGCTTTAGAGGAGGGAACTTTTTTTACAAGAGATTTAGTTTCTGAACCTGGAAATATTTTACATCCAGATGAATACGCAAAAAGGTTAAAGTCTCTCAAAAAGGATGGTTTGAAGGTTAATATTTACAATGAAAAAAAATTAAAAAAATTGGGGATGAATGCTTTGCTTGGAGTTGGTCAAGGAAGTATAAAAGGATCATATCTCGTGACTATAGAATGGAAAGGTGCAAAAAATAATTCTAAGCCATTAGCTTTTATTGGAAAAGGCGTGTGTTTCGATACGGGTGGTTATTCTCTGAAGCCAGCAAAATTTATGGAAGATATGACTTATGATATGGCGGGTTCAGCTGCAGTTGTAGGTCTAATGAAAAATTTAGCTATAAGAAAAGCGAAGGTTAATGTTGTGGGAGTTGTTGGACTTGTGGAAAACATGGTTAGTGGAAATGCCCAAAGACCTGGTGATATTGTTAAATCTTATAGTGGCAAAACTATAGAGATATTAAATACTGATGCAGAAGGAAGATTAGTTTTAGCAGACGCCATCACTTACACTGAGAAAAAATTTAAACCTAAATTTATGATTGATTTAGCAACCTTAACAGGCGCAATCATAGTTTCTTTAGGTTCAGAATATGCAGGACTTTTTTCTAATGATGATAAATTATCAAAACAATTAATTGATGCAGGTGATAAGGTTGAAGAAAAACTTTGGAGAATGCCCTTAAATAAAAATTTTGATAAATTGATTAATTCTAAAAATGCAGATATGCAAAATATAAATTATGTTGGAGGAGCAGGATCTACAACAGCAGCTCAGTTCTTACAAAGATTTATCTTAAATAAAACACCTTGGGCTCATCTAGATATTGCAGGAATGGCATTCTCTAAATATGGAGGCGCATTAAATTCAGGTGGAGCTACTGGTTATGGAGTGAGACTGTTAAATCAACTAATTGAAGATTATTATGAGTAATTTAGAGAGAACATTATCAATAATAAAACCAGATGCTGTATCAAGAAGTTTGGATAATGAAATAAAAGAAATTTTTAAAAGTAATGGTTTTTTAATTATAAAAGAAAAAAAAATTCAAATAGAAAAGTCTGAAGCAGAGAGATTCTATAAAGTACATGAAACCAAACCATTTTATGATGATTTATGCACTTATCTATCATCTGGACCTATTGTTGTTATGGTGCTTGAAAAAGAGAATGCTGTTCATGAAAATAGAGAGTTAATGGGAGCAACTAATCCAAAAGATGCGGCGGCTGGCACTATTAGAAAAAAATATGGTATCTCTATTGATAAAAATTCTGTTCATGGCTCTGATAGTATTGAAAATGCGAAGATAGAAATAGACTTTTTTTTTAAAGATTAAATATTTTTAATATCGCTTTTGGATAAAGTTTGTGTTCTTCAATTAAAACTCTTTTACCAAGTATTTCGGGTGTATCTTTTTTTTTAACCTTTATTTTCTTTTGCAATATTATTTTTCCAGAGTCCAGTTTCGGTGAAACAAAATGTACTGTGCACCCAGTATATTTTTCTTTATTTAACAATACTCTTTTGTGAGTATTTAGACCTTTATAATTAGGAAGAAGTGATGGATGAATGTTTAATATTTTACCTTTAAAACTTTTTATGAAATTTTTTGATAAAATTTCCATAAAACCGGCAAGACAGATTAAGTCTATTTTTTCAAATTTTAAAATTTTAAGTATTTTTTTTTCATCCAATTTTTTTTTTTTGAATTTAAAAATTTTTTTTTTTATCCCAAATATTTTTGCAAATCTCAACCCTTTTGATCTTAAATTGTTAGAAATTATTAGTTGTACGATAAATGGCGATCTTTTTCTCTTTGAAAATTTAATAATACTTTCTAAATTAGTTCCTGTTCCTGAAATAAAAACTGCAGCTTTAATTTTTTTATTCCCAGTCAATATTACCATGTAATTTTATTTTATTAAGTCCTTTTGTAACTGCTCCAATAACATATGGTTTATATTCTTTTGAAAAAAACTTTTTTACTTTTTCTAAGTTTCTTGGATTGATTACTATACAAAAACCAACTCCACAATTAAATGTTTTAAGCATTTCTTTATTAGAGACATTATTTTTTTTTATCCACTTAAAAATTTTATGGGTTACTATCTTACATAAGTCAATTTCAACATTGAGATTATTAGGAATAATTCTTTTTAAATTATCAACCAAACCACCACCTGTTATATTTGCACATCCATTAATTAAACCCTTATTGTTGAGTTTAAGAATTTCATTAACATAAATTTTCGTTGGTCTTAACAAATCCTTTTTTAATTTATTATTTCTTTTTAAGTCAATTCTTTTTTTTTTTAATATGTATCTTACAAGTGAATAGCCATTAGAATGAAGTCCACTAGATGGTATTGCTAAAACCAAATCATTTTTTTTAATTTTGTTTTTTTTTAAAATTTTTTTTTCCTCAACTAATCCAACTGCGAACCCAGCAATATCAAATTTATTTTTTTCGTAAGTGCCTGGCATTTCGGCAGTTTCACCTCCAACTAATTCACAATTGGAGATTTTGCAACCTTTGTATATACCTTTAATAATTGAATTTAATTTTGGAATTGTGATTTTATTAATAGATATATAATCTAAAAATATCAAAGGCTTTGCCCCTTGCACAATAAGATCATTTACACTCATTGCAACCAAGTCAATACCAATAGTGTCAAATTTATTAAGTATATTTGCAATTTCTAATTTAGTTCCAACGCCATCAGTACAAGCTACTATCTTTGGTTTTTTAAAATTTTTAGGAATACTTGTAATTGATCCAAATCCACCAATATTGGAGAACTTTTTTTTGCCTTTATCTTTTGTATTTAATAATGATATGAATTTTACAAATTTATCAGCAGCCGCAATGTTTACTCCACTTTTTTTATAGGTTACATTTTTTTTATTCATTAAAGTTAATATATGAAAAGCAAAATATTATTATTTAAACCAGCTTTATATCCCATTATATTTACATTGGCTTTACTAAAAATTTTTTTTTCCACAACTTTTTCTTATGCAGAAAGTTTTGATATCAAAAATGTTGAAATTTCAAAGCAATTCAATATAAATTTTCAGAGAACAGATGCATTAGATGAAGGCTTTAAGATTGCTTATAATAATTTAATTTTAAATATTACAAAATCAAAAGACCATTTTAAATTAAAGGATTTATCTCTAATTGATATTAAAACAATGATAGATAATTTTTCAATTAAAGAGGAAAAGTTTATTGATAATATTTATTATGTGAATTTAGATGTGTCTTTTAACAAAAAAAAAATATTTTCTTTTTTAGAAAAAAAAAATATTTTTCCCTCTCAACCAAAGAAAAAAAAAATTTTATTTATACCAGTAGTAATTGACGAGGAGAAAAAAAATATTATTTTATTTTCTGAAAACAAATTTTATCAAAACTGGCTTATTAATAATAATAAACAAAATCAGTTAATCTATCTTTTACCAACAGATGATTTAGACGATATTCAAATACTAAAATCGAAATACGAATATTTAGAAGATTATGATTTTAAAGAGATAATTAATAAATATTTTTTAGATGATTATATAATCTCTTTAATATATAAAAATAGCACTGATTTAAGAGTTTTATCTAAAATAAAGTTATCTGATAAAATAGTCTTGGATAATAAAGTTTTTAAAAACTTTACTGATAAAGATGTGTCTAATGTAATCGAGGAATTAAAATTACTTTATGAGGATTATTGGAAAAGAGAAAATCAAATTAACACATCAATTAAATTACCTTTGACGATAGCAATTGATATTCTCAATGAAAAAAAAATTGAAGATTTTGAACAAACAATAAAAAAATTTAATTTGGTATCTTCTTTTCATGTATTTAAGTTAGATAAAATTAATGTTTACTATAAAGTAATTTTTAATGGGACTCCACAAGCATTTATCCTTGAAATGAAAAGATCAGGTTACGATTTGGATATTAAAAATAAGATTTGGGTTTTAAAATGAGTAATCTTAATCAATTAATTTTAAGTTTCGACCATGAACAAAATTTTAAAAATTTAGATTTTTATGTTTCAAAAAGCAATGCTCATGTATTTAATTTAATAAATAGTTGGCAGATGGTAAACGAAAAATTTCTTAATATCAGTGGTGAAAAATTTTGTGGTAAATCCCATCTTATTAATATCTTTTTAGAAAAAAACAAAGGTCTTAAGATTAATTCAGATGAATTGAACAATCATTACTTAAAAAAAATAAAGTTTTATAAAAATATTGTTTTAGAAGACATAACTTCTAATATTAACGAACAATTGTTTTATAGTTTAATAAATATTGTTGAAGCTGAAAATAAAAGTTTAATAGTAACATCTGATGTTTCAATTGTTGATATGGATTTCAAGCTTCCTGATTTGAAATCAAGATCAAAAAATTTTACACTTACGAGCATTGAAGGCCCCGATGATGATTTAATTTTCGCTTTAGTTTTAAAAAATTTATCAGATAGACAAATATCTATTGATAAAAAATTAATTGATTACATAATAAAACGAATAGATAGATCCTATAGTAATATATCGGATTTCATATATACAATTGATCAATTAAGTTTAAAAAAAAAAAAATCTATTGATTTTAAGATAATTAAAGAGGCACTAGGAGATTAATTGAACAAATTTAGAAGTCATAATTGTAATGCTTTAAGAAAAAAAGATGTAGGTAATGAGGTTCGGTTATCAGGCTGGATTAATAAAAAACGTGATCATGGTAATTTACTTTTTATAGATTTAAGAGATAATTATGGAATTACTCAATGTATAATTGATAAAAAAAATCCCCAATTTAATGATCTTGAAAAAATTCAATTAGAAACTGTAATACAAATTAACGGTATTGTAATTAATAGGTCGATTGAAACGATTAATAAAGAAATTGAAACTGGTGAAATAGAAGTGTCTATAAAAAGTCATGAGATTTTAGGTAAATGCAAAGAGTTACCTTTACCTGTTTTTAGTGATCAAGAATATGCCGAAGAGATAAGATTAAAATATCGTTTTTTAGATCTTAGAAGAAAAAAGATTCATGAAAATATTTTACTAAGGTCTAATGTAATTTCATTTATAAGAAATGAAATGAATAATATGGGTTTTTTAGAATTTCAAACTCCTATTTTAACCTCATCAAGTCCAGAAGGTGCAAGAGATTTTCTTGTACCAAGTAGATTAAATCCAGGAAAATTTTACGCTCTTCCACAAGCACCACAACAATTCAAACAATTAATAATGGTATCAGGTTTTGATAAATATTTTCAAATTGCTCCATGCTTTAGAGATGAAGATGCTCGAGCCGACCGAAGTCCTGGAGAATTTTATCAATTAGACTTAGAGATGTCATTTGTTGATCAACAAGATATTTTTAACGTAGTCGAAAAATTATTACTCAATACTTTTAAAAAATTTTCTAACAAAAAAATTATAACAGTTAAGTTTCCTAAAATTTCCTACTCTGATGCATTATTAAAATATGGTAGTGATAAACCTGATTTAAGAAATCCATTAATCATTAATGACATTACTGAAATTTTTATTAGAGATGATGTATATTTTGATTTATTCAAAAAACTCGTGAAATCAGGATCAAAAGTAAGATGTATTGTTACTAAAAATACAAAAAATAAACCGAGGAGTTTTTTTGACAATATTGATAACTGGGCTAAAGAACAAGGTGCCTCTGGACTAGCCTATTTTACATTTGAAGAGGGAATTTCAGCAAAAGGACCAATTGGAAAATTTTTTTCTAAAGAATCTTTAGAGGAGATAATGAAAAAAACTAAAGCAAAAATTGGTGATAGTATTTTTTTAGCATGTGAAAAAAAAACTGAAGTAGAAAAGATTACCTCTTTAGCAAGAGATAAACTTGCTGAAGATTTAAAATTGATTGATGAAAATACGTTTGCTTTTTGTTGGATAGTCGATTATCCAATGTATGAAAAAGATGAATTAAGTAATAAGATTAAATTTAGTCACAATCCATTTTCCATGCCTCAGGGAGATCTAAAACAAATAAATTTTGAAAAGCCATTAGATATTCTTGCATATCAATATGATATTGTCTGCAATGGTATAGAACTTTCATCTGGAGCCATAAGAAATCATATACCAGAATTAATGTATAAACTTTTTTCGATAGCAGGATATAATAAAGAAGAAGTAAATGAAAAATTTAGTGGTATGATTAATGCGTTAAGTTATGGCGCACCACCTCATGGAGGTATAGCTCCCGGAATTGATAGAATTGTTATGCTCTTAGCTAATGAAAAAAATATAAGGGAAGTAACAATGTTTCCAATGAATCAAAATGCTCAAGATTTGATGATGAATGCTCCTTCTGATGTAACTGATAATCAACTTAAAGAACTTAACTTATCTTTAAAGTTAAAAAAATGATTTATTTTTTTCCTTTTAAACTAATTTTAACATCAGACAGGTCTACTAAATTCTTTTTATAATTATTTCTAACAAACCCTTTACTTGTAATATCTTTAACAATTTTTAGTAAATTATTTTGCTCATCTGAGTTTTGGTCATCCAGTATAGAACTATCCGAAGATCCTATTGCAGGTGTGTGGGCAAGATCCTCGCGGTTTTGATAAGAAATAGCTAACTCCCTAAAAATATAATCTAGAATGGATGAGGCAGTCAATATCCTATCATTACCGTGAACTTTTCCAGAGGGCTCAAACTTTGTTCCTACAAACGCGCTTATAAATTCGTCTAATGGAACTCCATATTGAAGACCTAAAGAGACTGCTATAGCAAAATTATTCATTAAAGCTTTAACTAACTCTCCCTCTTTACTTGTATCAATAAAAATTTCCCCAATTTTACCATCTTCATATTCTCCAGTATGTAAATAAACTTTATGATCTCCAATTGTGGCTTTCTGAATGTATCCCTTTCTCCTGTCCGGCATGCTAAATCTTTTGCTATTATTCTCTAAACTTGTTTTTTTTGATTTAATAATTTTTTCTAAATTATTTTTTTCGTATTTTTGATTATTCTTAGAAACTTCAACATGACTATCTATAACTTTATTATTCTTTGGATCTAAATTTTTTGTTTTTCTATTGTCAAGCTTGACATCTAAGACCTCAAATTTTCC
>CACJLN010000004.1 GCA_902594255.1 uncultured Pelagibacteraceae bacterium
AAAGTCTATAACTTTCATTAAGGAAATATTAGGTAAAAAGTTAAAACCAAAATTCATTTTTGTAAGTAGTAATTTCAGATTTGGAAACAAGAGAGAAGGTAATGTTAGACAGTTAGTTAAATTTGAGAGAATGTGTGGTTACAAGGTAGTTAAACCACAACCACTGTTAACCAATAAGAAAATTGCATCTTCATCGTTAGTTAGAAAACTTTTACAAAAAGGAAAATTAGAAAAAGCCAATAAAATTCTGAATAGAAATTGGTCAATTGTTGGAAAGGTTCAAAAAGGAAGACAGCTTGGAAAAAAAATCGGTTTCCCAACAGCAAACATTGACATAAGAGACTATATTTTAGCCTGCCCAGGTGTATACGCGGTACAAGTAAAAAGATATGGCAAAAACAATCACATAAAAGGGATTGCAAATTTAGGCTATCGACCAACATTTAATGGAAAAAAAATATTATTGGAAGTTCATTTATTTAATTTTTCTGGAAATCTTTATAATAAGTATTTAACAGTAGAATTTAAAAAATTTATTAGAAAAGAAAAAAAATTTAAAGATGTCGACCAACTTAGAAAACAAATTAAAACCGACTTATTAATAGCAAAAAAATAAATGAGCAAATCTCAAATAAATCTCCCTAAAACCGCTTTTTCGATGAAAGCAAATTTGCCAACACGAGAACCTGAAATTTTAAAACTTTGGCAAAACATAAATCTTTATGATGAATTAAGAAAATCAAGAAAAGGAGAAGAAAAATTTGTTCTTCATGATGGTCCTCCATATGCAAATGGCAATATACACATGGGAACAGCCTTAAATAAAATTTTAAAAGATATAATTGTGAGATTTCATCAAATGGACGGAAAAGACTCTGTCTATGTTCCAGGATGGGATTGCCATGGATTACCAATAGAATGGAAAATTGAAGAACAATACAAAAAAAACAAAAAAAACAAAAATGATGTTCCAATCGTTGAGTTTCGAAAAGAATGCAGAGCCTTTGCAGAAAAATGGATAGAAATTCATAAGAATCAATTTAAAAGGTTAGGAGTTGTTGGAGACTGGGATAATTATTACTCTACAATGAGTTTTGATGCTGAGGCTCAGATAGTAAGAGAACTTGGTAAATTTTTAAAAGAGGGAAGTTTGTATAGAGGCTTTAAACCTGTTTTATGGTCCACTGTTGAAAAAACAGCTTTAGCAGATGCTGAAGTTGAGTACCAAGATCATAGGTCAGATACTATCTATGCATCTTTTCCAGTCAAATCATCAAATATTAAAGAATTAAATAATAGTGAAATAGTAATTTGGACAACTACCCCATGGACTATTCCAGCCAACAAAGCCTTGGCTTACAATCAAAGCCTAGATTATTTATTAATTGAAGTAAATGACAATGGAGACTTCAAAAATAAGAAAATTGTTATTGCAGATGCATTAATAGACACAGTTGTAAAAGATACCAAAATTCAAAGTTTCAAAAAATTAAAAAATTTTAAAGGTAAAGATTTGAAAGGAACAATATGTAATCATCCTTTTTTAAAACTTGGTTATGAATATGACATACCTATGCTGGAAGCAAGTTTTGTTACTACAGAACAAGGCACTGGTATTGTTCATTGTGCACCAAGTCATGGTCCAGATGATTTTAATTTGTGTATGAATAATGGAATTAAAGCAATTGAAACAGTTGATGGCGATGGAAGGTACACAAAAAATGTAGCACTTTTTGAAGGTATACATATTTTTAAATCTAATTCTGTTGTGATTAAAAAATTAAAAGAACAAAAAAAATTATTATCCAGCGGTGAACTCGTTCATTCCTATCCTCATTCATGGAGGTCCAAAGCACCATTAGTTCATAGAGCAACTCCTCAATGGTTTATTTCTATGGATAGTCATAAGCTTAGAAATAAAGCTTTAAAAGCAATTGATGAAACAACCTTCTATCCCAGCAAAGGAAAAGAAAGATTAAAATCGATGATTGAAACAAGACCTGACTGGTGTGTTTCAAGACAAAGAGTATGGGGAGTTCCATTACCTATTTTTATTAACAAGAAGACAGGTGAAATTTTGATTGATAATGAAGTTTTTGATAATATTGCAAAAATTTACGAAAAAGAGGGATCTGATTGTTGGTTTTCGGATGATCCACAAAAATTTCTCGGAAAAAAATATAAAGCTGAAGATTTTGAAAAGTTAAGTGATATCGTAGAGGTATGGTTTGATAGTGGATCTACACACTCATTTGTATTGGAAAAAAGAAAAGATTTAAAGTGGCCTGCATCTATGTATCTTGAAGGCTCTGATCAACACAGGGGATGGTTTCATTCGTCTCTTTTAGAGTCTTGTGGCACTAGAGATCGTGCGCCTTTTGAGTCTATTCTTTCGCATGGTTTTGTAGTTGATGGCAAAGGTTTAAAAATGTCAAAATCTATGGGAAATGTAATTTCCCCAGAGGATATTCTTAAAAAATATGGCGCAGATATACTTAGAATTTGGGTTGCTTCCTCAAATTATGCTGAGGATCTTCGAATAGACTATTCAATATTAGATCAGCACGCTGAGTCTTATAGAAAAATAAGAAATACCTTTAGATATCTATTAGGCAATTTAAATGACAAATTTGAAGAGAATGAATTAGAAAAAGTTGATATTAATAAATTACCAGAATTGGAGCAATTTATTTTACATAAGATTTATAAATTAAATTTAGATTTTGAAAAAAATTTCAAAAATTATAATTTTCACAATCTTTACAAGGATTTGCTGAATTTTTGCACTGTAGATTTGTCAGCCTTTTATTTTGATATAAGAAAGGACACATTATATTGTGAACCTAAGAACTCTGATAAAAGAAAATCTACACTATTATTATTAAACATAATTTTAAATTCTTTACTTAAATGGTTTGCACCTATTTTATCTTTTACAACTGAAGAAATTTATCAACTTATATCAAAATCAAAAAAAAGTATTCATCTACAAAAATTTATCAATTTTCCAAAAAAATTTCATAACCAAAAATTAGGTGAAAGGTGGTCTAAACTTATCAAAATAAGAGATTTTTGTAATTTGAGTATCGAAGAAAAAAGAGCAAGTAAAGAGATTGGTTCAAGTTTAGAATCTAGTTTAGAAATAACATTGAGCCAAGAATTATTTGAAAATTTTAAAGGTGTTGACTTTGCTGAAATTTGTATTACCTCTTCGGCAATAATAAAACAAGGCTCAGACAACGAGATTAAAGTTTTAACTACAAAAGCTCCTGGAAAAAAATGTCCTATATGTTGGAAAGTAACTGAGGAGGGATGTAGCAGACCAAATTGTAATATTCAATAATGAATAAGAAAATTTTTTTGATAAAATTTTTACTAATCTGCTTGATTTTTCTAACTGATCAAATTTCAAAATATTATATCATAAACATTTTTAAATCTCAGAATGAGGAAATTTACCTTACAAGTTTTTTGAATTTTCAATTAATTTGGAATGAGGGTATTGCATTTGGATTGTTAAGTTTTGAAAATGACTTATATTACAATTTAATAACATTTTTGATTGTGGTAGTAATTTTGGTATTGCTATTTTTAATTCGAAATAATGATCAATCCTCATATTTTTATTCTATGATAATTGGAGGAGCATTAGGAAATTTAACTGATAGAATTAGATATTCATCTGTTCCAGATTTTATAGATTTTCATATATATAACTTTCACTGGTTTGTTTTTAATATTGCTGATATATTTATTACTTTAGGTGTTATTTGCCTTATTGTTGCTGAAATATTTTTTAATAAAAATAAAATAAATGCATAAAATTAATTTTTATCTAATAATTTTTTCTATTTTTTTAACGTCATGTCAGTCAATCAAAGATGGTTTGAGTGGTAGGAAATCCGAAAATAGTGATGAGTTTTTAGTTAAAAAAAAGAATCCTTTAGTAATGCCGCCAAAATTTATGGAACTTCCAAAACCTAAGGAAGAGACTTTTGATAAAGAAATAAGTCCAATTGATGAAACAAATAACATTGAAAATATTCTTAATATAGAAAAAACTCAAAGTGTTAATTCAGAAAAATCTGACTCTGCTGAGGATTTTGTCTTGAAGCAGCTCAAAGATAAATAATGTTTTCATCTAACATTGAATTTAAAAATTTTAGTATAAAAAAAAATAATTCTAAGATTAAAAAAATTTTAAATGAATTATTAGATAATTATTCAAAAAAAAATAATCAACTACTTTTAAGTTTATCGAAAAAGTATAAGTATAAATTTAAATTTCAAAATATTAAAAAGTATAAAAAATTCAAACATTATAGAATTTTTGGTATGGGGGGTTCCAGTCTAGGCGCTGAGGCTATCTATTCTTTCTTGAATAGAAAAATTTGGAAAAAATTTTCATTTGTAAACAACATTGATTTATCTCGTAATAAGAATAATAAAATTAATCAATTCAATATAATTATTTCTAAATCTGGAAATACACTCGAGACTCTAGCGAATTTGAATTATCAAAAAGTAAAAAAAAACTGCTTATTCATAACTGAAAATAAAAACAGTTATCTTAGAAACCTTGCCTTAAAACTTAAAAGTGAAATAATTGAGCATAACAACTTTATTGGAGGAAGATACTCAGTTTTATCCGAAACAGGAATGATACCAGCATTTTTTATGGGACTTGAACCAAGTAATTTTAAAAGACTAGATAATTTGATCTCAAGTAATAAATTTATAAATATGCTGACTTATAACGTTTCATCAATTTTTTCATTTCACCAAAAGAAAAAAAACAATTCAATAATATTAAATTACGACGAAAACTCGAATAATCTCTTTTATTGGTATCAACAATTAGTTGCAGAAAGTTTAGGAAAGTCTTCAAAAGGTATTTTGCCAATTGTCTCTCCAGTTCCAAAAGATAATCATAGTGTGATGCAACTCTATTTAGATGGTTTTAAAAAAAATTTTTTTACCTTTTTTTATGTAATGGATAATAATTTAAAAAAAATCGACAATAATTCTTTATTGGACTCACATAAATATTTAAGAAATAAAAAAATGTCTGATATTTTATATTCTCAATTTAGGGCCACTCAAAATGTTTTTCTAAAAAAAAAAATACCATTTAGAAGTTTTGTTATAAAAAAAAGAGATGAAAAAACTCTGGGAGAATTATTTGCTTTTTTTATTTTAGAAACAATTCTTTTAGGAAAGGCGCTAAATATTAATCCTTATGATCAACCTGCTGTAGAGTCAATTAAGGTTAATACCTTTAAAATTCTAAAAAATATTTAATTAGCAAATATTATTTTAGATATACCATATAGCCTTAAATCTATAATATTTAATTTTTCAGTAAGTTTAATATTATCTTTTTTATGTCTATGGACTATGATTATTCCATTTTTATTAAGAATATTTTTTTTCAAAATTTCCTCAATTATAAAATTTATTCTTTTCTCTCTGTAAGGCGGATCAAGAAAAATTATATCTAATTTTAACTCATTCTTTTGAACGTTCTCAATAAATTTAAAGCAATCTAATTTATTAAGATGAGAACTTTCCTGACATTTGAGGTTTTTTATATTTTTATCTAATGATAAGAGTGCGCTGGGATAATTCTCAACAAACAAACATTTTTTTGCACCCCTTGATATTGCCTCTAAACCAAACGAACCTGAGCCTGAAAATAGATCCAAAATAACAGAATTTTTTAAGTCAATGTTAATTTTATTTGAATGCTCAATTACATTAAATAATGCTTCTTTAACTAAATCTCTTAAAGGTCTTGTAGTTTTATCGTTAGGAAGATTAATTTTTTTTCCTCTAAATTTTCCAGAAATAATCCTCATTGATCAACAACTTTATGACCTATATCTTTTCTATAAAAACCATTTTCCCAATTCAATTTTGTTAGAAGACTTAAGGCTTTATCTCTGGCAGATTTAAAAAAATTAGATCTAACAACTATATTTAAAACTCTGCCTCCATTAGAGTAAGTTTTTCCATCAATTAATTTTGTTCCTGCATGGAATAAAAACTCGCTCTTTCCTAATTTTAGATTATTCAAGTTCAGTTCAACGTTATTTTTATATTTATCAGGGTACCCTTTTGAACACATTACTATACAAAGACTTTTATCATTATGCCATTCGATACTTGTATTTTTTAGATTTTCCTCAATGCATGCCTTAATTAATAATCCAAAATCAGTTTTAAGTTTTGGCAAAAGAGTTTGACACTCTGGATCACCCATCCTAACATTATATTCAATTAAGAAGGGCTCGCCTTTTGTGATCATTAAACCTGCATATAAAAATCCTTTAAAGGTTGAATTTCCTTTCTTTAAAGCCTTTAAAGTAGGTTCTATGATTTTGTCGATTATTTTTTTATTTAAATTCTTATTTTCCAATCTTGATGGAGAATAGGCTCCCATCCCGCCTGTATTTTTACCCTTATCCCCTTCAAGCACTCTCTTATGATCTTGCGCTGTTCCAAACTGCTTATAATTTTTTCCATCTGAAATAATAAAAAAGCTCATTTCTTCACCATCTAAAAATTCTTCAATTAGTAACTGTTTTGCTTCGCCAAATTTTCCATTAAAAATTTCTTTAATAGCTATTTTAGCTTGATCATTAGTTTCAGAAATATAAACACCTTTTCCTGCAGCCAAACCGTCTGCTTTTATTACTATTGGATACTTGCATTTTTTAAGAAATTTTTCTGCATCCTCGACATTAAAAAAAATACCAAATTTTGCTGTTGGTATATTAAAATTTTGACAGAGTTTTTTAGTAAAAATTTTTGACCCCTCTAACTGTGAAGAAAACTTATTAGGTCCAAAAACCTTTATATTGTATTTTTCTAAATAATCGACAATTCCATCTACGAGTGGCCTTTCCGGACCAACAATTAGAAAATCAATTTTTTTATCAATAGTAAAATTTTTTAAGTTTTCAAAATTACTTAAATCAATTTCTATATTTTCAGCAATTTGTTTCGTACCTGCATTTCCAGGAAAACAGTAAATTTTTTCGACTTTTTTTGATTTTTTTAAAGAGACACATAAAGCATGTTCTCTGCCTCCACTTCCTATTATTCCAACTTTCATATATTAATATATAAACTAAAAATGTTTAAAAAATTAGCTAAAATAAAATATTTACCAAATAATTTTGAAGTGATTCAAGATGGTGATCATGTAATTTGTGCTATTTCAGGAAAAAAAATTCCTCTTGAAAAATTAAACTACTGGAATGTTAAAGATCAGGAACCTTACTTTTCGTATAAAGAGGCGTGCTTGAAAAGAGAAAAAAAAGATTAAACTATTTCCATCTATTGTGTGTCCATATCCATTGTCCAGGATTTTCAATAATCATTTTTTCTAAAATGGAGTTAAGAGCCAATGTTATAGTTTCAATGGTGTCATTATTAGAAAAACTTAAAGGTTTTAAAATTTTTAATCTAAAATTGTTATCCTTATTTCTTTTAATGTGGATCGGTACTATTTTGCAATTAAATTTTTTTACAAATTGCGCTGGTATCGTAGTTGTTAAAGCTTCTTGACCAAAAAATTTGGATTTAATTCCTTCAGAAACTCTTTGATCTATCATTAGCGCAATGGAAGTTCCCGATTTAAAATAATCTAACAAATCTCTCGTACCAGAAATCCCTTTTTTTATTTGTTTTTTACAAATGTATTTTTTTCTAATATTTTCCATTATCGGATTTAAAAATTGGTTATTTAAAGGCCTATAAATTGCAGCAAGATCTATACCTGATTTCTCAATGTGCATCGCCATTAATTCAAAATTATCAAAATGTCCTGATATAAATATAACTGGTTGTTTATTTGTTTTAATTTTTTCTAATTCAATTTGACCTTCTACCTCAATTTTTTTTTCAAGTTCTTTTTTTCTAAAACTTTTAATAAAATTGTACTCAGATAAGATTTTTCCGTAAGTTAGCCACATTTCGTAAATAATCTTTTTTTTAAAATTTTCATCAGCATTTGGAAATGCAATCTCGATATTAGTTATAGTTTTAGCTTTTGACCTAAAAAAGGGACCACAATAAACAAAAATTTTACTGGCAAATAATCTTGAGTTCTTTAATCCTAATAACTTAAATAAGGAAAATAAAAATAAAATTGCTATAAATTGAAATAAATATTTTATCTTTTTAGTTAAGTTTATCATTAATAAAATTTATAAATTTTTCTTCTTTAACTATTTTTAATTCTATTTTTAAAAAATTAATTTTTCTTACATCATCTACAGATAATTTAATGAAATCTTTTTCTGTGGTAAGTATCTTAGCATTTAATTTTTTTGATTCTTGGAGAATATTCTCAATATCTTTTTTTTTGTATGTATAATGGTCAGGAAATACTATTTCTTTGACTATGCTAACATTATTTTCTAATAAAATTTCTTTAAAAGAAACTGGGTCGCCTATTCCAGAAAAGATCAGATAATTTGAATTTAAATCTAATTCCTTTAAGTTTTGAATTATATAATCAGACTCGAATATCTCAATTTTGGGGTTCAATCTGTGAATTATTTCCCTAATGTTTTCAGTATTATCATCTTTTCCATTTAAGAAAACGATATCGTAATTTTTTAAATTTTCAATTTTTTCTCTTAATGGTCCAGAGGGAATTAATTGCCCATTGCCAATCCAGTTTTTTTTTTTAAAACAAACAATTTTTAAATCATAATCGATTTTTTTTTCTTGAAGACCATCATCAAAAATTATAACTTGATTCAAGTTATTAACTGCCTGGTTGATAGCATCTATTCTTCTCTTGGAAACAATGTTTTTTGTTTTAGCTTTTAATAGATTCTGTTCATCAATTTGGTTAGAATAAAATTTTTTAGCTGTAATAACATCAAAACCCATTTTTTTTATAATATTATATAATTTTATTGTAAGTGGTGTTTTACCTGTTCCACCTAAATAAATATTACCTATACAAACGGTTTTTATTTTAGAAAATTTATATTTTTTTTGAATGCTTAAAAAAAAGTTATTAATTATAACTGGAATTGTGAATGGTAATAACAAATATGAAAAAATATTTGGTTTTTTTAAATCCCAAAATATAGGTTTTTTAAAACTCATTTTATTTTAAAAAATTATCAATTTCTTTTAAGTAATGTTTAAGTATTTGCTGTCCTACATTATTAAGTTTTTTTTTAATATTTCTTTGATTATTTGTAGAGGATAGCAATTTATCTAAGATTTTATACATTCTGTTCTCCGTTGATACTACATAAGAAATTTTTTGGGAATTCAAGTAACTATATATTTCCTCAAAATTTGAAACATTTGGACCATGTAAAATATTACAACCATATCTTGCTGCCTCAAGAGGATTCTGACCACCGTGTTTAATTAATGAACCGCCTAAAAAAACATTTTTACAAAGAGAAAAAAAAGGTTTTGTTTGTCCATAAGAGTTAACTAGGTAGATATCAGTATCAAAGGGTATTTTTTTGGTGGGTTGATTGAGGTGTGTTTTAAGACCCAGTTTATTCAGTTGAAATTTGATTGAATTAATTCTGTTAATATGTCTTGGTATGATTATTGTTAATAAATTTTTATATTTCTGTTTTAATTTTTTATGAATAATACCAATAAAACCCTCTTCATCGTCGTGCGTACTTGATGCACACCAGACTTTTTTTCTTTCTATAAATTTTTTTAGATTTTGCTTAATTTCGATACTTTCAAATTCAGACTGTGAGAATTTTAAATTACCAAAATATTTGAGATTTTTGGCTCCGAGTTTTTTAAGATAAATTTTTGATTTAAGACTTGAGCACAAACATAAGTCAAATTTACTAAAAATAAAATTTGAAAAATTTTTAAATTTTCTCCATCTTTCAAAAGATTTTGCTGTAATCCTGGCATTAAGTAAAATTATAGGAATTTTTCTTTTTTTTAAATTAGATAACATATTGGGCCAAATTTCAGAGTCTACAAATAAAGATAAACTAGGTTGCCAATAATTCAAAAAATTTTGTGTATTTAGATTTGTATCTATTGGAAAAAATTGGTGCACTACTTTTTTAAATTTATAATTGGATATAACTTTTGAGGAACTTAATGTGTTTGATGTAATTAAGATTTGAGCAATATTTTTTTTTTTTTCATACTTTTCAATAAGGGGAACAATACTTTGAAATTCTCCTACACTTGCACCATGTATCCAAATTAGTTTACCTTTAATTTTTTTTTTTGTAAAAAAACAGAATTTTTCTTTATAACGTTTTGGGTCTTCTTTATTTCTTATTAATCTTAAAATTATTATTAAAGGTGATAAAAAATAAGCAATGTTAATTAAAATTCTATAGATTATTAACATTATAATCTTTTGATTTGTTTATCATAAAAGTTTTTGTAAATTTCAGAATTAGTTAATAATTCATTATGTTTGCCTTCGCCCACTACCTGGCCATTATCTATCACATAAATTTTATCTGAATTAAGAATTGTAGAAAGCCTGTGGGCAATAACGATAGTTGTCTTGCCTTCTGTAAGAAAATTAATTGCACTTTGAATTTTACTTTCAGTTTCTGCATCTAAAGAGGATGTTGCTTCATCAAGTAATATGATTGAACTTTTTTTCAAAATAGCTCTAGCAATAGACAATCTTTGCTTTTCTCCTCCTGATAGCCTTATTCCATTTTCACCTATCATAGTTTCATATTTTTCTGGCAATTTATCTATAAACTCATTGGCAAAAGAAAATTTTGCTGCTTCTACAATTTCTTTGTCAGATGCTTCTAAATTAGCATATGCAATATTATTTTTAATAGTATCATCAAAAAGTGTTGTATCTTGGCTTACTAAAGAAATATTTTTTCTAACTGAGCTAATAGTTGATTTATAGATTGATTGATTATCAATTTTTATGTCACCTGAGTGTATATTATAAAATCTAGGTATTAAATTAAGTATTGTAGATTTACCAGCACCACTATGACCAACTAATGAGGTCATTTTTTTTCCAGGTATCTGCAGGTTTATTGACTTTATTATCTGAAGTTGATCTTTTTGATATTCAAATGAAACATTTTCAAACTTAACTTCTCCCTCTTTCAACTCTAATTCTTCTGCATTCGTATCATCTTTTATTTCGTTAACATCATCAATTATTGGTAGCACTCTTCTAGATCCTGTCAAACCTTGTTGGATTGTAATATTAAGAGTAGCCAAGGACCTAACTGGTTGATAAGCGAGCATCATAGCTGCAAGAAAAGAAAAAAAGTTACTAACTTCAAGTTCATTTTTGACCACAAGTTTAGCAGAAACAAAAATTAAACATGCAATCATGATACCTGTCAAAACTTCCATTATAGGAGATGCCCTTACAAAAACTATATTTATTTTTTTTGAAGTTTCTTTTAAAGTGTTTATGTATTTTAATGCTCTTTCTTTTTCGTAAGTTTCTTTTTGAAATATTTTCATTAACTTATGATTTTTGAAAATTTCCATTAGATATGTGTTGAGAATACCAACTTTAAGCATTTGTTCATTAGTGACCTTACCAATTCTTTTACCTAAGGATTTTGCAGCTAAAGAGGCAAGAGGTATCATTATAATTGCAATTAAAGAAAGCTTCCAGTTTTGATAAAACATAACTGATAACAAACCTATTAGTGTTAAACTGTCTTTGAAAAAATTTAAAATCGCGGTGCTTAATAAACTAGTAATCCAATTAACATCGTTTATCAAATTTGTAATAAATTTCCCCGAATGCTTTTCGTCAATTAATTTCGTATCAGCCTTAATTAATGAAGCAAACATATCAGTTTGAATTTCTTTTTTAACTTCCTCTGCAACGCCAATCATAATTACTTTTGCTAAGTAGAGTGAAATACCTTTGGTGGCAAAAGCTGCTATAATTAATAAAGGTATAGTAAATATCAACGTCGAAGATTGTTTAATAAATAATTCATTGATAGCAGGATCGAGTAGATATGCTATTGCGGAAGTACTAACCGCTAAAAGGAGTGAAAAAAAAACTGATAAAAAAATTTTAGGTATATATTTTTTTGTGTAATCTCTGTAAAGTCTTTTGAAAATTTGAATTGATGTCATTTTTAAAGTTTTCCAACTAAAATACTTGTTAGAACAATAAATCCCAAAAGGTTATTTGATTTGAATATTTGTAGGCAGTTTTTTTCGTCTTTAATCTTTAAATTTTTAATTTGGTATAAAAATAAATGAAAAAAAATTAAAAATAAAAAGATATAAAAAAAATTATTTAAATTCATTAATATACCTATAATTATTAAAGATATAAAAAATGTTAAGAAGCATATTGTTAAAAATAAGTAGGGTTTTTTTTTAAATTTTATTGAAGTTGATTTTAGTCCTATAATTTCGTCATCCTTTATATCTTGAAACCCATAAATAGTGTCATAAGCAAGTGTCCAAAATATGGCTCCTATGTAGAAGATAATTGGAACTATACTTATCTCGTTAAAAATTGATGTCCAACCGAGAATAAGGCCATAGTTGAAAGTTATTCCAAGAAAAAGTTGAGGCCAATAAGTGTATCTTTTCATAAGTGGATAAGTAAAAGCTAATGGCATAGAACCTAACGCAAGAATTATTGTAAAATAATTAAAATTTATTAAAACTAAAAAAGCTAAGATACAAAGAATTGCTGCGTAGAGTATTCCAACTTGAATGGAAATTTTGCCAGAAGCTATAGGCCTATTTTTAGTACGTGAAACTCTATTATCAAAATTTTTATCTAAAATATCGTTTACTATGCACCCGGCTGATCTCATAAAAACTGATCCTAGAAAAAAAAGCGTTAAATAAAAAAAATAGGTATCTAAGTTATTTGAAAAATCATAGCCAATAGACAATCCCCAAGCACACGGCCAAAAAAGCAGCATATAGCCAATTGGTTTTTTTAATCTTGTCAGTTCGATAAATAAGCTTAATTGGTTCATAAAATTTTTCTTGTAAATAACAAACGCAAGATTGATAATCAAACTGATTCGTATGAATATAGATTACACTGTAACAGCCCTGATGTTTCCAGCAATTCCTCTATTGATGGCCGTGTATAGTAATAGATTTCACACTCTAAGTAACTTAGTTAGAAAATTACATGATGAGCATGTTTACGAGAAACACATACCACCAGAATGGAAAAAACAATTTTTGAATCTTAGCTCAAGAATAGGCCTTTTGAGATGGACAATTTTATTTGCAGCTTTTGGGTTTTTATTCAATATGTTAACGGTATTTGCCTTATATCTTGATGAGGTTTTTATGGCGCGAGTAATTTTTGGTTCTTGTTGTTTATCAATGATTGTCTCAATAATTTTTTTTATAAGAGAAATTCATATTTCAACAAATGCACTTAGGCTTCATATGTCAGATATGGATGTTAATGTAGATTAAGGAATTATTACAGCTGGACCTGTTAATAATCTTGCCTCTAAATCCTTATGTGCTTGAGCAGCATCTTTAAGAGAATATTTCTTAGAAATTTCTATTTTAAATTTTTTAGATACAACAGCCTCAAACACTTTTTTTGCTGACTCTACTAGCTCATCTCTTTTAATAGTATAGTGTGCAATGGATGGTCTTGTAAAAAAAAGACCTTTTGCATTTATATCTTTTTTTACGTCGATCGTGTCAACATAACCTGAAGCATTACCAAATGCTACCATCATTCCCCTAATCTTTAATGTCTCAATTGATCCTTTAAATGTCTTTATACCTACTCCGTCGTAGACAACATCAATTCCATTTTTACCCACAATTCTTTCAACTTCTTCTACAAAATTTTTTTCTGAATAATTTATGACGTGATGGCAACCATTTTTTTTTGCAATTTCCTCTTTAATTTTCGATCCAACTGTTCCGATTACCTCTGCACCTAAAGCATTGGCCCAAGGACATAAAATTTGACCAAGACCTCCAGCAGCAGCATGATATAAAACTTTATCACCTTTTTTTAAGGGATATGCTCGATGCAATAAATATTCTGCTGTTATACCTTTTAATGTAACACAAGACGCTACTTCATCAGACACATCATTGGGTACAGAAACTAATTTTTCCTCAGGCATAATTTGTTTTTCTGAGTAAGCGCCAATAGGCATTGAAGCATGAGCAACTCTATCACCAACTTTAAATAGTTTTACTTCTGACCCCACTTCTTCAATTACACCACAAGCTTCTAAACCGATACCGCTGGGTAATGGAATTGGGTAGAGACCTGTTCGATGATAAATATCTATAAAATTTAATCCAATTGAAAGATTCTTAATTAAAACCTCCTTAGGTCCAGGTTTTCCTATTTGTACATCTTGAATAACTAAAACCTCTGGCCCGCCAAACTTATTTATTTGAATAGATTTCATTATTTATTTTACAAATGTGCCGTTATGATAATCTTGAACAGCTTGTAATATCTCTGCTTTAGTGTTCATTACAAAAGGCCCACCTCTGGCTATTTCCTCATTAATAGGTTTTCCTGAAATAACTAAAAATTTTGCACTTGAAGCAGCTTTGACTTTTAACTCTTTACCTTTTGAGAGCAAGATTAAGGTGCTATCTTTAATCTTTTTATGATCTTTTTCACCAACTACTATCTCTCCATTTATTAAGTATACAAATGAATTGTGAGTAGAAGGTAAACTAAACTTAAATTCTTTTCCTTCATTTAGTTCAACATCAAAATAAAAAGGCTCTATATTATGTCCTTTAACAGGACCTTCTGCTTTTTCAAATTTTCCCGCAATAACTTTGACACGTTTATCATCATCTTTATGAACACTAATTTTGTTTGCATCAATATAGATATACTCTGGTTTACTCATTTTTAATTTTGCAGGCATATTAATCCATAATTGAAATCCATGAAGTTTACCCTCTTTCATACCTGGCATTTCTGAATGTATAATACCACTACCGGTTTTCATCCATTGGACATCGCCAGCAGTCATTTTACCTTTACCGCCAGTACTGTCCTCATGTTCAAAATTTCCTGCTAACATATAAGTAACAGTTTCAATTCCTCTATGTGGATGTGGAGGAAATCCAGCAACATAATCTTCACTATTTTCTGAACCAAATTCATCTAACATTAAAAAAGGATCGAAATAATTTGGTTCAACACCAATACTTCTTTTTAATTTAACCCCAGCTCCATCTGATGCTGGAATAGGATCAATGATTTTACTAACTTCAATATTTTTCATATTAGAATTTAATAGTTAAAAAACAGAAATTTGCAATGTTACTTTTTATTATGTGAACCATCACAGAATGGCTGATTATTAGTTTGTTTACAAGTGCAAAAAAACATCTTTTTAGTTAATTCTGCTTTATATACAACAGGGTTAAATTCAGATCCTTTATGAGAGCCATCGCAAAATGGTTGCTTGGAACTTTTCCCACAACTACACCAAAAGTAAGATTTGCCTTCTTCAACTTCAATTTTTATTGCACTATTGCCCGCTCTCTGTCCCTTAGTCATGTTCCCCTTAATTATTATTTAAATTAAACTAAAAAGCTCAGTTAAATCTTTTATTTGATTACTTGGTTTATAATCAAGGTTATCAAATATATTATTATTTCTGTTCACCCAAATAGATTGGTAACCATAATTTCCTGCACCAGAAACATCCCAAGTGTTTGCACTTAAAAAAATAACTTCACTATTTTTTATTTTATATTTTTTAATTGGTAAATCGTAGACTCTGGAATCTGGCTTATAAATTCCAACCTCTTCTATGGAAAAAATGTCATCAAATAATTTATCTAAGTTATTACTTTTGACCAGCTCATCTAATAGGGAAGGAGTACCATTTGAAAGAATAGCTAATTTAAAATTCCTTCTTTTTAATTTTTTTAAAGTTTCTGGAACTTCTTTAAAGGGAGAGAGAACTTTGTATAAATTCAATAATTCGTTTTTCATAGAAGGATCTATGCTAAAAGCTCTCATTGATTTGTCTAAGCTATCTTCTGTAATCTGCAAAAAATCTTTATGTCTCTTCATTAAACTTCTGAGCCAAGTATACTCTAACTGAGTAGTTCTCCAAAAAGTAGCAAAATTCTCCCACTTATCTCCAATTTTATCTTTACATTTTTCTGCAGCAGAATTTACGTCAAACAATGTACCATAAGCATCAAAAATTATTGCTTTAACATTTTTCATAAATTAACTTAACACAAATGAGTAATATTAGATTATTTTTTTTGGGTTCACTGTCAGTGAATATGAATGGTAAGTTAGATAAGTCACAATCACATTATTTAACAAAAGTAATGAGAGTAAAAGAAAACGAGGTCTTTTCTTTATTTAATAACAATGGTGAATGGGCAGCTAAAATTTTAAGAATTTCAAAAAGTATTGTTGAATTTAAAGTTATAAAAAAAATAAGACAAAAAGAAAAAATAAAAGAATTATGGTTGGCATTTTCTCCAATTAAATCAAATTATCAGAATTTTATGATACAAAAAGCTACGGAGTTGGGAATCACGAAATTTATACCAATTATTTTTGAAAGGACAATCGTTAGAAAAATAAACAAAGAACGTTTTGAAAAAATAGTGATTGAGGCAAGTGAACAATCAAATCGTATTGACGTACCATTAATTGAACCTAGTCAGAATTTGGATAATCTTTTAAAAAATTCAATGGATTTAATTTTTACAGATTTAAACTCTAGTAATACCAAACTTGATAAATCAAAATTTACAAATAAACCAGTTTGCATAATTATAGGACCAGAGGGTGATTTTTCAGAAGCAGAAAGAGCAAAGATTCTCTCTTTTAGAGGAGTCCAGTCATTTAAAATCAATGAGAATATTTTAAGATCAGAAACGGCTGTGATATCTGCAATTTCAATCGTAAATTATGCAATAAATTGATAAATTGTCGCGAAAACTAAAGTGTAATTTTTATAAAAGAGCTTTATATAGCTATTAAAATGAAAAAATTTTTTATTATATTTTCAGGTTTTTTGATATCTAGCAATGCTTTAGCAAATCAACCCTTTGATTGGCAACTAGGGTTTCAAAAAGCTGCTTCAGAGTCTATGAGAGATATTGTTGCTTTCCATAACAATCTTTTATTACCAATTATAATTGCGATAAGCGTATTTGTTTTATTTTTAATGTTGTATGCTTGTATAAGATTTAGAGCTTCAGCAAATCCAAACCCATCTAAAAGAACACATAATGTTACTGTAGAAATTTTGTGGACTTTAATACCATGTTTAATTTTGATTGTGATGGCAGTGCCGTCATTTAAAATTTTATATAAACAAGACACTATCCCGAAGGCAGATCTAACAATAAAAGCGATTGGCTATCAGTGGTATTGGGGTTACGAGTATCCAGACGAAAATATAATTTTTGAGTCTTATATGATTGAGGATAAAGATTTAAAAGCTGATCAACCTAGATTACTTGCTGTGGATAATGAAGTTGTAGTTCCGGTAAATAAAGTTGTTAAAGTTCTGATAACTGCAAATGATGTATTACATGCCTGGGCTTTACCAGCATTTGGAGTTAAAAGAGACGCAGTCCCTGGAAGAATTAATGAAACATGGTTTAAGGCAGAGAAAGAGGGGACATACTACGGCCAGTGTTCTGAACTTTGTGGCATCAAACATGCGTTTATGCCAATTACAGTAAAAGTTGTGAGTGAAGAGGAGTACCAAGATTGGCTGTCGGAGGCGCGAGTAAAATTTGCAAAGGATGAAATTAAAAACGATAAACTAAAAATAGCTAGTAGGTAACATATGTATACACAAACTGCACACGATGATCATACTCCAACCGGTTGGAAAAGATGGGCATATTCGACAAACCACAAAGATATAGGAACGATGTATCTAATCTTTGCAATTGTTGCAGGGGTTATAGGAACGGCGTTTTCAGTTTTAATGAGAATGGAACTAATGCATCCAGGCGATGGTATATTGGGTGGGAATTATCATTTATATAATGTGTTAGTGACTGGTCATGGTTTAATCATGATTTTCTTTATGGTTATGCCTGCTATGATAGGTGGTTTTGGTAACTGGTTTGTACCAATTATGATTGGAGCACCAGATATGGCATTTCCACGAATGAATAATATTTCTTTTTGGTTATTGCCAGTTTCTCTTACATTATTAATCTTATCAATTTTTGTGGATGGACCTCCAGGCCAAACAGGAGTAGGAGGTGGATGGACCATTTATCCTCCATTATCATCTAAAGCTGGACAGCCTGGCCCTGCGATGGATTTAGCAATTTTAAGTTTACACTTAGCAGGAGCTTCCTCAATTCTGGGTGCAGTAAATTTTATTACAACAATTTTAAATATGAGAACTCCAGGTATGACATTGCACAAGATGCCATTGTTTGCATGGTCAATTTTAGTAACTGCATTTTTGTTGTTGTTGTCTTTACCTGTTCTTGCTGGTGCAATCACCATGTTATTAACAGATAGAAACTTTGGGACAGCCTTCTTTGAGGCTCAGACTGGAGGGGATCCAGTTTTATTTCAACACTTGTTTTGGTTTTTTGGGCATCCTGAAGTTTATATTTTAATTCTTCCTGGTTTTGGAATGATAAGCCATATAGTTTCAACATTTTCTAGAAAACCAGTTTTTGGTTACTTAGGAATGGCCTATGCGATGGTAGCAATCGGAATAGTTGGTTTTGTTGTTTGGGCTCACCATATGTATACAGTAGGATTAAGCACCGACACAAAAGCCTATTTCCTTGCAGCTACAATGATCATAGCAGTTCCTACAGGAATTAAAATTTTCTCTTGGATAGCAACCATGTGGGGTGGATCAATATCTTTCAAAACGCCAATGATGTGGGCACTAGGTTTTATATTTATGTTTACTGTTGGTGGGGTAACAGGTGTAGTTTTAGCAAACGCAGGTGTTGATACTGCTATGCATGATACATATTACGTGGTAGCTCATTTTCATTACGTTCTCTCTTTGGGTGCAGTTTTTGCAATCTTTGCAGGTTTCTATTATTGGTTTTCAAAAATGAGTGGTTATGAGTATTCAGAATGGATGGGTCATTTGCATTTTTGGCTAACGTTCATTGGGGTGAACTTAATCTTTTTTCCTCAACATTTTTTGGGTTTAGCTGGTATGCCAAGAAGATACGCAGATTATCCGGATGCATTTGCAGGTTGGAATTATATATCATCTATAGGATCTTATGTTGCTGTAGCAGGCTTGGTGGTATTTTTTATAAATCTTATTTATGCATTTGCAAAAAAGAAAACTGCTCAAAAAAATCCTTGGGGTGTAGGAGCTACAACATTAGAATGGACTGTGCCATCACCTCCAAACTTTCATACTTTTGAGGAATTACCAAAGTTTGAGGATGATCAAGATATACAAAAATCACACGGCTAGATTCAGAATACAAAAGATATGAACAATGTACGGCTAAAAAAAAGAAGTTTAAGCCAAGAGGATTTATTTAATTTTTCAGAATTATTTAAATTAATGAAACCACGTGTAATGTCATTAGTTATTTTTACGTGTGCTGTTGGTTTATTAACGGCGCCAAATATAGTCTCAACTAAAGATGCTATAATTGGAATTTTACTAGTTTCATTGGGGGCAGGTGCTGCTGGAGCTTTAAATATGTGGTACGAGTCTGACTTAGATGCTTTAATGTCTAGAACTTGTTTAAGGCCAATACCAACTGGCAAAGTAAATAAGAACCAAGCGTTAATATTTGGTGTAACTTTATCGATAGTGTCAGTTGTAGCTTTAGATTATTTTACTAACAGGATCTCTGCAACCATATTGTTACTAACTATATTATTTTATGTATTGGTTTATACAATTTGGTTAAAAAGAAGAACACCCCAAAATATTGTAATAGGAGGTGCTGCAGGTGCTTTTCCTCCTGTAATAGGTTGGACGATTGCTACAGGCTCAATATCAATAGAACCTTTAGCTTTTTTTCTTATAATATTTTTTTGGACACCCTCGCACTTCTGGGCTTTAAGCTTGTATAAATCCGATGATTATAGAAAAGCTAAAATACCTATGCTTCCATTAATTAGCGGAATTGAAAGAACTAAAATAAATATATTTATTTACTCACTACTAATGTTGCCAACAATTATTTTTCCATATGCAATAGATTTTGTTGGGTTAACATTTCTAATTCCATCATTACTTCTAACATTTTATTATAATTATTTATGCTATGAACTACTTAGATTTAAAAAGAATAAATTTAAACCAAAGTTTGCAAAAGCCATATTTGGATTTTCAATACTATATTTGTTTTTGATTTTTGTTCTTTTTTTGATAGATAAGATTGTATGATTACACCAGATAAAAGAACAAAAAGAAAAAACCTTATCACAGCAATAGCAATAATTGCATTTATGATTTTTCTTTTCTTCTTTACTCTATATAACACAGGAGTATTTGATAGATCCATATGATTGAGAAAAAAAAATTAACCCCGTTAGTTCTTGCTGGCATTTTTGTTTTAATGTTAGGTTTGTCTTATGCTTCTGTTCCTCTTTATGAAATTTTTTGTAGGGTCACAGGATTTGGAGGAACAACACAAGTTGCTAATAATGCGCCAAAAATTGTTTTAGATAAAGTGGTAAGTGTTAGATTTGATACAAATGTAAATAATTTGCCGTGGGATTTTAAAGCTAAATCAAATGTGATGAATGTAAAAGTAGGGCAAGTTAATAAAATAGAGTTTGAAGTTTTGAATTATGGTGATGAGCCAACAGCAGGTGTAGCAAGTTTTAATGTTTCCCCATCAAGTTTTGGAAAATATTACAGTAAACTAGGTTGTTTCTGTTTTGAAAAACAAGAATTAAAAGCTGGAGAAAAAGCTACATATGTTATGACTTTTTATTTGGATCCAGAAATGGTTAATGATGCTACTGTTAAAAATTTGGAAGATGTGACTATGTCATATACTTTTTTCTCGACAGACTATTATAAACAATCATAATTCTAAATATGTCAGCTGAAAAAAAACATGATTACCACTTAGTCGACCCAAGTCCCTGGCCAATCTACGTTTCGTTTTCTTGTTTAGTTTTAGCCCTTGGCTCAGTTTATTATATGCATTCAGATGTTTCTTGGGGAATGTATTTGGGATTCGCTCTTTTAATCTATGGTGCATATATGTGGTTTAGAGATGTAGTTATCGAAGCAGAGCATCAAGGACATCATACACCAGTAGTTCAAATACATCATCGTTATGGGATGACTTTATTTATCGCCTCAGAGGTAATGTTTTTTGTTGCATGGTTTTGGGCATATTTTGATGTTAGTCTTTTTCCAAATGAATTTGTGGGAAATGTATGGCCACCAAAAGATATTAAAACTTTTGATCCATGGGACATTCCATTAATAAATACTTTGGTGCTTTTATTGTCTGGAACAACTGTGACATGGTCACATCATGCGCTTTTAGAGAATGATAGAAAAAGTTTTATTCAAGGATTAGTTTTAACAGTAATATTAGGTGCTTGTTTCACAGCTTTACAAGCTTATGAATATCATCATGCAACATTTGCTTTTTCAGATCATATCTACGGTTCAGTATTTTATATGGCAACAGGATTTCACGGTTTCCACGTAATAGTAGGTACAATTTTTTTAGCTGTATGTTTGTGGAGAGGAAAGCTAGGTCATTTTAATAAAGATCATCATTTTGGTTTTGAGGCGGCAGCATGGTACTGGCACTTTGTTGACGTAGTTTGGTTATTCTTATTTGCTGCGATCTATATTTGGGGAAGCTAATTTTGCACCTTGAAACATAAATTTTTATTTTCAGTTTTTATCATATTTTTTATATTTGTTTTTATTGCTTTAGGCATTTGGCAGGTAATTCGTTTAAATTGGAAGAACAATCTCATTTTAGAGATTGAAAACTCATTGAAAAATCCTCCAGTTCAGCTTTCACAATCTAACCAACAAAATTATCTCAAAATTAAAACATCTGGTCGTGTTGATTTTGAGAAACAAATTTACTTATATAATTTAAATGACTCTGGAACACCTGGGTTTGAAGTTCTAAATCCTATCCTAATAGATGGTGAAAATTATTTACTCAATAGAGGATGGATACCATTTGAAAAAAAAGATGCTCCAGAGATAAATATATTGGATCAAAATAATATAGAAGGAACTCTTAAAACACAGGGAAGAAAAAATATATTCAAACCAGATAATAATATTAAAGAAAATTACTGGTTTAGTTTAAATAGAGAAGATATCTCAAAATTTACTGGTAAAGAATTTTCTAAGTACATAATATATTTAGATGGAAATTATCAGCTTCCTAGACCAAAAAAAATTACTGCTAATATTTCCAACAATCATAAAAAATATGCAATGACATGGTTTTCATTAGCGATTTCAATTCTTTTGCTATATCTATATTTTAGAAAAAAGAATTATTAAATGAATTATATCAGTACAAGAAATAATCAAAAAAACTTTACTTTTAAAGATGTTTTTCTTAAAGGTCTAGCAGATGATGGGGGACTATTTGTTCCTAAGTCAATTAAACCCTTTAAAAAGGAAGAATTAAATAATCTAAAAAACCTTAATTACAATGATCTAGCAGCTGAAATAATTTATCCATTTATAGGAGATTTCATGTCTAAAGATGATCTAATCTCTTTGATTTCAAAATCATATTCAAATTTCAGATTCGATGACGTTGTCAAAATATCAGATCTAGGAGATTTAAAAGTATTAGAATTGTTTCATGGACCTACACTAGCTTTTAAAGATATCGCAATGCAACTAATAGGTAATTTTTATCAATATTATTTAGGCCGTGATCAAAAAAAAATTAATATAATAGTAGCAACTTCAGGTGATACGGGTGCTGCTGCCATAGACGCTTTAAAGGGAAAAAATAATTTAAATGTTTTTGTACTACACCCAAATAATAAAATTTCGCCAGTGCAAAGAAGACTAATGACAATACATGAGGAGAGTAATGTATTTAACATTGCGGTGGAGGGTAATTTTGACGATTGCCAAAATTTAGTAAAAGCAATGTTTAATGACGAAAAATTTTCTAAAGCAATCAATATGTCTGGTGTAAATTCAATTAATTGGGCAAGAATTATTGCTCAATCAGTGTATTATTTTTATGCTTACTTTAAAGTTGGAAATGGTCAACCCTTGTCCTTTTCTGTTCCAACAGGAAACTTTGGTGATATTTACGCAGGTTACTTGGCAAAAAAACTAGGTCTTCCAATTGATAGATTAATCGTAGCAACAAATAAAAATGACATACTACACAGAGCTATTTCTGATGGTGATTACAATCAAAAGAAAGTTGAGGAAACAAATACACCAAGTATGGATATACAAATAGCAAGTAATTTCGAAAGGCTTTTATATGACGTAAAAAATTGTAACTCAGAAGTTACAAAAGATGTAATGGCTGAAATAAAAAATAATACTTATAAAATTGATAAAAACGATTTATATAAAATTAAAAAGAATTTTGTATCCGAGATGCTTGATGAAAAGGAGACTGTTGAAATGATAAAGATAATTAATGATGAGCATCAGGTGGTAGTAGATCCACATACTGCAGTAGGTATCGGCGCTGTGAGAAAACTAGGATTAGAAAAAAATTGTGTCGTATTATCAACTGCACACCCATGCAAATTTCCAAAAGCAATAGAGGATGCGATATCAAAAACCGAAAATTTACCAAATAGTCTAAAATATGTTAATGACAGAAAAGAAAAATTTAAACTTCTTTCTAACGATATTACAAAAATTAAGAAATATATAATGAATTCTATATGAAACTTAAAATAAAAGATCAACTACCAGATACAGAGATTTTTCAACTTGTTGATGGAGAACCTCAAAAAAGTAAACTAAGAGAAACTATTGGTAATGGTAAAATTGTTTTGTTTGGTTTACCTGGTGCATTTACATCAACTTGTTCCAAACTTCACCTGCCAGGTTTTGTTGCAAATGCAGACAAAATCAAAGCAAAAGGAATAAAAAATATATTTTGTTTATCAGTAAATGATCCTTATGTGATGCATGGCTGGGGAGAGATTAATAATACTGGAGATAAAATAAAAATGTTATCTGATCCGTATTTGTTATTTACTAAAGCAATTGGAGCAGAAGTTGATCGAAACGCAAAAGGGATGGGTATTAGATCAAATCGTTATTTAATGGTGATTGAAAATTTTACAATTGTTAATATTCATGTTGAAAAAGAAACTAAAGAATGTGGTTTAACTTCAGCAGAAAACTTATTAAATAATCTAATCTAGGTAGGCCCGTTCTGTTGCTAGTTGCCCTCAACTATGAATTGGCAGCATTTTTAGCTAGTAAATCTACTTCATTATTTAAATCATTTGTTGAATGTGCTTTCACCCAATTCCAACTTATTTCAAATTCACTATTTAGTAGATCTAATTCTGTCCAAAGCTCTTTATTGCTTACCTCTTTTTTGTTTGCAGTTTTCCACCCATTTTTTTTCCAATTATGTATCCACTCTGTTATTCCGGACTTAACATATTTAGAGTCTGTAAAAATTTGAACCTTACTACCTTTTGGAATTTCGTTAAGAGCTTTTATTGGAGCAAGTAATTCCATTTGATTGTTTGTAGTATCATTTTTTTTTCCTTTAATTTTAGTTTTTTTCCCATCATTTAATATTATTGCTGCCCAACCACCTTTACCTGGATTACCAATACATGAACCATCGGTATATATTTTAATCATAAATTATAAGTAATCTTTATAAGTTTTTAATTTATTGTGTGTTATTAGTTTTTGATAATATTCCCTGGGATTTTTGATTTTTATCAGCGCAGTTTTTGGTGTGTTAGTATAATCATAAAGCCTAGTAAGAAAGTATCTTAATGCAGCGCCTCGACATAAAATATTCAATGATTTTTTTTCCTTGTTTGATAGCTTCCTTATTTTTTCATATCCTGTGATGAGACTTTTTACTTTTTTTTTATTAAGATAAAATTTTGAATTTAGTTGATCAAAACATAACGCATTTACACATATAGCTATCTCATACATAAAGTAGTCATTTGCAGCAAAGTAAAAATCAATAATTCCAGATAAATTATTTTTTTTAAAGAATATATTATCAATAAATAAATCTCCATGAATAATTCCATGGGGCAACTTTTTAGGCCAATTTTTGTTAATGTCTCGCAGGTTAATTTTTAAAAATTTTTCTAAGTTTTTAAATTCTGATTTAAATTCAATTTTATTAATTAATGGTTTAAGTTTTTTAATACCCATTGAATTACTCCTAAAAAGCTTTATTTTTCTTGTTGATAAGTGCATTAAAGCAACCGTTTTTCCTACATCACAACAATTTTTGAGAGATAAACTTTTTTTGCTTTTTCCTGTTAAAAACGAGACAATACAAGCAGTTTTATTTTTAAGCTTAATTAAAAAATGACCATTCTTATTTTTTAAAGGTTTGGGGCAAATAATATTAAGAGAACTTAATTGATCCATTAGCTTCATAAAAAAGGGTATCTCTTTTTTTAAAACTCTTTTTTCAAAAATTGTGAGAATGAATTTATTGTTTTTTGATTTTAATAAATAATTTGTGTTTTCTATCCCTTGCTTAATACCTTTAAAACTTTTGAAATTTTCAACATTAAATTTCTTATTAATTAAGGAAATATCCTTTTTACTAATCTTGGTGTAAACAGCCATTTAATTTAATTTATTTGGAACCTTAAAAACCACATCTTCTTTAATAATTTCAATTTCATCTATTGAAACTTTAAACCTCTTCCTTAAATTTTTTATAAAATCTTCTACTAATATTTCAGGTGCAGATGCGCCAGAAGAAATTCCAACTGTACTACAATTTTCAATTAATTCATATGGTATCTCACTTTGTGAATGTATCAATTGTGCATTATTACACCCAGACTTTTTAGCTACTTCAACCAATCTTACTGAATTTGAGGAATTCCTACTTCCTATAATAAGAAATAAATCACAATCTTTTGCAATATTTTTAACTGCCATTTGCCTATTTGTTGTTGCATAACAGATATCCTCTTTATGTGGTTCTTTAATATTTGGAAATCTTTCTTTTAAAATGTTTATAATATCCTTAGTATCATCAACTGATAATGTAGTTTGAGTGACAAAAGCTAAATTTTTTTTGCTATCAAATTTGTAATTTTTTGCTTCATCTTCATTTTGAATCAAATCAATTGTTCCTTTAGGTAATTGACCCATCGTTCCAATAACTTCTGGGTGATTTTCATGTCCAATTAAAATTAAATGGTAATTAGACTTATAGAGATTTTCAGCTTCTCGATGAACTTTTGAAACAAGCGGGCAAGTTGCATCAATGTATGTCATTTTATATTTTTCAGCATCTAGGGGAATTTTTTTTGGTACACCGTGGGCTGAAAAGATAACCGGTCTTGTTTTATCCTTAATCTCCTCAAGTTCTTCTACAAATATTGCACCTTTCTTTCTTAAATCGTCCACAACAAATTTATTATGGACTATCTCATGTCTAACATACACTGGTGATCCAAATTTAATTAAAGTTTTTTCCACAATCTCGATCGCTCTTTCAACGCCAGCACAAAAACCTCGTGGTGCAGAAAGTAAGATTTTAATTTCTTTATTTTTCATTTTTTTCTATTAAATATTCGAGCAATATATGCGGAAAGGTTAGAGATGCCAAACCTATAAATATTAATTTAAGAATTGAACTATCAAAACTATAATTTTTATTCAAAAAATACATACCAATTAAAAAAAAGATAGCAGTGAGGATTGTTAAAGGAAGAGCTTTTTTAATAAAAATAAAAAGACCATTTTTTATGTTTTCATGATCAAGCTCAATTATTAACGAAATACTATGTCGAATTGAGTGCAGAAAACAGAAATAAATTGTAAATGCTATTAAAGGTGAAAAATAGAAATTAATGATAATTATTGAAAAAAAATCTAAAAATATCGTGAAATTTCTATATTCAAACTTTTTGAGAAATAAAAAAATACTTGATAGAGCACTTATAAAAATTCCAACACTTAAAAGTTGGTTGTTTTCGATGATAGTCATACTTGAATAAAAACTTTCATTTTGAATTAATAGTAACTTGAAAATGAATATTGTTTCATCGAAATGAAAAAACAATGGAGCTAAAACAATTAAGGCACCTTTGAAGAAAAATAGTAATTGATTAACAAATGATTTTTCATCTAATAGAAATTGAGTGTCCTCTTTTCCAAAATGATAAGAGGCAACAATTAAAAATATTATTAAAGATGTAGCTGGAAATAATATCCACAATATAGCTATTGAGATTGCTAATAATAAATAGGTAAAATAAAAAATTGAAATATTATTTAAGTTAAATCTTTTAAGGAGTTTCTTTCCTTTTAAATGATCTAAAGATCCATGAGATACACCAATTAAAAGAATTAGTAATAAGCAAATTAATGGCGATATAATTGAAATGTCAATTTTCAAAAATAATAATGAAAAAATATTACAAAATAAAAAAAATATAAAAGAATGATTAAAACAAATTTTTTTAAATTTTAGCTTCATCATTCACTAGTAAAACAAGGCTTTTATAAATGTAAACTTTGGCATTTTAAGAATTACATTAAAATCTTCCCAAAAACTACTTTTGTTTGATAAAAATTTAATAACAGTCTTTGGTGACGCTTTAAACATATTAAAGAATATATCTGCCATTTTTTCAGGATGTTTATTAAGAACGCGTAAAAATATATCATCTAAAAATTGATATTTTTTGTTTATCTCAAATTTTTTACATTTGGAAATATTTTCAATATTTTCTCTTATAAATCTACTGTGCTCTTGAATGTTTAAAAAAGTATAACCAGTGCTTAGTCTGGTCATTCCGCCAGCCGTTCCAATATTAATTTTATTTTTTTCTTTTTCGTATATAGGGTAAAACATAGGGATTGCACCTTCTTCTTTATAGGTAATTTTGTAATCTTTTATTTTAAGATGCTTATCAATGTAATCTTTAATTTGTTGGTCGTAATCTTTTTGAGAATTGTCGTTCATTCTGGATAGCCAAGTTGTTTCAACTAAAGCTTTATTTTTTGAGTAAGGAAGTGTGTAAAAAAAATGTACACTTTCCCTTTGCTCGCAGTCAAAATCCATAAGATTAAAAATTTCCTCATCAAAAGAGTTTTTTTTTGTTTCAATTTCTACGCCGCAAAAATGTTGCCAAAGATTAAAATATTTTTTTTTAATGTTTGGAACACTGTTAAAAATGAATGAGTTTTTGGTATTTATTTCATTTACATTTTTGAAGAAAGAAATATTATTATTTTCTTTTAGTTTATTATTTATTTTTTCATAAAATAAACCACTATCTATGCTTTGATAAGGGTAATCTTTACATTGAAGATGATTTGTTTTACCAGGAATATTTATTGTAAAATGTTCCCAACTTTTTTTAACACAATCATCAAAATTATGAGGATTTACTCTCCAGAAAGACCATGTTTTGTCTCTTTTATATTGTGCTCTTGGTTCAATAATTGCCAAGGTTTTGTCTTTTAACTTCTCATGTACATCTAACTCATAAGCAAGAGATAAACCAGCACAACCACCTCCAATAATGATGTAGTCAAAATCTCTCATTTAAATTAATTTCCTCATTAATCAAAATATGATCGTGTCTGATTTGATCATCTTTTTTGGATGTCAACGATAGTTTAATTAAATCCAAAATCGCTAGAAAGGTTTCTAGTCCTTTTTCTAAATTTGAAACATGTATTTTTCCAGCATTTTGATAGTTTTCTAAGTTTTTTTTATTTAATATTTTATAACCGATTTTTCTGTATATTCTTCTTGCAACTAAAATTGAAAAACGAAAACTAAACGGTATTTCCTTAATCGAATAAAACGAATTTTCGTAAAAAGTATCAGCAAGATTGATAGTTGATGAAATTTCTTCAAAATTTTTATCTATGTAAAAACGATTATTTTTTGAGTCTTCAATTACATCTCTCGATATATTTGTAAGTTGCATTGCAATCCCAAGATCAATAGCAGATCTAAGTGAACTTTTTTTATTGACTTTTAAGATCTTTGCCATCATTAATCCAACAGTTCCAGCTACTCTGTATGAGTAAATTAACAAATCTTTTCTCGAATTAAATTTAACTTTAACTTTGATATCTGATTTAATTCCAATTAATAAATCCTGAACAATTTTCACAGAGATGTTGAACTCTTCCATTAGACCCCACATATTTTTGATAACTGGATCATTAAGCTTTTTGTTGTTAAAATCATTCTCGAATTGATTGAATTTCTTTTCTTTATTTACTAATTCCTCCAGATCGTCTGCGATATTATCTGCTACTCTACAAAAATCGTATAAAGTTGAACATTTTTTTAGTGTCTTTTTCGGTAAAAAAAAGCCAGCCCAACTGAATGATTTTGCATAAATAGATAAATAACTTTTGTTAAGCATTATAAAATTCTATCTAACACTTTTGCAGATGAAAGCACTCCCGGCACACCAGCGCCTGGATGAGTGCCAGCTCCTACAAAATAAAGTCCATCGTATATTTCGGATTTATTATGAAATCTAAAATAAGCTGACTGAGAAAATTTTGGCTGTATTGAGAAACCTGAACCATATTTAGTATTTAAATCTCTCTCAAAGTAATCTGGTGTCAAGTAAAAATCTTCCACAATATTTTTTCTAAGATTTGGCATCAAATCCTTTTCCATTTTATCTATTACTAAATTTTTCATTTTTTCACCTTCAACAGACCAATCAATTTTTGATTGATTATTTGGTACCGGAACCAAAACATAAAAACAATCATTTCCCTCTGGCGCCATAGACTTATCTGTTGAAGATGGCCTATGAAGATAGTAACTAATATCTTCATTTAATTTTTTATTATTAAAGATATCATTTAGATGTTCTTTGTATTTGTTACCAAATTTAATTGTATGATGTTCTACATTTTCATATTTTTCTTTTGTACCAAAATAATAAACAAATAATCCCATCGAGTATTCCATCCGTCTCTTTTTCCATTTAAAAAGAAATGAGTTATTAACATCCCCATTTAGCATTTTTTCATAAACTGCAGGTGGATCTGCATTACAGATTACATTGTCGGATTTTAATACAGTTTGATTATCTAATTCAACACCAGTAATTTTTTTTTTATTGGAAATAATTTTTTTAACCTCATGTCCTTTTATTACTTTAATTCCAACTTCATTCATTAATTTCTCAAGACCTTTAATGATATTTCCTGTTCCTCCCATAGAGTAATGGATTCCCCATTTTTTCTCTAAGTATAAAATTAGTCCATAAATTGATGTAGTCGTAAACGGATTACCACCAACTAGTAATGGATGCATACTAAGCATTCTCCTTAATTTTTCATTTTTTACATAAGAGGAAACTAATGAGTAAACTGATTTGTAACTTTTTAATTTTAATAAAGCTGGCAATTGTTGCATCATCACAAATGGTCTATCAAACGGGATGTCCGCAAGCTCAATGAAACCTTTATCAAATATTTTTTTTGTGAAATTCACTAATTTTTCATAACCTAATACGTCCTCTTGATTGATCTTCTCAATTTGTTTTTTCATATCTTCTTCATCACCAGAGTAATTAAACCTAGTTTTATCCTCGAAGATAAATTGATACCAAATCTTCAATGGAGCAAGTTCTAAGTAATCTTTTGGATTTTTCTTAAATAATTCAAATAACTCATTAATTAAATACGGTGCGGTAATTACTGTTGGACCACCATCATATGTAAAGCCATTTTTTTTAAAAACTCGAGCTCTCCCCCCAAGATCAGGGTGTTTTTCAATTAAAGTTACATTGTTACCTTTTGCTCTAATGCGAAGAGCAGCTGCTATTCCTCCAAATCCAGAACCAATTACAATAGAATTCATTCCAGTAATTTATAATTTTTTTCGAAAAAATGTAAGAAGATTATAAATTAATCTTTTTTAACTCTGCTTTAGTTTCATTCAAATTTTTTTCAAACAGGTTATCTAATTTGGATCTATCTACAGAGGTAGTAATTATTTTTTTTACAGAGTCCATGGCAATTTTTACTGATGTATTCTTAATTTCCTTTATAGCTGAGTCTTTCATTAAAGTAATTTTTGTTTGAGCAGAATTTTTCTTAATTTCTGAAGATTTATGAAACTTATCATTTAATTCAATTATTAATCTATCGCTATCTTTTTTGGCTTGGTCTAAAATTTCTTTGCTTACTGACTGTGCAGTGTTAAGTTTTTTTTGAGCATTATCTAGCAATATTTTAGCCTCAGTTCTTAATTTTTCACTTTCATCAATCTCATTTTTAATACCCAAAATTATCTTGTTTAACATTTCATTTATTTTTTGGGGTACTTTTAAATAAACGAGACCCCCAAAGAATATAATAAATGACACTGCTACCCAAAATGTTGCATCAAGAGCCATAGTATTTATCCTTATTCTTCTTTGAAAGATCATCAACAATTGCTGAGATACTGCTATTATTAATTTCTGTTCCAATTAGTTTTTTTAAAAGGTCCGAAGATGTTTCTATTGCAATTTTGTTAATTTTATCTGTAGCATCTTTTTTTAATGTTTTTATTTCCTCTTCAGCGTTACTAATTTCGTCTTCTATTTGTTTATCTAAAGTTTCTTTTTTTAAATTTATATCTTTAATTATTTTTTCCCTAGCGTTTTTAAAAATATTTTTTGCCTCTAATTTACTTTTTAAGATTATTTCATCATATTCTTTTAATTTAACCTCACTAATTTCTCTTTGCTTTTCAGCAGTTTCTATGTTTTCTTGTATTTGAGATTTTCTGAGCTCAAGATTTGAACTTATTTTTGGTAAAATAAATTTTGATAATACTATATACAAAATACCAAAAGTAATTATAAGCCAAAATATTTGTGAAACCCAAAATTCAGGATCAAGTTGGGGCATACCTCCGCTTTCAGCTGCAAAAACTTCCCTCAAAAAAAAGAAATTAAAAAATATCGACTGAAAAAATATTTTTTTAATCATTAATCTAAAATGCAAATAAAATGATTAACGCAACTACCAATCCAAATAATCCTGTAGCTTCAGCAAGTGCAAAACCTAAAAGCAAATTAGGAAACTGTTTTTGAGCAGCAGACGGATTTCTCATTGCTCCTGATAAATAGTTACCAAAAATTATTCCAATGCCAACTCCGGCTCCAGCTAATGCAATTGCCGCTAGACCTGCTCCAATCATTTTTGCTGCTTCTAATTCCATTATATCCTCCTATGTTAATTAATGGTGTAAATTTAATGCATCATTTAAATAAATGCATGTTAAAATTGCAAAAACATATGCTTGAAGAAAAGCAACTAAGATCTCCAAGCCAGTTAATGCAACCGAAAAACTCAGTGGAAGCCATCCACCGACTATCCCGAGACTTACTACAAAGCCTCCGAAAACCTTCATCATAGTGTGACCTGCCATCATATTGGCAAATAATCTAACTGATAAACTTATAGGTCTACTTAAATAAGAGATAATTTCAATAACGACTATTAATGGAAGCAATACAATAGGCACTCCACTTGGCACAAATAGCTTTAAGTATCCAAAGCCATGTTTTATAAAACCAATAATTGTCACGCCTATAAAGATGAATGCAGCAAGCATAAAAGTTACAATAATGTGGCTCGTAACTGTGAATGTATAAGGGATCATTCCAAACATATTACAAAAAAGAACAAACATAAATAATGAAAATATAAAAGCAAAATAAGGTCTAGCTTTGGATCCAGCAGTATCGCTTATCATCTTTGCTACAAAAGAGTAACTGAGCTCAGCTAAGAGCTGAATTTTGTTTGGTATCACGGATTTTTTTTTTGAACCCAGATTAAAAATAAAAAGAATTGCAAAGGAACTAACAATCATGAATAAACTTGCATTAGTAAATGAAATATCAAAAATTCCTATTTTTATTTCAGGACCAATTCTGTAGACCTCAAATTGATTCATTGGATTTGCCGCCATAAATTTATCTCTACTTTTGCATATTCTTTGCAGACCTAATTACATTAGCTATTCCAGCAATTACCCCTACAAAAAAAAATATTAAAATTAACCATGGTTTAGTACCAAAGGTCTTGTCTAAAATAAACCCAATAATTGTCCCTACTGCTACTGCAGACACCAGTTCTGTACTTAGCTTAAAAGCATTACCAATAGGGGATGGATTAAGATTTTTACTGTTCGAGTTTCTTTTATTAACTTTCTTTTTTGCAATCTCTAAGCGAGTTTTGAATGGATCCTTGCTCATCTAAATTATTTGATTAAGCAACCATACTTTCTGCCTTTTGTAAATCAACAGCAACTAGTTGGCTTATACCTTTTTCAGGCATCGTAACACCATAAAGCCTATTCATTTTGGACATAGTTAATGCATGATGGGTTACAATTATAAATTTTGTACTGGTAATACTTATCAATTCCTCCAATAAGTTGCAAAATCTCGAAACATTGGCGTCATCTAACGGAGCATCGACCTCATCTAGTACACATATTGGTGATGGATTTGTTAAAAAAACTGCAAAAATTAAAGATAGAGCGGTTAAAGCCTGCTCTCCACCTGATAACAAGGTTATAGATTGTAGTCTTTTTCCAGGCGGACTTACCAACATCTCAAGTCCAGCTTCAAGAGGGTCGTCAGAGTCAACAAGTTCTAATTTTGCGTTCCCACCATTAAATAGTTTTGTATACACGTCATTAAATTTACGATTTACCTTTTCAAATGCCTCTAATAGTCTTTCCCTTCCTTTTTGATTGAGTTCTTGGATACTTTCTTTTAACTTTGAAATAGCAGTAACCAAATCTAATCTGTCTTCTTCCATCTTTTTTATTTCAGACTCATATTTGCTAGTTTCTTCGTCAGCCTTTAAATTAACTGATCCAAATTTTTCTCTCTCTTGTTTCTTTTTATCTAACAAATCCTCTTGAATAACTGCATCTGGTAGCTCTTCCACCCCAAATAAGTTTGAATTCTCTAAAATATTTTCTTCTGTTAGATTAAGCTCTGAACTTACTCTGTCTATCAAATCATCTTTTCTTTTTTTTAAACCCTCTATCGTTGCACCCGAACTTGCTTTACGTTCTCTAATTTGAATAGATTGCTCTTGAATTTCATCTAATTGACTTCTAAGTGTATCTATTTTTTCATCAGTGTTATTTATAATTATCTCATTTTCATTTTTTTCTTTCTCAGAAATTCTTAAACCTTCAGAGATTTGACCTTTTTTTTCAGCTTGTAGTTTTGGTTGACTATCTAATTGGTCCAATTGATTATTTAGCTTATCTTTTCGACCAGTTAATTCATCTACCATCTTTTTAGAATTAGATAAAAGATTCTTCCAACTTTCTATTTCTTTTTCAATGACACTTATTCTTTCATTTCTTTTTACAGACTCTTTTTTGATGTTTTGGTTCATACTGAAACTATTCGCATACTCATCGATTAACAATTTAGAACTTTCAAGTGTATTAATTGCATTTTCATTTTGATTAGATTTAATTAATTCTTTAATTTTTTCAATTTCTTGATGCAAACTATTTTTGCTATTATTTAAATCCTCATTAGATTTTTTTTCAGTTTCATAATATTTTGAATTAATTTCAATAAGTTCTTTTTTTTCTTCTTTTAATCTTTTTTCGTTTGAGTTTGCATCGATGATAATTCCTTTTTCTCTATTAATATCATCATCTAACGTCTGCAGCGTTTTTTTAATATTTTCAATTTCATCTTGTATTCTTGTATTCTCTTTATCTAGACCTTGAAGTTCTAAATTAAGTCTTTGAATTCTAGATAGACTTTCAATATTTTTTTCTCGCAAGGGCGTTACTTTATCTAATTCAAGCTTGATTAAATTTTCAATTTTAGAAATTTTATCATTAAAACCAGTTACTTCATCCATTGCTTCTGAATTAATTTCTGTCTCAACACGAATTTCTTTGTCGATTTCTATTAATTTTAAATAATATAAACCAGCCTCGATTTTTTTGATTTCATCAGAAATATTTTTATATTTAGTTGCTTCCTCGGCTTGCTTTTTTAGATTTGCAAGCTGTCTTTCTTGTTGTCTTCTTAATTCATCAGCTCTTTTCAAATTATTTTCTGCTGCATTTAATCTTAATTCAGCCTCATGCCGTCGAACATGTAAGCCCGATATTCCTGCCGCCTCCTCTAGAATTGCTCTTCTATCAGTTGGTTTTGCAGTAACAAGAGCACCTATACGCCCTTGACTGATCATTGATGGTGAGTGGGCACCAGTTGATAAGTCAGCAAAAAACATTTGTGCATCCCTTGCCCTTACTTCTTTGTCGTTTATGTAAAATTTTGAGCCTTTATCTTTCTCAATTTTTCTTCTAATATTTATCTCCTCGAGCTCTTTATATTGCACAGGTCCTTCATTAGCTTGTTTTGAGACAGTAACTGAGACCTCTGCAATATTTTTAGATGGCTTGTTTGAAGTACCAGAAAATATAACATCTTCCATTCCAGAGCCCCGCATACTTTTTGCAGATGTCTCTCCCATGACCCATCTAAGAGACTCAACAATATTAGATTTTCCACAACCATTCGGCCCAACTATTCCGGTCAAACCATCCTCAATTATAAAATTTGATTTATCTGCAAATGATTTGAATCCATTAAGTTGGATTTTTTTAAAGTCCATAGAACAACTTATATCAGTTTTTCTAATGTTTTTTTCAAATTTTTATAATTAAGAGATTTATCAAACTTTTTGTTGTTGATTATTATCGTGGGAGTAGAATTGACTTTAAAATTTTTAGCTCCCTCGATTCGATCATTTAAAATAAAATCCTCAATTTCTTTATCATTAATACATTTTTCGAAATCAATTTTGTAGCCTTTATTATTAATGAATTTTTTGAGATTATCGTTTAACTCAGCAACAGTTTTTCCTCTAACCCAGTCTTTTTGATTAGTGTATAGGCTCTCTAAAATTTCTAAACTTTGTTTTTCGTTACATTGAGCAATTTTTGAGGCATTAAAAGCCGCAGCATCTAGAGGAAAATGTCTAAATTCAATTTTCACTAAACCTGGATCAACAAAATCCTTTTTAAGTTGAGGATAAATCTTTTTATGAAAATCAGCACAATGACTACAAGTCAAGGACTCATATGCAATAATTGTAATCTTAGCATTTTCTTTTCCCGAGACAATTCTTACTGCTTCCGCTACACTTGAACTGCTAAACAATCCAAAAATTGCAATAAAAACAAATAAAAGCTTTTTCATTTTTCTCTGAATATTTTAGTTAATTCTATTAAAGATTTTCTAATTTTATCGTTCTTAATATTTTTAATTTGATTATCAAATTTGTCTTTTGTCACATCCCGATTTAATTTTTTTTCTTTATTAATAATTTTTTCCTCATAATCAAAGCTGGTAAATTTAATCTTTTCTACAACTATTTTTCCAAAAAAATTATTCATTCTATCTATAATCTCTTTTTTGGAATATTCTAAATCTACCTCTTTGCCTCTTTGAACCATTATTAATAAAGTACTTAATCCAAATTTATTTGAACTCCTAAATGATTTTGGATAACAAACTTTAAAAAGACTTTCTCCAGCTATAATCTTCCAGTTATTAAGTATTTCTGAATAGACTTGACCTCTATTATTAATTACTTTTTTAATATTTTTTGGCAAAGTGTCTTTTAATGATCTTAAACCTTGAATGGTGTTGAATCTCTGCTTAGTATTATTTTTATATTGCATATGAAAGAAAAGATAATATCAAAAAAAATTCTTAAATGGTATGATTTAAACAAAAGATCTCTGCCTTGGAGAAAAAAAGTTTCTTTAGAAAAGAAACAATATTACACACTAATAAGTGAATTTATGTTGCAACAAACTCAAGTTACAACTGTAATCCCTTTTTTTGAAAGATTTATTAAAAATTTACCTTCCATGAATTCTCTTGCCAAAGTTGATGATAAAGAATTAACAAAACTTTGGGAGGGCCTTGGATATTATTCTAGAGCAAGAAATCTAAAAAAAACTGCTGTATCTATTATCAAAAATTTTGAGGGGAAATTACCTGATAACCTTGAGGATTTATTAACACTTCCTGGAATTGGAAGTTATACTGCGAATGCGATTTTAGCTATCGCATTTAACAAACCATATATCCCTTTAGACGGAAATGTTGAAAGAATTTTAAAAAGATATCTTTATCTAAAGAAAGATAAAGAAATTCAAAGAGATTACTTGCTACAAAGGAAAATTGTATTTGGCAAAACTTTGAGATCTAGTGATTATGCCCAAGCCTTAATGGAATTAGGAGCCCTGATATGCAAACCAAAAAATCCATTATGTAATCAGTGTCCAATTATAAAAAACTGTAAATCTTATAAAAATAAAGATTTTAGTTTAACTAAAAAAATTAAGAAAAATAAAGATAAATATTTTGTACTTAAAGTTTACAAAAAAAAACAAAGGTATCTACTAATTAAAAACACAAAATTTAATTTTTTAAAAAATTTATCTATCTTTCCGATGGTGGAACTATCAAATCCTAAAAATTTTAACGAAAATTTAAATTTCAAAATGTCTAATATGAATATGAATATAAAAATTGAGTATTCAAATGACAATAAAAAATTTCCCTACTCTTATTGGTTAGACGGAACAAAAATGAATAGTTATATGCTGCCATCATTTACAAAAAAAATTGTTCAATACTTAGAGAAGAATTGATGAAAAAAATTGCTATTATTGGAGCAGGTATTTCTGGGTTATTCATTGCGAATTTATTTAAAAAAAACTCAAATTATCAAATTACAGTTTATGAAAAGAGTCTCTCAATAAACTTAGATGAAGGTTATGGAATTCAATTATCTGTTAATAGTGTAAAACTTTTAAATCAAATTGGGTTTGATAAGCTTAAAAATGATCAAAAATTCAATCCAGATAAAATAAATTTTTACTCTATCGAAAGTTCAAATAAGATATGCGATTTGAATATTTCTAACTATAATTCAGAAGACTGCAAGTATACCACTTTAAAAAGGTCTGAATTAATTAAATTTTTAAAAAAAGATTTAGAAAACGTAATTAAAATAAATCACAGCATTTCGAAGATAGTTCAGCAAAACCAAAAGATCCAACTTATATTTGAAAATAATGAAATTTCTGAATGTGATCATTTAATTATTTCTGATGGAGTTTTTTCAAAAAGTAAAAGTCTAATTTTAGAAAATCAAACACCTCCAAGATATAATAAAACGTTAGCTATTAGAGGAACAATACCTATTTCTCAAAAAATTAATTGTAGAAATATCTCGTTATTTTTAGGACCAGATTTCCACTATGTAATTTATCCAGTAAATCAAAATGGAGATTTAAATTTCATAGCTATAATGAAATATAAACTTAATAAAGAAGAGCAAAAAAACTACTCATTATTTAATGATGCAAATTTTATCAAAAGGATTTTAGACAAAGTTCCGATAGAGATGAGAGAATTTCTAGACCAAATTAAGAAACTAAAAATATTTCCAGTATTTGTTAGTGACAGTTTTTTTAAGACTAAAAATAACAATATGCATTTAATAGGAGATGCTTTTTTTGCTTTTCCGCCATCATTTGCTCAAGGCGCCTCCCAATCAATAGAAGGTTCATATGAATTATTCCAGAGTATAGAAAATAATACTGAAAGCAATTTTTTTAGAAATAGAGTAAATAAAACAAGAATGGTTAACAACAGATCAAAAATTAATCAATTTGCATTTCATTTATCTAACCCATTAACAAGGTTTTTTAGAGACTTTTTTTTAAAAAGGTTAGTCAAAAATAAAAAGTTTTTAGAAAATTATTTGGGAAAAGTTTATAAAAATTAGTTATTTGAAATTAATCTTTGTCTTAAATGATCAATGGGAACATCGCGACCATTCAAATTACAGTACCAATAAGTCCATCCATTACAACTTTCAGCACCTAAAATTGTAGCTGCTACTTTGTGAATTGACCCTTCAGTTTGATCGTGTTTGATGCTGCCATCGGCCATGATCTTTGCACTTATTTTCTTTTTATTATCAAAAATAGTAGTACCTGGCTTAATTATACCTAATTCAACTAATGACCCAAATGGTACTCTTGGCTTAGATCTTCCATTTTGCAAAGTGTCTAAATAATCATCTTCTATAGGTTTTGCTTTCTTTAATCTTTGTTCGGCAGCTTTGAAATAAGTTTTTTCTTTTTCAATTCCGTAATAATTTCTACCCAATTTTTTTGCAACTGTTGCTGTTGTTCCTGACCCTAAAAAAGGGTCTAAAACTAAATCATTTTTATTTGAAGTTGCTAATAAAATTCTGTGAAGTAGAGCCTCAGGTTTTTGAGTAGAATGTACTTTTTTTCCATTCTTTTTTAGTCTTTCAGAACCATTGCAAATCGGCAATTCCCAGTTAGATCTCATTTGAAGATCGTCATTTAAACATTTTAAAGATTGATAATTAAAAGTATATTTTGATTTTTCAGACTTAGATGCCCAAATTAAAGTTTCGTGGGCATTGGTGAAACGTGTTCCTCTAAAATTTGGCATTGGATTTTTCTTATTCCAAATGACGTCATTTAAAATCCAAAAACCTAAATTTTGAATAGCTGTACCAACTCTAAATATATTGTGATAACTACCAATTACCCAAATAGCTCCATCTTTTTTTAAAATTCTTTTACATTCGCTTAACCATGAATAAGTGAAGTCATCATATTTTTTGAAATTTTCAAATTGATCCCATTTATCATTTACCGCGCTAACTTTAGATCTATCTGGTCTTGTAAGTTCACCTTTTAATTGTAGGTTGTAGGGGGGGTCGGCAAAGATTAAATCAAAAGTTTCATCAGGAATTTTTTTTAGTTCTTTTAAACTATCACCATTAATTAATTTATTTTTTAAGTTTAAATTCATTTTATAAAAATAAATTAGACTCCAAAAAGATTCTTGGGTCAACCTAGGATTGAATTATTTGAACTTGATATGTGTGGTTTATTTTTAAGATCACAAGATATTGTGTTTCTACGTGAAACTTATTTACAACTGATAATTGGATTAAAAGTGACTCTATGGTGTTTTGTAATACCAAGTTTTTTTATGGCTTTTAAATGTTGCTTAGTTCCATAACCAAAATTTTGATCCCAACAATAACCATTAAACTTTTTTGACAAATTTGTTATCATTTTATCTCGAGAGACCTTGGCAATAATTGAGGCTGCAGATATAGATGGTATTTTTTGGTCTCCCTTTATTACAGCTTTAAGATGATAATTTTTAATTTTTGGCAATTTATCACCATCGATAAAAATTAAGTGAGGTTTTTTTTTGAGCTTTTTTATTGCCCTTTTCATGGCAAGTAAACTTGCTTTTAAAATATTTTTTTTTTCAATTTCCGCAACTGTTGCTCTACCTACAGCCCAGATTGAATTTTTTTTGATATACTTAGACAATACTTCTCGATTAGATTTATTTAAACTTTTAGAGTCCTTTAGTAATTTTTTATCTATAGTCTTATTTAATATTACTGCAGCTGCATAAACTGGACCAATTAAACTACCTCGTCCGACCTCATCTACTCCTGCAATCAATCTCATTAAACTTTAATATTTAAATCCTCAATTTTTCTTTTTATTTTCTTTAAATCTTCCCATGAATATCTTTTATTTTCAGGGAATCTAATTAAGTAAGACGGACTAAAAGAAATAATGAGAGGATAGGTTTTGTTGTTAAGAATTATCTCTTTCCAATTTCCTCGTTCTAAAGAAATTTTATCATTAATACCAGTAACTGCCTCCATGGCAGTGCCTCCCATTAAAATGATAATTTTTGGATCTATAATAGTGATATGCTCTTTTATAAAAATTGAGTATCTCTTTATTTCTTTACTTGTCGGTTTTCTATCACCAGGAGGTCTAAAATTTATTGAGTATGCTGTATATATTTTTTCTTTTTTAACATTTATAGCCAATAACATTTTTTTTAACAATTCGCCGATATTTCCTTGAAAGGAATAACCAGAGTTATCCTCTAAATCTCCTGGTGTTTCACCAATTAACATAATTGGACTATCGAGGTTTCCATCTCCTAAAATAAGATTTTTTGCATTATCTTTTAGATTACAATCATCAATTGAATTAATTTTTCTTTTCAGTTCCTGAAGTTTTGTTTTTTTATCTAAATTATTTTGGATGACTTTTTTCTCACTATCCTTAACAATTTTAAATCTATTTATGGGTTTATTTTCAAAAATAAAATTGGGCTCAATTATATCAATAAATTCTTGTACATATTTAGCATTTTGATTTAAGCCTTTTTTAGTCATACACTGCAGAAATGTTCTTTAAAAAAATAAAATTTCTATTTATTACTTTGATAATTTATCAAATTTCATTCAATTCTCAAAGTGCTAGTTTTGATAGTTTAAATTCCAAAAACATATCAAAATATTTTTCAGGGATAGTAGCTTTTGAGAATAAAGATAATTCTTCGGCACTAGAATTTTTTAATTCATCGAAGATTTTACTTAATGCTCACGAACCTTATTTAAAAAGATATGTTAATTCTTTAGTTTTAGAAAATAAAATTTCTCAAGCTATAAATTTGATTAAAAATAATCAAAATAAAAACCAAATATTTTTTGATGCTTATTTATTGTTAATTGTAGATGGTTTAAAAAAAAATGATTTAGACAGAGCATATAGGCATGTAAATAAACTAAAAAAATTTGATGAACAAAATGGATTTAATTCTGCCATTAGTGAGAGTTTGAAACAGTATATTTATCTTTTTAAAGAAAAAAATTTTTTGGATGAAAAACAAAATTTTGGAAAATTAACTATTATATCTGAAACGTTTCAAAGATGTTATTTAGATGATAAAAATACAGATTCTTATTTTCGAAAACTTATCAATGATACTGAGGGCGATTATACAAGATACATATTTTTTTATCTAAGTTATTTGATACAGAACAACAGATTAAAGGATGCAAAAATACTTACTGATGGTATTGAGTACATTAATTCTACTTTGTTATTGTCCCAGGGTAAAAGTTGGATTGAGAAAGGAAATTCAGAAAAATTAACACAAATTTTTTCTTGTAAAAATCCTAATGATGTAATTAGTGAATTTTTATTTTTAGTTTCAAATTTGTACTCTTCACAGGACAATTTTAATAAATCTAATTTTTATTTAAATTTATCTAATTATTTAAATCCCAAATTTAAATTTAATTTAGCTCTAGTAGCAGAAAATCAATATTTTAATCAAGAGTACTTGAAAGCTAAAAAGACTTTAAAAGTCTTTAAAAAAGAAGATCATTTTTATTACTGGTTTAGAGTAAAAAAGGAGGCACAAATAATTGAGAAGCAACGAAACAAAAAAGAGGCTTTGAATTATATTACAGCTGAGTTTGATAAAATTGGTGAACCAAATAAAAAAATATTATTTGATATAGCAAACTTTTATAAAAATTCGAAAGAGTACGAGCAAGCAATAAAGTATTATACAAAACTATTACAGTCTTTTGATATAAGTTCTGAGATGAAATCAGATCTCCTATATAGAAGGGGAGGTAGTTATGAAAGATTAAATAAATTTCAAAAAGCAGACGAAGATTTGCTGCAAGCCTTAGAAATCACTCCAGACGATGCATATATTTTAAATTATCTTGCTTATTCATGGCTTGAACGAAATTATAAAATTTATGAAGCAATTGATATGCTTAAGATAGCCTATGAGGCTACCACTGATGATCCTTATATAATTGATTCTATTGGATGGGCTTATTATTTGATTGATGATTTCATTAAGGCTGAAAAATTTTTAAAGAGAGCAGTAGAGTTGATGCCGGATGACCCCATAGTTAATGATCATTATGGAGATATTCTATGGAAACTAAATCGTAAAATTCAAGCAAGATATTTTTGGTCAAATGTTCTTAAAATGGATGATGCAGAAGAGGAAATGATTAACAAAATAAATATAAAACTGGTTGAGGGCATAAAGAATTCTTAAAATGCAAGCCAATATCAGATCCCACGCAAAGATAAATTTAGCTTTAAATGTAATCAAAAAAATTTCGAATTTTCATAAAATCGAAAGTATTGTTTCATTTATCTCTTTACATGATGAAATATTGATTAAAAAAATTAAATCAAAAAATCATATCATTTCTTTTACTGGCAAATTTTCGAAAAATATTGGCAAAATTAATACTGTTTCTAATTTATTAAATATTTTGGATAACAAAAAATTACTTAAAAATAATAAGTTTAAGATTAAGATTAAGAAAAATATTCCAGTTCAAGCTGGATTGGGAGGTGGTTCTATGAACGCAGCTAGTATTTTAAATTATTTAATTAAAAAAAAAATCATAAAGATTAATAAAAGACAAATTGAGTCTATTTGTAAATTGGTGGGTTCAGATGTGCTTTTGGGTCTCAATTCAACCAATACTGTTATTAATTACAAGAATGAAATCAAACGTTTTAATAATAAGCAAAAAATTTATACTTTAATCATCAAACCAACTATTGGGTGTTCCACAAAACGAATATACGCTAAAGTAAGAAAATTCGATAAACCAAAATTCACCAAGCCCAATAAACAAATGTTTAATTTACAATTTTTAAAAAAAATGACCAATTCGTTAGAACCTATTGTTTTTTCTATGCACGGAAAGTTAAAAAGCATCAAATTTTTTTTAGAAAGATACACCTGTGCGGAATTTGTAAGAATGACTGGATCGGGTTCTGCAATAGTTGCATACTTTTATTCTAAAGAAAATTGCGATAAAGCTAAAAGGCATTTTAATAAAAAATACAAAAATTGCTGGTGTATATCTTCAAAAACTATATAAATCATAAAATTTTGTGTTATATGAACTTAATACTGGGGCGTAGCCAAGCGGTAAGGCACGGGTTTTTGGTACCTGCATCCTAGGTTCGAATCCTAGCGCCCCAGCCAATTATGAAAAACTTTTTAAAAAAAATTTTTATTAGTTCTAATAACCTAGAAAACATAAGCCAAAGTATTATAGAAATTTCTAAAAAAACCCCCGTCAATAAAATCTTCAAAGCGATAAATAATTACTCCACGGATAGTGAAGTTAGATATGTAGGCGGATGTATTAGAAAAATATTGAATAATGAAAAAGTTGACGACATTGACATGGCGACGAATTTAGAGCCCAACATAGTTTGTGATGTTTTAAATAGTAATAACATAAATTTTTACAAAACTGGTATAGACCATGGTACAATTACGGCAGTAATAGATGAATATGAATTTGAAATCACTTCTCTGAGAGAGGATGTATCAACTGACGGAAGACATGCAAATGTAAAATTTTCTAAAAGCTGGAAAAAAGATGCTTCGAGAAGAGACTTTACAATTAATTCTATTTATTCAGATGTCAACGGCAATTTATTTGATCCTTATAATGGTAAGGATGACCTTAAAAAGGGTTTTGTAAATTTTATAGGTGATCCAGATAAAAGAATTAAAGAGGATTATCTAAGAGTTTTAAGATATTTAAGATTTTTTCTATCTTATTCTAAAAAGTCTCACGATAAAGATCTTATACGTAAATTAAAATTAAACCTTAACGGCGTTTCAAAACTCTCAAAAGATAGATTATTAGATGAATTAAAAAAGCTCATCAAGGCAGAAAATTTGGAGAAGCTATCTAAAGATAAAATATGCTTGGAATTAATTTCACTAATTTTTCCTGAGTTAAAAAATATAAATATATTTTCTAAATTAAATTCTCTTAAAAGACAGATAGTCGAAAACTCTGATTTTATTTTTTTAATATCTTTGATGGTAATTGATGATACTGATAATTCTGATTATTTTTTGTATAAATTTAATATTTCTAAAAAAGATGAGAAAAGAATTAAAAAAATCAGCAATTTTTACAAAGAAAAAGGAGGTTTCAAAAAATTTAATGAGAAAGAAATTAATGAAATTTTTTATTATGACGGAAAACAAGCAGTTTTAGATATTTTAAACTTTAAAATTATCAAATCAAAAAAAATTGATAATAGTTTAATTAAATTAAGTAAAACTTACATAAATAAAATCAAACCAATTATACCAATTGGAGCATCTGAATTAATGGAAAAATATAAAATTCCAGAAGGCAAACAACTTGGTTTAAAACTAAAGTTAATCGAGGAGTTATGGATTAAAAATAACTTTAAAATTTCTGATCACCAAGTGGAAAAAATTGTCAAAGATTAAATATATTTTACATCTTTAATTTCAAAGTTTTTTTTGCCTGCTGGGGTAATGATTTCAACCAAATCATTTTTATTTTTTCCAATTAAACCTTTTCCAATAGGTGACTGAAAATAAATTAATTTTTCTTTTAAATTAGCCTCATCTTTTCCCACAATTTTATAATCTATTTTATCTCCAGTATCTAAATTTTCTAAATAAACCGTTGACCCAAAAATCACTTTACCATCATTGGTTAATTTTGTGACATCGATTACATTTGCTCGAGCAATTATATCGTTTATTTCAGTAATTCGACCCTCATTATGAGATTGCTCCTCTTTGGCCGCATGATATTCTGCGTTTTCTTTCAAGTCGCCATGCGATCTTGCCTCTGCAATTGCTGCAACTATTTCAGGTCGTTTTTTTTCTTTTAGAAAAACCAATTCTTCTTTTAATTTTTCTAATCCATTTAAAGTAATTGGTTCTTTATTCATATTATTTCCATTTAGCAAGTGGAGGAAGTGACATTAAAATACCTTCAGTATTTCCTCCAGTTTGTAATCCAAATTTAGTTCCTCTATCATAAAGCAAGTTAAACTCAGCATATCTACCTCTTTTAATATATTGAGCTTCTTTATCTTTGGCTGTCCATTTTTTTTTTACTTTTTTAGATATTATATTATTGAAAATAAATTGAAATGTTACTCCAACATCTCTTACAAATTTAAAATCTTGCTCAAAATTATCTTTTTTATAATCAAAAAAAATTCCCCCTATACCCCTAGGCTCTTTCCTGTGGGGTAAATAAAAGTATCCATCGCACCATTTTTTATATCTTTTATAAAAATTTTTATTGTGTCGATCACACATTTTTTTTAATATTTTATGAAATTTTTCCTTTTCTTTTTTATCAAACTTTGACGGTGTTACATCCATTCCTCCACCAAACCAACCATATGTTGTTTTAATATATCGAGTGTTGAAATGCATAGCTGGAATTAGAGGATTTTGCATGTGCATAACAACCGAAATTCCTGATGCCCAGAATCTTGGATCTTTTTTAGCACCAGGTATATTTTTTTGAAACTCTTTTGGAAATCTTCCATAAACTTTTGAAAAATTCACCCCAACTTTTTCAAACACCTTTCCATTTTGAAGTATTCTATATTCACCCCCACCTTCATCTTTTCTATAGTTCCTTTTCCAGCTTGTAGATATGAATTTTGATTTATTATTTTCAATTCTTACTATGTCTTCGCAAAAAGCATTCTGAAGTGTTTTAAACCAATTACTAACAAGATCTCTCTTAATCTCTGAGTTCATATTAAAAAAATTTTGTTTGTTTTAAACTTTCAGCCAAGACAATAGCCACAGCAGTTGCAAGATTTAATGAACGTTTATTATTTTTCATAGGTATCTTCAAACGATGTTTAATTATTTTATGGACTTTTTCAGGAACTCCTGAACTTTCTCTTCCAAATAAAATTGTATCATTTTCTTCAAATTTAAATTTCGTATAAGATATAGATGCTTTAGTCGTCATCAATACAATTCTTTGATTCTCTTTAAATTTAAGAAATTCATTAAAACTTTTGTGAAATTTTATATTTTTCTCATCAATATAATCCATTACTACCCTTTTAAACCTCTTGTCACTCAATAAAAAACCACAAGGTTCTATAATTTCTAAATTTGCCCCCAAACATGCACAAGTTCTTATTATAGCAGCTGTATTTTGAGGTATATCTGGTTCAAATAATGCAATTTTTGGCCCAAGATCTATTGATTTCTGTGTCATTCTATCAGTAGTAAATTCAGTATTTTATATTATATGAATTCTTATAATTAAGTAGAAAAAATCAATATTGAGTATATTTAATAATTATTAATGTCAGAAAAAAAAGTTAAAAGAAGAGATTTTTTATTTACAGCTACCTATGCTGTCGGAGCAGTAGGTGCTGCAGCTGTTGTGTGGCCTATGATAGACCAAATGAATCCGGATGCATCTGTTAAAGCATTGGCTAGCACAGAAGTTGATATTAGTTCAATGAACCCTGGAAAAACTATTACGGTATTATGGAGAGGTAAGCCGGTTTTTATTAGAAGAAGGACGCAAGAGGAAATCGCTGAGGCAAAGGCAGTTAAATTGGAGGACTTAAAACATCCTGAAAAAGATGAGGATCGAGCTAAAAATCCAGAGTGGCTCGTAATGCTTGGTGTCTGCACACATTTAGGGTGTGTACCCTTAGATCAAAAAGGAGACTACAATGGTTGGTTCTGTCCGTGCCATGGATCTCATTATGATACGTCTGGTAGAATAAGAAAAGGTCCAGCACCAACAAACATGGAAATACCTGAATATAAGTTTGTAAATACAAATACAATTAAAATTGGATAAACTTTATGAGTGATCACGAATATACCCCTAAGTCAAAATTTGGAAAATGGTTTAATGATAGATTACCTTTGCTTACATTAGCGAGCCATCTGACTGATTATCCTACGCCAAAAAACTTAAACTATTGGTGGACATTTGGTGGAATACTTACTTTCTGTTTAATAACCCAAATCGTAACGGGACTAGTTTTGGCAATGCATTACATTGCTCATGCAGACATGGCATTCGATAGCGTAGAGCATATTATGAGAAATGTAAACTATGGATGGTTAATAAGGTATATTCACGCAAATGGAGCTTCAATGTTTTTCTTAGCAGTATATATACATATATTTAGATCATTATTTTATGGATCTTATAAATCTCCACGGGAGATAATTTGGATCATAGGTATAATAATATATTTACTGATGATGGCAGCAGCTTTCTTAGGTTATGTTCTTCCATGGGGGCAAATGAGTTTTTGGGGAGCAACTGTTATAACTAATTTATTTAGTGCTATTCCACTTGTTGGTGAAGGTATAGTAACCTGGTTATGGGGAGGTTATTCGGTTGACAATCCAACGTTAACTAGATTTTTTACACTGCACTACTTAATTCCCTTCTTAATATTAGGTTTAGTAGTGTTGCATATATGGGCCTTGCATGTTCCAGGTAATAATAATCCTGTTGGTATTGATATTAAAAAACCGTCTAAAGATACTGTTCCATTTCATCCTTACATAGTAATCAAAGATGGTTTTGCTCTACTCATGTTTATGATTGTTTTTGCATTCTTTGTTTTTTACACCCCAAATATTCTAGGACATGCAGACAATTACATTGAAGCAAATCCATTGGTAACTCCTGCGCATATAGTCCCAGAATGGTACCTTTTACCATTTTATGCGATATTAAGATCTGTTCCAGATAAACTTTTGGGTGTAGTTGCGATGTTGTCAGCAATTCTTATTCTAGCGGCTTTACCTTGGCTTGATACATCTAAGATTAGATCTGCAGTCTTTAGACCATTATACAGACAATTTTATTGGATCTTGGTCGCTGACGTTTTGATTTTAGGTTATGTAGGTGCTATGCCAGCTGAGGGATTGTATTTATTAGTTGCAAGAGTGGCTACGGCCTACTATTTCCTACATTTTTTAGTTGTTCTACCAATTTTAGGTTATAAGGAGAAAACTTTGCCTGTTCCATTGAGTATTACTGAGCCTGTGCTAGGTGGATCCCCTAATTTAGCTTTGGCTAAGAACAAGGAAAATTTTAAAGATTAGTGAAAAATTTTTTAAGAATATTTTTAATCACGAGTTTAGTTTTTGGACTTTCTGTAAAATCAAATTCAGCTGAAAAGATTGAATACTTAACAACTGATTGGAGTTTTAAAGGTCTTTTTGGAAAGTTTGATAGGGGAGCATTACAAAGAGGTTATCAAGTTTATACTGAGGTATGTTCGTCTTGTCACTCTATGAAATATCTAAGTTATAGGAATTTAGCCGAAAAGGGTGGACCAGAATTTTCGATAGCAGAAGCTAAAGCGATAGCTGCATCTTTTGAGGTCACTGATGGACCTAATGATGATGGAGAAATGTTTACAAGACCAGGTAAATTATCTGACAAATTTGTAATGCCTTATGATAATGTTAAAGCAGCTCAAGCCGCAAATGGTGGTGCATATCCACCGGATATGTCAGTGCTCGTCAAGGCAAGAGGAGGTGGAGTCGATTACATCTACTCTTTACTTCAAGGTTATGAAGATCCACCTGTGGGAATGAATTTAGATGATGGGGTTTATTATAATAAATATATGTATGGTAACAAAATAAAAATGGCCAATCAGCTTTCTGATGGGCTTGTTGAGTATGGAGATGGCACAACAGCATCAGTTGAGCAAATGTCAAAAGATGTTACTACATTCCTAATGTGGGCTGCAGAGCCACATCTTGAGTCACGCCACCAGATGGGTTTTAAGGCGATAGTTTATTTAATTATTTTAACAATTTTAGTTTATTTTAGCATGAAAAAGATATGGTCACGTATTGAAACGGAAATTTAACACGTCGCCGTCTTTCACAATATAGTCTTTCCCTTCAAGTCTCATTTTACCGTTTGATTTTGCATTCAACCAGCCATCATTTGAAATAAAATCATCATATGAAATAGTTTCTGCTCTAATAAAACCTTTCTCAAAATCTGTATGAATTTCTCCAGCAGCTTGAGGAGCCTTGCAATTTTTTTCTATTGTCCACGCCCTGGTTTCCTCAGGGCCAGAAGTGAAATAAGTGTCAAGTTCAAGAATTTGATACCCTTTTTTAATTAACATATTTAACCCTGTCTCTTTTAATCCAATCATTTCCATATAATTTTTTTTTTCGTGTACGTCTAAATTATTAATTTGGCTTTCTATATCTGCTGAAATAATTAACGTATTATCACTTCCAAATTTTGAGATAAATTTTTTAGTATAATCGTTTCCATTTTGAATACTTTTCTCATCAACATTGCATACAAATATTTTAGGTTTTAAAGATAATAGTCCACTTTGATTAATCTGTTTTTTTTCAAACTGAGACCTCAAACTTGAGATATCTTTATCATTATTTATACAGTCTAGACTTGTTTCAAGAATTTTTAATTGAACGCTCTCTAAGCTTTTTTTATTATTTTTCTCTAATCTTTTTTGTATAGACTCAAGATCAGCTAACATCATTTCAGTCTCAATTATCTCCAAGTCTCTAACTGGATTTACATTTGGATTTACATTTTGGATATCACTAGAGTCGAAGCATCTTATAAGATGTATGATTGCATCAACCTCTCTAATGTGAGAGAGGAATTTATTTCCTAAACCTTCACCTTTTGATGCTCCTTTTACTAAACCAGCAATATCAACAAATGAAATAGTTGTGTTGATAATTTTTTTTGAATTTGAAATTTTCGCTAAATTTTTCAGTCTAATATCTGGAACAGGAACGACACCAACATTTGGTTCTATTGTGCAAAATGGAAAATTTGCAGCTTGTGCTTTGCTTGAATTTGTCAATGCATTAAATAAAGTTGATTTACCAACATTTGGTATTCCAACTATTCCACACTTAAAACTCATTATTTATTATTAACTGTACTAGAAAACAGGTCTAATTTTTTATCAACAAGAATAGAAATTGATTCAGTGATGTTTTCAGTAATTTTGTCTATACCAATAGTTTCATCATCATTAAAATTTTGTAGAACATAATCTGCAACTTCCATTGAGTCTTTTGGTTTACCAATTCCTATTCTAACTCTTGAATAATCTTTACCAATAAATTTATCGATGGAGGCAACTCCGTTATGACCTGCGCTTGATCCCCCAAATTTAGTTTTGATCTTTCCAAATTCCACATCTAAATCATCATGAAAAACAATTACATCTTGTGCATCAATCTTAAAATACTCAATTAATTCTCTTATACAAATCCCTGAGTTGTTCATAAATGTCAATGGTTTAATAGCATAAACTTTTTTACTGGCTATATTTCCAGTTGTAAGAAGACCTTTAAATTTAGGTTTTTGTTTAGACAAATTGAATTTTTTATTAATACAATCTATAATTTTGAAACCAACATTGTGTCTATTATTTTCACTGTCAGGAGTTGGATTACCTAATCCTACAAATAAAATCATGAGTTAACTAAGCTTAATTTCAATTTTTATTATTTATTTTTTTTCTTCAGGAGGTTTTTTTTCAGCAGATTTTTTTTCATCAGGTTTTTTGTCGTCACCTTCTTTCTTATCTCCTTTAGATGAGTCTGCAGAAGTTTTATCACCATCTGCTGCAGCTTCAACTCCTTCTTCACCCTCTGTTGCTTCAGCCTCTGCTGGTTTTTCTGGTTCTTTAATTACTGTTGGGGCTGCAAGGGTTGCTATAACAAAGTCCCTTCCTTGAATAGTTGGTGTTACTTCAGGATCTAATTTGATAGATGAAATTTTAAAACTTTCCCCGATATCAACTCCTTCAAGATCAATTGTCAAGTTTTCTGGTATTTTTTCACTTGGACAATTTAATTCTACTTTTCTTCTTACTATATTTAATACTCCACCTCTTTTAAGACCTGGTGAATTTTCATGATTAATAAAATTAACTGGCACTTCAATTTTTATTTTTACTCCAGGCAATATCCTTAAAAAGTCCACATGAATGGGCTCGTCGCTTAAAATGTGATATTTAACTTCTCTTGGCAAAACATTTTGTGACTTCCCATCTATTTTTAATGTAATTATGTTTGACAAAAAGTTTTCTTTATCAATTAAATTTTTTAGTAATTTTTTTGAAACAGATACTTTTTGATTATCTTCTTTTCCTCCATATACAATACCAGGGACATTTCCACTATTTCTAATGGAATTTAGTTGACCCTTAGTCGTAGTGTTTCTGACGTTGACTTCTAATGAATTCATAAAAGAGAGTTTTTTAAACCATGTTTGTAAATAATCAAGGTAATTATTTAAATAAATCGGATACTGAAGTAGAATTTGATATTCTTTTAATTGCTTCACCCATGAGGCTTGAAATTGGTAAAACTTCTATATTTTTAACATTTTTAGTTTTTTGACTGTTATCAATTGTGTCGGTAATTACCAAGTTTTTTATAACTGAATTTTTGATTTTCTTAACAGCGTCTCCACTAAGAACTCCATGTGTAATGTAAACATAAACTTCTTTTGCTCCTCGTTGCTTTAAAGCCTTAGCAGCATTGACAATAGTACCACCAGAATCAATTATATCGTCAACTATTACGCATGTTTGATTTTTTACATCTCCGATAACATTCATCACTTGCGATTGGCCAGGTTTTGGTCTCCTTTTATCAACAATTGCCAATCCAACATTAAGAAGTTTGCCAAGAGCTCTCGCTCTTTCGGTACCACCTACATCAGGTGCTACACAAATAATCTTTTTACTTTTAATTCTTTTTCTAACATGTCTTGCAAATATTGGTGTTGAAAAAAGATTATCTACAGGTATATCAAAAAAACCCTGAATTTGACCAGCATGCAGATCAACTGTTACAACTCTATCTGCACCTGCTTTTGTAATTAAATTTGAAACCAATTTAGCTGATATAGAAGTTCTTGGGATAACCTTTCTATCCTGTCTTGCATACCCAAAATATGGAATTACAGCTGTAATGTTTTTTGCTGAAGATCTCTTAAGGGCGTCTATACACAACAATAATTCCATTAAGTTATCATTTGCTGGAGATGATATAGACTGAACAATAAAAATACTATTACCTCTAATATTTTCATTTATTTCGATGTATATTTCACCATCTGCAAATTTTCTAATACTTGAGTTCACAAGTTTAGTCTTCAAATACTTTGCGATATTTTTACTGAGTATTTTATTGCTATTTCCGGTTAACAGTTTCATTGAAAAGTTTAATTAATCATAATTATTGAAATATTTCTACCATAATCAGCATGTTTTAATCTTAATGATCTTCGTGCGCTAAAAAAATTATTTTTATCATCAAAAGTATCAATTTTAATGGCTTCAATATTTGAAATTTTGTTTGATTTAAGTCGGGATTTAATAAAATTAGGTAGATTAAAATGAAGACTATTTTTTATATCTTTAAAGAAGACTTTATTTTTTTTATCTTTTTTTAAGAACTTTTTTAGAAAATCAACTTTTACGTTATAGCTTTCAACTTGAATACACGGACCAATTGTTGCAATGATATTTTTTTCTTTGCACCCTTTATTTAACATAAACTTGATTACTTTAGTAATTATGTCTTTGTAGGCACCTTTCCATCCAGCATGAATTGCAGCTATCATGATCTTTTTTTTGTCATATAACAGTATTGGCGCACAATCTGCCGTTAATATTGCTATGGGTATTTTTTTTTGATCAGTAATAACAGCATCAGCTTGAATTTTTTTTTTGCTAAATTTAAAATTTTTATTTATATAAAAGATTTTGTTACTATGCATTTGATGCATTAAAAAAATATTTTTAGATTTTTTGTTAATTCTATTTTTAACAATTTTCAAATTTTCTTTAATCTTTGATTTAAAATCATTAGATCCAGGTCCGCAATTTAAGCTTTTATAAATTCCACTTGACTTACCTCCTATTCTATTAAAGAAGCCATGTTTAATCTTTTTTTGTTTTGATAATATTTTAGATTTAATCAATTTTAAAAACCAAGGTTGAATTTAATTTTTTTACTCTTAATAAACATTACTTTGAATAAAGTGCCCATTTGTTTTTCATCAATAAGTCTATTTAATCTATAAAAGATATCAGCTTTTTTTGAAAAGTTTTTATTTCTAGATAATATCTCTGCTCTTTCTTTTATTCCCATTTTAATCAAAAAGTTTTTTTGAGTGTTCAAATTGTTATCTAATCCACCTAATTTTTGAGTAAATTTTTTAAATAATTCAAAATTTATATTGTGTGTAATATCTGCTCCTCCAATATTGTCTAAAATATTGGCAAATTTGTGATTAGAAACTGCTTGTAAAGTATTTTTCATTTTTTTTTCAAGATACCCGTAATCTATTATTAACAATCCCCCAGTATTTTTTTTGATTATATCTGAAATATTTTTTAAATAATCAAAACCAAATTCAGAATATTCGATAAAGTTCTGATTTTGTGAAATCTTAAAATTAAGTCTTTTCTCAATCTTTTTTATATTAGTTTTTTTCTCAATAAATGATGCTTTAGAGTAATTTTCAAAATTAACAAATTTTTCGTACCAAATATTTCTCTGTTTTCTGAATTGCTTTATTGGCATTGCATCAAAAAATTCATTTGCAATAAATATACTTGGATTTTTTTTAATCTTATTTAATTGAGAAACCCAAATAATTTTAGATTTTGATAATTTTTCTTTTTGTATCCTTATCAAGATTGGGCTCTTTTCATGGATAATGATATTACAAGACTCTAGAAAAGACGGAAAATTTTGAAAACTTTCTAGAAGCACTTTCATCATCTCACCATTTCCTGCGCCTAGTTCAATCAAATTAAAATTTCTAGGACTCCCAAGGTTTTTCCAAAAACTAATAATCCAAATAGCTATCATTTCTGAAAAAAGTCTTGAAATATTTGGCGCTGTAATAAAATCACCCTTTTTACCAAAAGGATTCTTTTTCATATAGTAACCAATTTTTTTATTATATAGAGATAAATCAATAAATTTATCTAAAGGGATTTCACCACTCTTTTTTATTTTCATATTTTTGAATAACTAAATATGATCCAAATAATAAAAACACAAAACTTATAATTTGTCCCATAGTGAGATTGAATAATAAATAACCTAATTGGTCATCTGGTACTCTAAAAAATTCTATTACAAATCTAAAAATTGAGTAAAAAACTAGAAACAGTCCAGAGATAAAACCTGGCCTTTTATTAATTATTTTATTATGAAAATAGATCAAAATTAAAAAAAGAATCAGACCCTCAAAAAGTGCTTCATATAACTGTGATGGATGTCTATACAAATTATCAACTTTAATAAATTTTACACCCCAGGGTAGACTCGTTTGAGTTCCATATAATTCAGAGTTTATAAAATTTGAAATTCTTCCAAAAAAAATTCCAATTGGAGCAACTAACGAGATAACATCTAAATAATTAAAAACTTTATGTTTGTTTTTATTTGCAAACCAAACACTTATAATTATTATTCCTATAACCCCACCATGAAAAGACATCCCACCTTGCCAGATTTTGAAAATATTTATAGGGTTTTCGATATAATAATCTAAATTATAAAATATTACATACCCCAATCTTCCACCTATAATAATACCAAAAATAAGATAAGTAACGTAATCATCAAATTTTATTTTAATTTCCTGGTTGTTAATAAAAAATTTTTTAGCTAAGACCCATCCCGCTAGTATTCCAAAAATATAAGCTAGTGAGTACCATCTTATTTCTAATGAAAAAAAATTTATTGCTACTGGGTCAAAATTATTAATGAACATTTTGATAAATAATTATAAGTTATATCAGATATTGAGATAAAAATATGAAAAATTCAAAATTTGTTTTCGATAAATTGTCTAAAATATTTGAACAAGGCCTTATTACATCAAAAGATCTAGGATCAGAAATTTTAAGCATTTTAAAATCTAAAAGAGATGAAATAGTTTTTAGAATGAAACTTACAAGTAAAGAAGAATTTGAAGTTTTATCAAAAAGAGTAGAAAATATTGAAAAAAAAATTTCATCACTACAAAAAACAAATAATAAAAAAACTAAGCGGGCAAGAAAATCTTAACACCAAGTCCATTCATTGATGATTTGTCAAGTTTAATGTATCCCCCATGAGATCTAATAATATCTGAGGCAATTGATAATCCTAAACCAACACTAGATTTAGTTTCACCTCTACCTTTGTCAATTTTATAAAACGGTTTAAAAACATTCTCATATTCTTCCTTTGGAATACCTGGTCCATTATCTTCGATAAGAATAAATATATTTTTTCCATTTTTGTTCAACTGAACATTAAGTTTTTTCCCGTACTTAAGACCGTTATCAATAATATTATTAAAGCTTCTTTTTAATAAATTTTTTCTTCCATTTATCAAAATATTTTGAGCGAGATCTCTAGTAATATATGTATTTTCATATCTTTCTATTGTCTCATTTAACAATTTTGAGAGATCAAATATTTCATTTTTTTCTGATTGAGATGAGCTGGTGAATTGTAAATACTCATTGAGCATTTTTTCCATTTCACTTATGTCTTCGTTTAATTTTGAGGAAATCTCTTTGTCTTTGACAAAAGAAAGTTGCAATTTCATTCTGGTTAAAGGTGTGCGTAAATCATGACTAATTCCAGATAACATCTCAGATCTTTGATTTAAATGTCTAAGTATTCTTTTTCTCATTTTATCAAATTCATAACCTGCCTGTCTGATTTCAAGTGAACCTGATGGTCTATAATCATCAACCTCTTCACCTCTACCAAATTTTTCTGCTGCTTTTGCTAAATTAGTTATTGGTCGAGTTTGGTTTTTTAAAAATAATATTGCAACAAGAATTAAAAAAATTGCAGGAACGGATATCCATAAAGCAAATAATCTTGCTGAAGAGGCAGTAACCCTATCTCTTGGAACTAAAAATTCAAAATATCCTTTTTTATATTTAATTCTAATGTTTATTAATTCCAAATAATCAGTAGTGCTGAACCAAAATTTATTGATACCAATACTAGACTTTAGTTCTCTTCTTAAGGATCTATCTATAGGGCTAAACCATCTTTCTTTTAACTTGAAATTGAATTCTTTGTCTTGAATGTATTTTATATTTAAATCTAAATGAATTGAAAATAAATCAATGATATAATCTTTGTCATTATTCTCATTATCAAATGCAACAATAAAAGTATCAATTTCCCCAACCAAGGCCCTTGTCATTCCTTTGTTAGTTTTTATCCAAAGGCTATCAAAAAAAACAATTGTAACTAAAAGTTGAAGTAAAATAACTGGAATTGCAACAATCAGTAACGCTCTATAAAATAATCTTTTTGGTAATAAATTTTTTACAAATTTATTCAATCCATAAAACATAACCACTACCTCTTAAAGTTTGTAAAAATTTTGGATTTTTTGGATCTATTTCAATTTTTTTTCTCAAACGAGTTATAATTACATCCACAGATCTCTCTTTATCTAAATTTATAAGTTTACCTATATCAACCCTAGAAAATGTTTTACCAGGATTGTTTATCATTTTTTCTAAAATTATTTTTTCTGTAACATTAATTTTAAATTCTTCCTTGTTTTTAAGAATTATTAATTTATTTAAATCAATTTCAATATTTGAGAAATGAACTACTTTTTTTAAATTTTTATCTTTAGTTTTTTTTAGAATATTTTTGATACGAAGCAAAAGTTCTCTAGGTTCAAATGGTTTTGGCAAATAGTCATCTGCACCTATTTCTAACCCCTCAACTCTCTCGTCTGCAGTACCCTTTGCAGTTAGTAATATTATAGGTGTCAAAATTTTATCCATATTATCTTTAATAAATTGAAGACCACTTTTACCCGGCATCATTATGTCTAAAATAATCATATCAAAATTGATTATTTCAATTTTTTCAGTTGCATCCTCAGCATTTTTTGCGGTTGTGACTAAAAAATTATTTTCATTTAAATATTTTTTCACTAAGGATCTTATACCCTCGTCATCATCTACTACTAATATATGTGCAACAAATTTATCCATTTATAATTTTTTTTAGAACCTTATCAAAGTTTACGACCTCATCGGAACTTGAGTTTAATAAAGCGTTATAGATCCTTTTTTTTTGTGTTTCGAAAATTTCAAGAAAAATTTTTTCTCCTTTTTCATTGAGATATACATGTTTTATCCTTGTGTCTTGTTCATCTTTTTCGAATTTGATAATATCCAGCTTTGTTAAATCTTTTAAAACTCTATTTAAACTTTGTTTTGTTATCTTTAATTTTTTTAAAAGTTCAGAAATTGAGATACCCTCGTATGTCGAAATAAGGTGGATTACTTTGTGATGAGCAGTGCCTATTGAATATTTATTTAGAATTTTTTTTGGGTCGGTGAAAGTGTCTCTATAAACTATAAAAAGTTTTTCAATTAAATCTTTTAATTGCTCATCTTTAAGATAAAGTAAATCTTTCATAATAGGTAAGTTATATTGACATATTCAGTATACAAAGATATTTTTTTGAATAATTAAAAAAAAATTTTCGACATGATACCTTACGATAAAAGAAATGGTAAAATTTGGTACAACAATGACTTTGTGGATTGGTCAGACGTTAAAGTTCACGTATTAAGTCATGGTTTACACTATGCAAGCTGTGTATTTGAAGGCGAAAGAGTTTACGATGGTTCAATATTTAAACTAGAGGAACATACTTCAAGATTTTTTTACTCAGCTAAAAGAATGGGTTTTGAGATTCCTTACACTGAGAGAGAAATTAATGAAGCTTCAAAAAAGATTATAACTGTTCAGAATGTAGAAAATGGTTACGTTAGACCTGTTGCATGGCGAGGAAGTGAAATGATGGCTATATCTGCTCAGCAGACAAAGATTCATGTCGCTATTGCAACATGGGAATGGGGTTCTTACTTTGATCCAAAATTGAAAATCGAGGGCATAAAATTAAACATTTCAAATTGGCGAAGGCCTGCTCCTAATACAATTCCTTGGGACACGAAAGCATCTGGTCTTTATATGATTTGCACTTTGTCAAAACATGAAGCAGAAAAAGAGGGTTACTCCGACTCTTTGATGTTAGACCATGAGGGAAATATTGCTGAAGCAACAGGTGCTAATGTTTTTTTTAAAGACAAAAAAGGAGAATTGCATACGCCAATACCTGACTCATTTTTAGATGGTATTACCCGTAGAACAGTAATTGGGATAGCAAAATCAAAGAATATAAAAGTTCATGAAAGAAAAATAAGTCCTTCAGAGTTAAAAGATTTTGCTGGTTGCTTTTTAACAGGCACTGCTGCTGAAGTTACACCAGTTTCTTGTATCGCAAATAATCTATTCAAAGTTTGTGAAATGATTATAGATTTAAACGAGAGCTATCAGCTGGTTGTTAGAAAAAAAAAGGCAGCTTAATCCTTATTATCTTCAGAAATAGCATGGTCGATACCTTTTCGCATGTAGTCATAACCAGTAAAAAGTGTTAATACTGCAGAAAGCCATAAAAGAATGATACCAATGGTCTGGGCATTATAATCTTGAAAATTAATTATTTTGTTTCCAGTTTCACCTGAAAGCAAAAGTGCAATAGAAACCATTTGCAAAACGGTTTTCAATTTAGCTAGACTGGAGACTGGAAGTTTAATTTCCCCTTTAGCCAAGAACTCTCTAAGACCAGAAATCAGAATTTCTCGTGTAAGAATTATTATTGCAGCAATTACCTCATAATTTCGAATAGTGCCATCCATCACTAACAAAATAAGAGCAGCTGCAACAATAATTTTGTCAGCTATTGGATCTAGTAATTCTCCAAGTTTGGACTCTTCACCAAGAAATCTTGCTAGCATGCCATCTAAAAAGTCTGTGAAAGAGGCAACAATAAATAATATTAACGCAGTAAGGTCTCCATAAAAACCAGGAAGATAAAAAGCTAAAACAAAAAATGGCACAATTAAAATTCTGCCCACAGTTAATATATTTGGTATCTTTCTAAGCATATTTATTTTTACTCATGGAAAAAATTATATATCTTTTTAGCAACTTTTACCTCTACGCCCTCAACTGATTTTATTTCATCAAGACTTGCAGATTCTACTGCTCTAGCAGAGCCAAAGTGGTTTAATAAAGCTCTTTTTCTAATAGAACCGATACCTTCGATCTGATCTAACAGTGATTTACTTAATCCTTTTTTTCTTTTAGCTCTATGAGCACTGATCGCAAACCGATGAGACTCATCCCTTACTCTCTGAAGAAAAAATAGAGTAGGGTCATTTTTGGCAAATTTAAACTCTTTACCATTATGAAAAAAGGTTTCGTTACCACTGTTTCTAAGTTTCCCTTTTGCAATTGCAACTATTGGCAAGTCATGAAGGCCTAGTTCATTTAGAGTTTCTCTTGCAACTGAATACTGGCCTTTTCCACCATCAATCAGAACTAGATCGGGAAAAGTTAGGTAGTTGTCTTTCTCTTGTATAGTTCTTTTAAATCTTCGATTTAGCACTTCCCGCATCATACCATAGTCATCTTGTTCATTCTTTTGGATCTTAATGTTAAATTTTCTATATCTTTTTTTAATAAATCCTTCATCTCCATAAGCGATTAACGCACCAACACTATTAGTTCCTTGGATATGACTATTATCATAAACCTCTATCAAATTAATATTAGTTTCTAAATTAAATTTATTTGCTACTGCATCAAATAATTCTCTATTATTTTGGCTTTCGTAAAGTTTTCTAGTTAGGCTATCTTTTGCATTTTTAATTGCCTGATTAACTACTTTTAATTTTGATCCTTTTTTTGCAATGGATATATCGATTTGTTTGTCTTCCTTTTGAGATAGAGTTTTTTCAATTAAAATTTTTTCTTTGATTTCTTCAGATAATATTATTGATGAAGGAACACTTTTATTTTCATAAAATTGAGAAACAAAAGAATTTAATATGTCACTTAATTTTTCGTCAGGATCATGCTTTGGAAAAAAAGCTTGATTCCCCCAATTTTGTTTTGATCTATAAAAAAAAACCTGAATGCAAGTTCTACCAGACTCTTTATAGCCAGCGATTACATCAGCTTCAATTAAATTTGCCTCATTAATTCTTTGCGATGATTGAATAATATTTAAAGATTTTATTCTATCTCTTAAAATTACTGCTTTTTCAAAATCTAAATCCTCACTGGCCTTTTCCATTTGATTTGAGAGATTTTTCTGTATTTTTCTTGATTTACCAGAAACAAATTCGATAGCATCATCCACAGTTTTTTTATATTCATCATCATTTATGTATCCGACACAAGGTCCAGAGCATCTTTTAATCTGATAAAGGATACAAGGACGTTGTCTGTTTTTAAAGACAGTATCATCACAAACTCTCAAGTGGAAAATTTTCTGAATCATTTTTATTGTCCAATTAGCTGAGCCTGCTGATGCAAAAGGTCCAAAATAAAAACCTTCTTTTATTTTTTTTCCCCTATGTTTTTTTATTTGTGGCCATTTATCTTTATTACCAATAAAAATAAAAGGAAAAGACTTATCATCCCTTAAAAGAATATTAAATTTTGGTTTATGTTTTTTGATTAAATTCGCTTCAAGAAGTAAAGCCTCACTTTCATTTGATGTAGTTGTTATCTCAAGCTTTCTTGTTTGAGATAACATTCTTTCAGTTCTTATAATATGATTTTTTTCAGCTACATAACTTTTAAGTCTGTTAGGCAAATTTTTTGCTTTACCCACATAGAGAATATCACCTTTATCATTCAACATTCTGTATACACCAGGAAGCTTAGGAATTAGAGACAGTTCTTTTTTTATTACTTCTTTGCCAATTTCAGAACTTATCATGACTTCGTTTTTTTGTAATTTGGATACCAACAGATGAACACTGTTTCACAATTTCTAATTTTTCAATTTTAAGCATTATTTTACCTATTCTTTTATCTTTGAAAAGTTCATCAAAAACGGCCTCGGCCAAAGTTTCTAAGAAATTATAATGTTTCTTCTTAATTAGTTTTTTAATTAATTTTACAATTGTTGCATAATTTACAATTGATCTAAGGTCTTTATCGTCTGAGGGTTTTTTGTTTTGATAATCAATTTCCAAACTAAATTTTATTTTTTGTGCTTTCTCTTTCTCAAAATCATAATAGCCAAGCTTTAAATCTAAAATAAGCTCACTAATTAAAATTTTTTTTTCGTAGTTGAATAAGCTTTTGTTTTTATCTATTTTAACTATTTTAAGATTATTTTTTTTCATTCCTTTCCTTTAATTATATCAGGTGTCTGCCAATTTAAGCTTTGACCACTATCTATTGCTAAAACTTGTCCTGTAATAGAACTGTTTTTAATAAAAAAGTCAACTGCATTACAAATCTCATTAACATCAACTTGCTGTTTTAGTGGTGTAGATAAATATTGATTTTTAAAATGTTTTTCCGATTGTCTTTTGTTTTTAATTGTTGGTCCAGGGGCTATTCCATTAACTCTTATGTTTGGTGACAAACTCATCGCGCTTGTTTTGGTTAAGGTATAAAGGCCTGTTTTACTTAATGTGTACGAGAAGAAATATGGGGAAAGCTTAAATACTCTTTGATCAATTATATTGATAATACTGTTATTTTTACCCCTAATATTCTTTGAAAACTCTTTTGATAAAAGAGCAGGGGCTTTAAGATTTGTAGAAATATGTTTTTCCCAACTCTTAGAGTTAAAATTTTCTAATTTGTCATTTTCAAATATTGAAGCATTGTTTACTAAGCAGTCAAAAAATTTCAATTTTGATTTTGAAAATTTAACAACTTTAATGATATCTTTTTCCTTACTAAGATCTCCTTTAACTAAATAAATTCTTGTTCCATAATTTTGAAGTTTTTTTTTTAGATTTTCAGCTTTTGACTTAGATTTATTGTATTGAATTACAATTTGCTTATTTGGACCTGATAATTTTTCAGCTATTGCAGCACCAATTCTTGTTGCTCCACCAGTAATAATTATCCTCTGTGCTTCCATTTTTTATCTCTTTTTTTGGTAACCTTAGTTCCTGGCATACCCATTGTCGATCTACCTTTTGGATAAAGTTTATTTTTCACGTCATATTGTCTTATTTTTGGGTTTAAGGTGATTTCTAATTCAGTACTTTCTAATTTTCTTATCTCATCTCTTATTTTGGCTGCTTCTTCAAATTCCAAGTTAGAGGCTGCTTCTTTCATTTTTTTGTCGAGAGCTTTTAAGTGTTTTTTAAGATTTCCTCCAACATTAGATCCTTCACTGATTTTTACATAATCTTTTTCGTAAACACTCTCTAAAATATCATTAATTTCTTTTTTAACTGTCTTAGCATTAATTTTGTTTTTTTTGTTATATGCTAATTGAATTTTTCTTCTTCTCTCAGTTTCTTGGATTGCCTTTTTAATACTTTTCGTTTCTTTATCAGCATAAAGAATAACTTTTCCATCTACATTTCTAGCGGCCCTTCCTATAGTTTGAATTAATGAAGTCTCAGATCTCAAAAATCCCTCTTTGTCAGCGTCTAAAATTCCAACTAATGCACATTCAGGTATGTCTAATCCCTCCCTCAATAAATTAATTCCGACTAAAACATCAAAGACACCCATTCTTAAATCTCTCATGATTTCTATTCTTTCAAGTGTGTCTATATCTGAATGGAGGTACCTTACTTTTACTCCATTTTCATGAAGGTATTCTGTTAAATCTTCAGCCATCTTTTTTGTAAGAGTAGTAACTAAAACTCTATGATTATTTTCAATTACTTTTTTACACTCATGCATTAAATCATCTACTTGATTTTTTGCTGGTCTTATTTCAACAGGTGGATCAATTAATCCTGTTGGTCTTATAACTTGATCTATAAACTTACCTTTTGTTTGTTCTAATTCCCAAGGACCAGGAGTTGCTGAAACAAAAACAGTTTGTGTTCTCATTAAATCCCATTCTTCAAATTTTAATGGTCTATTATCCATGCAGGAGGGAAGTCTAAAACCATATTCAGCTAATGTACTTTTTCTTGATCTATCTCCTTTATACATTCCGTTAAGTTGTGGGACTGTCACGTGACACTCATCAACAAAAATAAGAGTGTTGTCTGGAAAATATTCAAAAAGCGTGGGAGGTGGTTCGCCTGGTTTTCTTCCAGATAAAAATCTAGAGTAATTCTCAATTCCAGCACAAGACCCTGTAGCCTCAATCATTTCAAGATCAAATTTAGTTCTTTCCTCAAGTCTTTGAGCCTCAAGTAATTTATTTTCTGCTCTATGTTTTTTTAGCGTTATTTCTAATTCTCTTTTTATATTTATAATTGCCTGTTCTACTGTTGGTTTTGGAGTTATGTAGTGACTGTTTGCATAAACTTTAACTAAGCTTAGCTCTCTTACTTGATCTCCAGTAAGAGGATCAAATTCTTCTATTTTTTCCAATTTATCTCCAAATAAATTTAATCTCCATGCTCTATCCTCTAAATGAGAAGGAAAGATTTCCAAATATTCTCCACGAGCTCTAAATGTGCCCCTATAAAAGTTTTGATCATTACGCTTGTATTGTAAGGCCACTAAAGATTTAATAATCTGCTCTCTGTTATAATCGTAGTTTTTTTGAAGAGTTAAAGTCATTTTACTATATGCTTCAACTGACCCTAGACCATATATGCAAGAAACACTGGCGACAATTAAAACATCATCTCTTTCTAAAAGAGACCTTGTTGCTGAATGTCTCATCCTGTCTATCTGTTCATTAATTGATGCTTCTTTTTCGATGTAAGTATCTGATCTCGGTACATAAGCTTCTGGGGTATAATAATCGTAATATGAAACAAAATACTCAACAGCGTTGTCAGGAAAAAAGGTTTTCATTTCTCCATAAAGTTGAGCTGCCAAAGTTTTATTAGGAGCTAAAATCAAAGCTGGTCTATTTGTTGCTTCTATAACCTTAGCCATTGTAAAAGTTTTTCCAGAACCAGTTACCCCAAGTAAAACTTGATTGAATTCCTCTTTATTTGCTCCATTAACTAATTTTTTAATAGCCTCAGGTTGATCTCCCGCAGGTTTAAAATCAGATTTAATTTTGAACTTTTTACCACCTTCTAGTTTTCCACTGATTTTTGGATTTTTACTCTGAATATCTGTAATTAAATCTTGATAAGTATTTTCCATATATTAAGAACGTATTAGAATTAATTTATATTTCAATGAGCATAATATCTAACAGTTTAAAAAGAATTAAACCATCACCTACTATTGCCGTAACTCAAAAGGCAAGAGAATTAAGAGAGGCAGGAAAAGATGTAATTGGTTTAGGGGCTGGAGAGCCAGATTTTGATACTCCTGATAATATAAAAAATGCTGCCATAAAAGCTATTAGAAGTGGAGACACTAAATATACAGCAGTAGATGGTACACCTGCTTTAAAAAAAGCTATTATTAGTAAATTCAAAAGAGAAAACAAATTAAAATATACTTTAGACCAAATAACAGTTGGAACCGGTGGAAAGCAAGTTCTTTATAATACTTTTATGGCTACCTTAAATAAGGGAGATGAGGTTATCATCCCAGCACCATTTTGGGTTTCGTATCCAGATATGGTTTTGTTAGCTGGTGGAAAACCAAAAATAATTAAATGTACCGAGCAAGAGGGTTTTAAGCTTACTGCCAAAAAATTAAAAAAAGCTATTACCAAAAAAACAAAATGGTTGATACTTAATTCACCATCAAACCCCACTGGTGCAGGTTATACAAAAAAAGAAATTCAAAATTTAGCTAATGTTCTTATAAAAAATAAGAAAGTTTTAATTTTAAGTGATGATATTTACGAGCACGTGAGATACGACAATTTCAATTTTTTTACCATTGCACAAATTCCAAAATTGAAAGACAGAACGCTCACAATGAATGGAGTAAGTAAATCATATGCCATGACTGGCTGGAGAATAGGTTATGCTGCTGGTCCAAAAGATATAATCAAAGCTGTTGGAAAAATTCAATCACAATCTACCTCAAATCCATCTTCAATAAGTCAGGCTGCTGCTGTAGAGGCATTGAATGGAAAACAAGGTTTTATAAAAACTAGAGCTAAAGCGTTTAGAGATAGAAGAAATTTTGTTGTAAAAAGTCTAAATAATATTGAGGGAATTCACTGTTTGACTCCTAATGGCGCATTTTATGTATTTCCAAGCTGCAAAGGACTACTAAATAAAAAAACAAAATTAAAAACTGATACAAACTTTGTACAAAGATTGCTTGAAAAAGAAAATGTTGCAGTTGTTCAAGGTTCTGCATTTGGTTTAGATGGCTATTTTAGAATTTCTTATGCAACATCGATGAAAAATTTAAAAAAAGCCATGTCAAGAATTAAATCTTTCTGTGAGTCTATAAATAAATAATTATTTTTGATTTAGAATCTTTTTTGCAGGAATAGTCTTTTTAATCCAAGATTTTGGAATGGAATTAATACCCTTTAGTGAAGCAAAGTATGCTCCAACAAAATTTGCCCTAGAACAATTACAACCGCCGGCCTTGATAGTTTTTAATATCGCATCTTTATAATTTTTTGAATTTATAATTGTATATATTGAACTGTTAAAGGTTCCCGGATAACTGCAAGCCATTCCTAGTTTTTTGATTGTTATTGGATCAAATTTTGATTTAAATTTTTTGATCTTTTTTATATCTTTAACAATTTCATTAAATAATAAATTATCATTGAATTTTTTTATAAATTTATTAATGGGATCTTTCGCTCCCTTTAATGCAAGATCAATTAGATAAAATTTTGCGAGTGCATACTTTATGCTGATTTTTGAAACAGTAACAATTTTTATGGTTTTTTCTAAACTTTTTAAATCATGGCCGTAAAGAAAAAAAGGCAGCATTGCACAAAAACCGTCTGACTCATTGACTTTCATTCCACCAGAAATTTTTTTTTTTGATTTAATATTGTTTACAGTTTCTATTATATTTTGATGTATCCACGGTCCTTTTATTAAGCCACGCCAATCTTTAACTTTTTTATACCTCGACCTTAGTCTCAAATTTTTCCAATATTTGCTTCCAGGACCAAAATTTTTGAGGATATTCTTTCTAAAATTTTTTTCTAAATTTTCATCTCCATCAAGCAATGTTTTAAACATCACTTGGCCAACATCATTATATCCAGAGACTTTTCCAGTTTTAATACTATAAAAAGGACTTTTATTTTTTTTTAAGAAAGTAAAGTCTTTTTTGCCTTTAATATATTCAAGCAATTTTTTTTGATTATATACCCAATGCAATGGTCTTGCTGCTGCATCCGCTACTGTAGCCCCTAAGAATACATGGAGATTATTTTTCACTTTAATGAGATAAAAACTTCTCAGCCTCTAGCGCTGCCATACATCCCATGCCAGCAGCAGTAACTGCCTGCCTAAATGTTTTATCTTTTACATCTCCAGCTGCATAAACACCTGGTATATTTGTCTCCGTAGAGTCTGGTTTTGTTATTAAGTAACCTTCTTTGTCCATATTAAGTTGATCTTTAAATAGCTGGGTTGCAGGGTCATGACCAATAGCAATGAATACACCATCTAATTTTATTTCATCAATTTCATTTGTTTTTACATTTTTAACTTTGATGCCCTTAACATTTTTCGGATCTTTGTCTCCAATTACATCCTCAACGACAGTATCCCAAATAATTTCAATTTTTTTATTTTCCATAAGTTTTTTTTGGAGCATTTTTTCAGCTCTTAAACTATCTCTTCTATGAATTAATTTTACTTTTGATGCAAATTTTGTTAGAAACATTGCTTCCTCAACAGCAGCATTACCCCCACCTACAACAGCAACTTCTTTATCTTTGAAGAAAAAACCATCACAGGTCGCGCACGCTGATACACCAAATCCTCTAAAATCTTGTTCAGATTTAATATTCAACCATCTAGCCTGTGCGCCTGTAGAGATAATTATACTATCAGCAGTATATTTTTGACCAGTGTCACCGATAGCTTCAAAAGGCGATGTTTTTAAATTTACCGAACTTATATGATCTTGAATCATTTCTGTTCCAACTGCTTTTGCTTGTTCTTTCATTTGATCCATAAGCCACGGACCTTGAATCACATCAGCAAATCCAGGAAAATTTTCAACATCCGTTGTTGTGGTTAATTGACCTCCAGGCTCCGATCCATAAACTAAAATTGGATTTAACATTGCTCTAGCAGCATAAACTGCAGCTGTATATCCAGCAGGACCGGATCCAATTATTAACACTTTTGTGTGTTTAGTTGGATTTTGACTCATATGACAGCTATATAGTGATTAATGACTAAATTAAAAGGTTTATTATTGACCGAGGGAATGCATGGCATGATTAGCCAAGTAGAGGGGCTTGCCAAAGCTCTTAATCTTGAATTTATACACGAGAAAATTGAGCTAAATAGTTTTTGGAAAATGATTCCTCCAAAATTAACCCCTGTAAAAGATTTTGTTTTTAAAAATGATATTTCAAAGAAATTTAATATAGTAATTTCATGTGGAAGAAAAAGTGTAGTTCCATCAATTTTTTTAAAAAATAAATTTGGAAATAAAATAATGAATATTCATATTCAGGATCCAAAAGTATCATTAAATAATTTTGATTATGTCGTAGCACCAGAGCATGATGGTCTTGAGGGTATAAATGTTTTAAAAAGTAAAGGTGCAATTCATTATCTTACTGAAGCAGAATTATTAGAAAATACTAATTATCTTAAACCCCGAATTAAGAAAAAAAAAGTTATAGTGTTTATTGCTGGAGGTCCTAATAAATATTACGATTTTAACAATGAAATAATTGAAAAAATTTTTATTCAAACTAAAAAAAATTTTATCAATCAGGGTTATCAATTAATTTTTATACCTTCAATGAGAACACCAAGAAAAACAGTAGATAAAGCACAAAACTTTTTTGATGATGATCAGATTATAATTTCAGATATCGATAAAAAAGCTTATTTGTCAGCACTTAGTCTAGCTAATCATATTATTGTAACATGTGACTCTACTTCTATGATATCAGAGGCAGCTATGACAGGAAGACCTATATATGTGGCTCAAATGCCATCTATAAAAAAAGATATACGATTTCAAAAATTTTTTGAGCTTTTTAAATCATTAGATATAATTAAAAACCTAGAGGACAAAGTAGAAGAGTGGAGTTATAAAAAACTTAATGAAACTCATAGAATATCGGGATATATAGAGAAACAATTTAAAGATTATGACTTTTCTTAATTCTATATTAAAAAATTCAAAAAAGTATGAATTTCCATTCAATCACTGGGAATACAACAACGCTTTAAGTGAAGCGGCAATTAAGGAAATTGAAGGCGCAGATATTCCTGACGTAAGTAAGCATAATCTTAATTACGATGGCACAAGAGCAATAGACGGTGGTGCTGCAGAATTTAGAGAAGGTATAGCTTCGGGTGGTATGGCAATAAAATTTAGATGTTTTGTTACAAAAGAAAATGCATCACATTTCCCAAATTTAGTAAAATTCATTAATGAACTTCAATCTAAAGAAACATACCAAACTATTTCAAAAATGATTAACAAAGATTTATCAGGTTCATATGTAAGACTTGAAGTTATATGTGATCGTGAAGGTTTTTGGTTAAAACCACATTGCGATATTAAAGAAAAATTAATGTCAGGACTTATTTTTGTGAACAATGCAAATGAGTCTGAGGATTTAGGGACTGATTTTTACAATGAAAAACTAGAAAAAGTTAAGACTGTTCCTTATAAGCATAATTACGGTTACTTATTTACAAGCGGCCCAAACACATGGCACGGTATGGAAAAGAAAAAAATTATTAAAGAAAGAAGATGTATTCAAGTTAATTATGTCACATTTAAAACTGATTGGAAAGTTGACTAAAAATTTTGCAGCGATGTAACTTCTAATTTTTTTGTTTTAAGGGATTTGATACCCTCAATACATGCTAGAGCAGTTGACATATTTGTGCAGTAAGGCACTTTATTTTTAAGTGTCGCTCTTCTTAAAGCAATGGCATCATTTAATCTGTGCTCTGTATTGCCACCACCAGTATTAATAACTAAGGCTATTTTTTTTGAGTCTAGAACATCAACTATATGAGGTGATCCGCTACTTACTTTATTTATAATTTTACACTTCATGCCATGTTTTTGGATATATTCCGCAGTTCCTTTTGTTGCACATAAAGTAAATTCTAGTTTAATAAGCTCTTTTGCAAGTCCAATACCTTCATCTTTATGAGAATTTTTTAATGCTAAAAAAGCTAGTCCTTTAGTAGGCAATGAATTAGAGGATGCTATTTGGCTTTTTGCATAAGCCATTCCAAAATTTTTGTCAAATCCCATTACTTCTCCGGTTGATTTCATTTCTGGACCTAATAATAGGTCACTGTTAGGAAATTTATTAAATGGAAAAACTGCCTCCTTTACTGCAAACATACCTTTAGATTTATCTTTCAAATTAAATTTTGAGAGTTTCTCACCAGCCATAACTCTCGAGGCTATTTTTGCTAACGGCAGCCCTTTTGCTTTTGATACGAAAGGAACTGTTCGGCTTGCTCTTGGGTTTACTTCAATTACAAAAATTTCATCTTTTTTAATTGCAAATTGAACATTCATGAAACCTTTCACTTTTAGAGCTAGAGCTAAATTTTTTGTTTGTCTCTCTATTTCTTTGATTAAAAAGGGCTTGATGGAAACAGGAGGCAGGCTACACGCAGAGTCACCAGAATGAATTCCCGCTTCCTCGATATGCTGCATGATCCCAGCAACATGTACTTGATTACCATCGGATATAGCATCCACATCAACTTCCATTGCATGATCTATGAATTTATCGATAAGAATTGGATTTTTTTCAGCAGCTTTAAAAGCCTCTTCCACAAAATTTTTCAACTGACTTTTCTCATAAACTATTTCCATTGCTCTTCCTCCAAGAACATAAGAGGGTCTTACCATTAAAGGTAATCCTATTTTCTCAGATATCTCAATTGCTTGTTTAAAAGTTTTAGCAATTCCGCTTTTAGCCTGATTTAAATTTAATTTTTCTAATAGTTTTCTGAATCTGTCTCTATCCTCTGCTAGATCAATAGATGAGTACTGAGTTCCTAAAATAGGAAGATTATTATCATATAAAAATTTGGCTAATTTGATTGGAGTTTGACCACCAAACTGAGTTATGATGCCAACTAAATTACCTTTATCTTTTTCCCTGTTAATAATATTAAAAACATATTCCTCTTTTAAAGGTTCAAAATATAATCTATCACTAGTGTCATAATCTGTTGAGACTGTCTCAGGATTACAGTTTATCATAACAGTCTCAAAACCCACTGATTTTAGTGCGAAACTAGCCTGACAACAGCAGTAATCAAATTCTATTCCTTGTCCTATTCTGTTAGGCCCTCCTCCTAAAATAATAATTTTTTTTTTAGCAGACGGATCAGCTTCACACTCTGAATTTATTGAGAAATTTCTCTGATATGTTGAGTACATATATGGTGTAAAAGATTTAAATTCTGCTGCACAAGTATCAACTTTTTTGAATACTGGCAGAATTTTAAGTGCAGTTCTTTTTTTTCTTACGATATCTTCAGATAAATTTGAAAGCTCAGAAAGTTTTTTATCTGAAAAACCCATTGATTTAATTTGATTAAAATCGTTAAAATTTTTAGGTAATCCATTATTCTTAATCTTAATTTCATTATCTATTATCTCTTTAATTTGGTTTAAGAACCACGGATCAATTTTTGATAAATTATAGATTTTTTTTAGTTTTATTTTTTTTCTTATTGCTTCAGCAACAAGCATGATTTTATTAGGAATATTATCTTTAAGTTTTTTCTCAATTTGTTTTTTATTTAAATTAAATATTCTGTCTAATCCTGAGAAACCAGTTTCAAGAGAGACCAATGCTTTTTGAAGAGACTCTTTAAAATTTCTTCCAATAGCCATTGCCTCCCCAACAGATTTCATTGATGTTCCAAGAACTGCAGGAGAAGTTGAAAATTTTTCAAAAGTAAATCTTGGAATTTTTGTCACAACATAATCTATAGTTGGCTCAAATGATGCTGGAGTAACTTTAGTAATTTCATTTTTTAATTCATCTAACGTATAACCAACAGCAAGTTTTGCGGCAATTTTTGCAATAGGAAACCCAGTTGCTTTTGATGCAAGAGCAGATGATCTTGATACCCGGGGATTCATTTCAATTATAACCATTCGTCCATTTTTAGGATTAATTGCAAATTGAACATTTGAACCACCTGTTTCAACTCCAATTTTTCTTAAACACGCAATAGAGGCATTTCGCATTACTTGATACTCCTTATCAGTCAACGTGAGCGCAGGAGCAACTGTCACCGAGTCTCCGGTATGTATTCCCATTGGATCCACATTTTCTATTGAACAGATAATTATACAATTATCCTTTTTATCCCTTACAACTTCCATTTCAAATTCTTTCCAGCCCTCTAAACATTCCTCTACAAGAACTTGGCTCACTGGAGACTCATGCAAACCGTTTTTGACAATTTTAAAGTAGTCCTTTTTATTTTTTACTATTCCTCCTCCAAGACCCCCCAGTGTAAAAGCTGGCCTAATTATTGTGGGTAAACCTATTTTCTTTAAAACTTTTGACGCTTGTTTTATATTGTTTACGATTTCAGATTTAGGAAGATCTAAACCAATATCAATCATATTTTTCCTAAACCTCTTTCTATCTTCTGCATTTGCAATAGCACTTGAATTTGCACCAATTAATTCAATTTTATATTTTTTTAAAATTCCTTTTTTCTCAGCCTCCATCGCAAGGTTAAGAGCAGTTTGACCACCCATTGTTGGAAGAATTGCATTTGGTTTTTCTTTTTTTAGAATTTTTTCTAAAACTTCTAGAGTAATAGGCTCAATATAGGTTTTATCAGCGACATCTGGATCTGTCATAATTGTTGCTGGATTTGAGTTAATTAAAACAACTTTATAACCTTCATCTTTTAAAGCTTTACAAGCCTGGGTGCCAGAATAATCAAATTCGCAGGCTTGACCAATAATTATTGGTCCAGCACCTACAACTAATATTTTTTTAAGATCTTTTCTTTTTGGCATTATTTCTCATGCTGTTAATAAATTCTTGAAATAAATAAACGCTATCTTGTGGTCCTGGGTTTGACTCAGGATGATACTGAACTGAGAACACAGGTTTATTCTTTAATCTTATTCCCTCTATACTGTTATCGAACAAAGACTTATGTGTAATCTTAATATTTTTTGGTAAATTTTCTCTAACAACTTCAAAGCCATGATTTTGACTAGTAATTTCTACATTATCATTAATTAAATTTTTAACAGGATGATTTGCTCCTCTGTGTCCTAATTTCATTTTTTTTGTTCTGCCCCCTAATGATAGTGCAAGTATTTGATGACCTAAACAAATACCAAACAATGGCATTTTCTTTTCAATAAGATTTTGAATTATTTTAATAGCATATTTTCCTGTTGCTGCAGGATCGCCTGGCCCATTAGATAAAAAGACACCATTTGGTTTAAGAGCCAAAATTCTTTCTGCAGATGTTTTACAAGGAACTACAGTAACTTTACAATTAAAATCAGAAAAATATCTTAAAATATTTTTTTTAATTCCATAATCTATTGCAACTACATGAAATGAATTTCTATTATTTTTTCTATAACCGTGTTCTTTTTTCCAAGTTTTAAGTCCTTTCCAAATATAATCTTTTTGTGTAGTGACTTTTTCTGCAAGATCTAAATTTTTTAATCCACTCCATTTTATTGTAGAGTTAGTAAGTTTATTAATGTTAAATTTGCCTTTTTTTGAGTAAGCAATGGTTCCTTTTGGAGCACCTTTATCTCTGATGAAATTTGTTAAACTTCTTGTGTCAAGTCCAGTAATTCCAACTATCTTATTCTTTTTTAACCAAGCATCTAAGTGTTGAAATGACCTATAGTTTGATGGTGAGGTTATTTCAGAATTAAAAATTACTCCTTTTGTCCATATTTTATCAGCCTCAAAATCTTCTTTGTTGGTTCCCACATTTCCAATATGAGGAAAGGTGAAGTTGATTATTTGCCCTGCATACGAAGGATCAGATATTATCTCCTGGTATCCTGTTAATGAAGTATTAAAGCAAACTTCTCCAGTTGCTTCTCCTTGGTATCCAATACCAATTCCCTTAAATATCCTTTTATTTTCAAGAACTAAAATTCCTGTATAATTTTGTGGATTTTTTGAGTGAGTTTTTTTTACTTTTTTGATCAATTACAACTCATAAGTTAAAGGTCTATACAATAATTGATTTATTATCGCAACAGAGATGTATTATAAAATTGTAAAAAAACAATTTTTCTTTTGAAGAATTTTATCTTTAAAGTAGATTTAAAATTATGTCATTAAAAGTAACGATAGAAACGGAATATAAAAATGCGCTTAAATCTAAAGATAAGAATAAAATATCAACTTATAGGTTAATTTTATCATCAATCAAAGATCTTGATATAATAAATCGATCTGGTCCTAACAAAAAGGAGACAGATGACGAGGACATAAAAAAATTATTAAAAAAAATGTTGAAACAAAGAGCCGAATCAATCGATATTTATAAAAAAAATAATAGATCCGATCTATTAGAAATTGAGCAAAATGAATTTAATATTCTATCAAGTTTTCTTCCAAAACAACTTAATGAGGATGAGACTAAAAAAATATGTGAGAAAATTATTTCTAAATTGGGTGCAAACTCGATCAAAGATATGGGAAAGGTAATGGGAGAACTAAAAAAACAACATGCTGATGAAATTGATTTTTCAAAAGCCGGAACTTTATTAAAAGAATTATTAAATAAATAATGAAATACCCTAAAGAATATTTAGATGAAATTAAGACACGTCTTAAAGTTTCAAGTGTTGTTTCAAAAGTAGTAGTTTTAAAAAAAAGGGGAAAAGAATATGTTGGATTGTCTCCTTTTAAAAACGAAAAAACGCCATCATTCACAGTGAATGATGAGAAAGAATTTTATCATTGTTTTGCTACGTCAGAACACGGGAATATTTTTGATTTTGTAATGAAAACTCAAAATTTTAAATTTGGAGAGGCTGTAAAATATCTTGCTAATATTGCTGGAATGCAACCATATCTATTTACCAAACAAGATGAAGAAAGAGAAAAAAAATGGAAAGAGTATTTATTAATTTATCGTAAGTATGTTGATTTTTACAACAATGAGCTATTGAAAAATGAAAAATACTCAAACGCCAGAGAATATCTTAAAAATAGATCATTAGGCAAAAGTGAAGTTAAAAAATTTAAAATTGGTTTTATTGAAAAAAATCCAGGTTTTTTTGAAAAACTAAAACAAGAATTTAGTGAAAAAATATTATTAGAAAGTGGTCTATTTTACTTTGATGAAAAGAAAAATACATATGTTGAAAGATTTAGAGGAAGATTAATATTTCCAATAAATAATATTTCTGGTCAACCAATTGCTTTAGGCGGAAGAATAATTGAAAGTTTGGATTATTTGGCAAAATATATTAATTCACCTGAGACAACCTTTTTTAAAAAGGGTTCTAATCTTTATAATTTAGATTTAGCTAGAAAATTATCTAATAAGTTAGATCATATTTTTTTAGTAGAGGGTTATATGGATGTAATCGGACTAAGTAAAAATGGAATTGAAAATGTTGTTGCAAATCTTGGTACTTCTCTAACTGATAAACAAATTTTAACGCTAAATCAGTTTTTTGATGATATAATAATTTGTTTTGATGGCGATGAAAGTGGATATAAAGCTGCTTTGCGTGCTGCAGAAAACTCTATTAGAGAATTAAAACCTGAAAAACAAATATCTTTTTTATTTTTACCTAATAAAGAAGATCCAGATAGCTTTGTTAATAAAAATGGCAAAAATTATTTCTTAGAATTTTCTAAAAAAAGTAAATTATCTATTCATCAATTTATTTTTAGTCATTATAAAAAGCAAACTGGAAATGATCCCTCTTCATTAGCGTTGTTTGAGAAAAAACTTAGATTTCTAGCAAATACGATTAAGGATAGTTTTATTAAAAAATATGTTCTTGAATATTTTTTAGAGGAAATCGCTGAATTAACACCTCACTTAAATTTAAATAAAAAAAAGTTTTATACTAAAAAAACAAAATCTTTAGAAACCACTAAAAAACATTTTAATGAGAGCCGATCATTGACAGGCGTTGAGCTTAAGGAATTTTCTTTATTGTATTTAATAATGAATAATCTTGATTTATTACAATCAAATATTTTTTTAATCGAAAATATTAAATTATTTACTGATATAAATAAAAAGATTTTAGCAGCAATTATTTTAAGATTAAAATCTGATAAAAAAATATCTATATATGACTTAGGTTTAGACCAACAATTATTGGATAAAATTAATAAATTTGCCCCAATCAAATATATTTTAAAAACTAAGTCTAAAAATAATCATCAAATATTAGAATTCTTAGAGGATATTAAAAGGGATCTTATGAATTATGATTTGGAGTTTAGGATTCAGGAATTAGAATCGAAGTTTTCTGAGGATATGAGTGAAGCAACATTTAATGAGCTAAAAGAGCTTAAAAAAGAGAAAAATATCAATTAATTTTATAAATTTATTAATGGATTTTTTTATATTTGACATTATATAAGACTTCCAAACTTTATTTACTGTGGAAAGAATAATTACAAAATCATTTGCAAGATTAATGGGGCGTGGAACCCACAGAGGATTTATCACTTACGAGGAATTAAGTAAATCACTCGGTAAAAGAAATTTGTCAGATGAAAATTTAGCTCAAGCATTTATTCATATTCTAGATGAGAAGATAACTTTAGTAGAAAAAAAATCTGATTTTAAAGCATTAAGAAAAAAAGAGAATTCAACAAAAGAGGAAGGCAAAACCATCGATAAAAGTGACGACCCTATTAGAATGTATTTGCGAGAGATGGGTGGTGTGGAATTATTGTCTAGGGAAGGTGAAATTGCAATTGCAAAAAGAATTGAAGCTGGGAAAGATATAATGTTAATAGCTTTATCGCAAAGCCCTATAACAGCTCAACAATTTTTTGAATGGAATGACAAATTACAAAAAGATGAAATTTTAGTAAGAGAAATTATTGATATTGATACTAATTACATGGAAGATGAATCTACTGGACAGAGCGCTAAACAAAAAAATGCGGGCGATGATGAGAATGCTGGAGAAGATATTGATGATGATTTTAACCCAACTCTTGCAGCAATGGAAACTGAAATTAAACCTAAGGTTTTAAAAACAATTAATACGCTTACAAAAGAATATAACAAACTTATAAAATATCAAAAAGAGAAGTTGGAATGTTTATTAAACTCTAAAGACTTCTCATCCTCAAAAGAAAAGACATATGAAAAAATAATTAATGATATTTTGATAAATATTAAAACTCTTCAACTTTCTCCATCAGTCTTAGAAGATCTGGTACAGCGACACTATTCTGAAAATAAAAAGATTATTTCATTAGAAGGAAATTTATTGAGGTTAGCTATGGACCAAAAAATTTCTAGGAACGAATTTATCAAATTTTATATAGGCAATGAAATTAATCCAAATCTAAAAAAGTTTTTAGATACAAATCAAGATTGGAAAAAATTCTTTGCAAAAAATAAAAATGAATTTAAAAATATTAGAGAAAGATTAATAGAAATAAGCCACAAACTTGGTATCTCGGTTACTGATTATAAAAAATTAGTAAGCAGAATTCAAAAAGGAGAAAAAGAGTCTCGAATTGCAAAAAAGGAAATGGTTGAAGCCAATCTAAGATTAGTTATTTCTATAGCAAAAAAATATACAAATAGAGGCCTTCAATTTTTAGATTTAATACAAGAAGGAAATATAGGTTTAATGAAAGCTGTTGATAAATTTGAGTATCGTAGAGGATATAAATTTTCAACGTATGCAACTTGGTGGATTCGACAAGCTATTACAAGATCAATAGCTGACCAAGCAAGAACAATCAGAATTCCAGTTCACATGATTGAAACGATTAATAAGATAGTTAGGACGCAAAGACTGATTTTAAGTGAATTCGGAAGAGAAGCTACTCCAGAGGAATTAGCTAAAAAACTTAGAATGCCTTTAGATAAAGTCAGAAAAGTTTTAAAGATATCGAAAGAACCAGTTTCACTAGAAAAACCGGTTGGAGACGAGGAGGATAGCAGTTTGGGTGACTTCATTGAGGACACTAAAGCTTTAGCTCCTTTAGAACAAGCAATCAAATCAAACCTTGGAGAAGCAACAACAAAAATTTTATCAACACTCACACCAAGGGAAGAAAGAGTTTTAAGAATGAGATTTGGTGTTGGAATGAATACTGACCATACGCTGGAGGAAGTAGGGCTTCAATTCTCGGTCACTAGAGAACGTATAAGACAAATTGAGGCTAAAGCATTGAGAAAACTGAAACATCCAAGTAGATCAAAACAATTAAAAAGCTTTTTAGAGAGTTGATGCTTTTTAAATGAATTTAGTAATTAAAGAAAATTTTTTCTTATTATTATTTTCTTTTTTGCCAGTATCTATAATTTTAGGCTCAAGTATTTCTTTAACCAATATTATTTTAATAAACTTTTTTTTTTTATTGGTTTTAATATTTCAAAAAAAACTTCATTTTGTTAACCATATTTCTATTAAATTAATATTAATTTTATATCTATATCTAATTTTTAATTCGTTCATTTCTCAAGATTATAAAGTTGGATTATCAAGAAACATTGGTTTTTTAAGACTTGTAATTTTTTTTATTTTCGTAAACTATTTTTTTTTTTATTACAAAAATAATAAAAAACTTTTAGATTTTTGGAGCCTTGTTTTATTTGTATTAATTATTGATGTTTTTATTGAATACTTTTTTGGTAAAAATGTATTAGGTTGGGGTGATATCAACCAAATTTATGGTGACAGAATAACAAGCTTTTTTAAAGATGAACCAATAGTTGGAGCTTATTTAGCTGGTTTCACTTTTTTAATTTTTGGGCATCTTTTAGAAAAGTATAACAAAAAAACGTTAGCATATATATTTCTCTTAATTGCTTTTATTTCTGTAATTTTTACAGGAGAAAGATCAAATACCATTAAAATATTTTTAGGAATCATTATTTATTTTTTGTTATTAGATTTTTTGAAAATCAAAACAAAATTAATAATCATATCACTATTATTAATAATTTTTGGAACAATAATAAGTCAATCAGAATATTTGAAAGTAAGATACATTGGTCAATTTTATAATGTAATAATCAATAAAAAAAATTCTCAGAATTTAGAGGACAACCAATATATCAAATTATATAAATCTGGTTTTTCAGTTTTTAAAAATTATCCCTTATTTGGTGTAGGTAATAAAAATTATCGAGTTGAGACTTGCAGAGAAAATGATAATGCTCAATTAAGATCGAATTATGTATGCTTGACTCACCCTCATCAAGTTTATTTTGAGTTATTGTCTGAACACGGAATAATTGGATTTATTTTTATATTGGGGATTTTTTTCTTTTTGATGTTTAAAATATTAAAATTAATTTTGATGTCCAGAAATTATATTCAAATCGGAGCTTTCATTTTTATTGTAATTAATTTTATACCATTTTTACCGGGTGGTTCTTTTTTTAGTGATTTCAATATGACTTTGTTCTGGATTAATTTTTCTATAATGTTTGCTTGTAGCGAAAAAACAAATATCTTTGCAATAGAATATAATAGAATATAAGGTTTAAAAGTTAGGGCCGTTAGCTCAATAGTAGAGTACTGCATTGACATTGCAGGGGTAGTTGGAGCGTAACCAACACGGCCCACCAATAGTAAACTTGAAACAATTTAAATTTTAATATAAATATTCTCTTTTTTGGGCCTGTAGCTCAGTTGGTTAGAGCAGTACACTCATAATGTATTGGTCCCAGGTTCGAGTCCTGGCGGGCCCACCATAAATAAAAAAATTTTATTTTTTTGAAAAATTTCTCAAGCTTGCAAAGAGTACTTCTACATCTCCGTCAGCACCTTGAATAATTGAATTAAACTCTTCTTTTTGGGTTCTCGCAAGACTTAAACCCTCTATGATTAAATCTCTGATTAGAGGTTTATCAGGGTTTTTTGTGTAAATCCTCCAATCAATTTTTATAGCAGGTCTTTTGTCAGTTGCTGCTAACGTGCTAGAAACTATAGTATAATTATCATTAATTTTTTCTTTTGAATTTACCTCTATTACTGGATTTGAGTATTCTGCGAGCCTACTTGAAAAACTATTTAGAAAATAATCTTTAAAAACTTTTGAGTATTCATTTTTTTTATCACTCGTTAAATTTTTTCTATGCTTTCCTAAAGAGTAAAATCCTATGCCTTTTATATCAACGGTATCCAAGGCTATTTGCTTCAATTCATCAATTCTCTCCTCTTTAGTTTTATTGCCACTTAGTGTATCAGACGCTCTATTTACTGTAGATTGAACGAAAATATCAGGTTCTATTGAATATACTGTATTTAAGGAGAAGAAAAATACAACGAAACTAAAAGCAATTAATTTTTTTAACATTTGAAAAAATTATTTGTCTTCAATTTCTTCCCAATCAGAGTCATCCATTGTATCAACAACTCCTTTCGCATTTAAAATTTTTTGTTTTCTATCTTGTAAATATAAACTTTTAACTGAAGCATAAAAATCAATTGCATTTTCTTCTAAATTATCAAAAGACTCAATATTTTTGGCTCTAAAATTAATACCATCTGTTCCTCTGCTTATATAATAATCTTTTTCATTAAAATATCTTGTGTCATTTTTAACACTAACATTATACCATGGGTCTCCCCCAAAAACGTTAATTACTGAACCTGCGGTATCTCTAACAGTTGATGGACCTAAGACTGGTAAAACCAAATAACATCCTGGACCTACTCCAGCCGTACCTAAAGATTGTCCATAATCTTCCTTTACATATTCTGAAAAACCCATCATCGTTGCTACATCAAAAATTCCTAAAATTCCCACCGTAGTGTTGATTACAAATCTTCCAGTGTTTATACCGGCTTGTTTGAAATCTCCTTGTAGGATATTGTTAGGTATGGTCACTAAATGAGATAAATTATTTAAACTATTTCCGACACCTGTTCTGACTGGCGAAGGGAGAACTCGATACGCTTTGGCAACTGGTTCAAATAAAATTCCATCTAACGCCTGATTAAAAGCAAACGTTGCTCTATTAAAACCCTCAAAGCAATCTTTAACATTCGATGGATCATTCTTTTTTAATAATAATTCTCCATCTGAACCTGCGTTGGTATTTACAGTTAACGCTAAAGTTGTAATTAATATTATAGCTAACTTCTTTATCATTTTAGTCCTTATAATGTATAAATTATTAAAGTAAATTAACTATTTATCAGAAATGAGATCAAAATTAGCCTTAAATTTGACCACCAATTACTCAATAAACTTCAGTTTACCTAAAAGATCAAAAAAAAAAATAATTTTTATAATAATTCATTACACAGGTATGAAAAATGACCTAGAGGCGATTAGAAAGTTATGTGATTATAGATCAAATGTAAGCTCACATTACCTTATTAAAAATAATGGTGAAATTTTGAATTTAGTTCCTGATTTATATGTGGCCTGGCATGCAGGCAAATCTAGTTGGAAACGTTACAAGCTTTTAAATAAATTTTCGATTGGTGTCGAAATTAGTAATCCTGGACACGAGCATGGTTATAAAAAATTTAATTCAAGTCAAATTTCCTCATTAATTAAATTACTTAAATATTTACAAAAAAAATATAATGTAAAGAGTCAAAATATATTAGGTCATTCTGATATAGCGCCAGATCGCAAAAAAGATCCTGGAGAAAAATTTCCTTGGAGAAAATTAGCAAATAAAAATTTGTGTAAATGGCATAATTTATCTAGTGCAAAAATGAAAAAAAATAGAAATATAAAAGTTAGTTTATTTGAAAAAAAAATTTTTTTTAGAAACTTAAAAAAGATAGGTTATTCGAAGATTGGTAAAATTAAGGATAATAGTTATGAGATTAATGTTGTAAAAGCTTTTCAAAGAAAATTTAGACAAAATTTAATAAACGGAAAAATTGATCAAGAGTGCCTTTTAATAAGTAAAAATCTTCTTTAAATACTGAAATTCTACTTGCAATTTAAATATTAAATTATAAATTGTACCCGTCAGATGAACGACTTATCGCTTTAATTTTATTAGAGAGGAAAGTCCGGGCTCTACAAGGATACAGTGCCAGGTAATACCTGGCGGGGGCAACCCTAGGGATAGTGCCACAGAAAATAAACCGCCATAACATGGCAAGGGTGAAAAGGTGTGGTAAGAGCGCACCGGTTCTATTGGTAACAATGAACGCTGGAAAACCCCACTGGGAGCAAGACTAAATAGAGATGACACTGTTTAAATACTAAAAGCCATCCTTGGCTAGTCATCAGGGTTAGTTGCTTGAACTTAAGAGTGATCTTAAGTCCAGACAAATGATAAGTTTAAATGACAGAACCCGGCTTATAGTTCATCTGACAAATCTATAGATATTTTTCATAAATGTTCATGTTTTGGTTCAGTTTTGAAATGAGGTTTGGTTCGTAAATTTATAGAAAAATGAGGGTATTGACTCTTTTTTTAAAAACCCATAATATCCCATACATTCCCATTAAAGGGAATAAAGGAATTTATGGTTTATGTTTTTATCAACCTACGAGAACAAATTAGACAAAAAAGGAAGGGTGTCAGTGCCGGCAAGTTTTAGATCTTATTTATCTAACTTGGGTTATAATGGAGTGATTTGTTACCCATCATTTAATAATCAAAGCATTGAAGCATGGCCACAAGATAGAATAGAAAAAATTTCAAATTCGATTGAGTCATTAAATCCTTTTGAGGAAAAAAGAGATTTTTTTGCAACTTCAATTTTATCTGAAAGCATAAATTTACAGTTTGATAGTGAAGGGAGAATTTCTCTTTCTTCAAAATTATTAAAACATGCAAAAATAAAGAATAGCATGATATTTGTTGGTCAAGGAAAAACATTTCAAATATGGGAACCATCAATTTTTGAAAAATTTAAGGTTAACGCTAGAAAAAAAGCAAATCTAAATCGAGCAAGTCTTAAATGGGAAAGTAAATTAAACAATTAATGGGGGATAAAAAATGACAATTAACTTTAAGACACCTGAGATAAAAGAACTGCAACCAAGACTTCTGGTAATGGGTGTAGGTGGCGCAGGTGGAAATGCAATAAATGAAATGATTGATAATGGAATGCAAGGTGTGGAATTTATTGCAGTAAATACTGATGCCCAAGATCTCAAACACAGTAAAGCTAAATCAAAGGTTCAAATTGGTTTAAATTTGACAAAGGGATTAGGTGCTGGAGCAAAAATTGATATTGGACAAGCCGCTGCTGATGAGTCTTTAAATGAAATTATAAATATTCTCCAAGGTGCAAATATGGTTTTTATTGCTGCTGGAATGGGTGGTGGTACTGGTACTGGTGCAGCGCACGTTATAGCGAGAGCAGCAAAAGAGTTGAATATACTAACAGTTGGGGTTGTAACGCTTCCTTTTTTGTATGAGGGTCCCTCTAGAATGAGAAGAGCTCAGATTGGCCTTGAAGAACTAAGAAAACATGTTGATACTATAATAGTAATCCCAAATCAAAATCTATTTAAAATTGCAAATGAGCAAACTACTTTTGAGGAGTCTTTCAATTTATCAAATAATGTTCTAATGCATGGAGTTCAAAGTGTTACAGATTTAATGGTAAGACCAGGAATAATTAATCTTGACTTTGCTGATGTTGAAACTGTGATGGCATCTATGGGTAAAGCAATGATGGGAACAGGAGAGGCAGAAGGTGAAGGTAGAGCAATGCAAGCTACAGAGATGGCAATAAGTAATCCTTTAATTGATGACTATACTTTAAAAGGTGCTAAAGGCTTATTGGTAAACATTACTGGTGGCAAAGATCTTAAATTATTTGAAGTTGATGAAGTAGTAAATAAAATAAGATCAGAAGTTGAAGCTGATGCTGAAGTAATTATCGGCGCAATAACCGACCCTACATTAGAAGGCAAGATAAGAGTTTCAATCGTAGCCACATCACTAGATGGTCAACAACCTGAAACAAAATCAGTAATTAACATGGTTCATCGTATTCAAAACAGAAATCCAGGTTATTCTGACTTTTCAAATCTAAGTTCAACTACTTCTTTTAATTTTTCAAACAATAATCATACACCAGTATCACATGGTGCTAATGCACTTAAATTTGAGAATGAAGTTACTTCAGAAAATTTAAATGAGTCTGTTGATGATTTAAATAATCAGTATAATGAAGAGTTATTGAGAAACCAGGATGCAAAAAGCATTGTTGAGAGTATTTCAGATCAAGGAGATGCATCATTTTCTCAAGAAGCGCTAGTGTCGTCTGAAATGGATCGGGCTCCAGCAAATGACCTAAGAGAATTTGGAGTAGAAGCTGAAGGACCTGATCTCTTTAGTTCAAATAGTGACGATACATCATCAGGTGATTTATTGCGATCAACTGAGGAAGATCAAGACGACGATCTTGAAATACCAGCATTTTTAAGAAGACAAAAAAATTAATGGTCTTCAAAAAAATAAATGAGTGCCATCATGGTAACGGATACCGTAAAACATTATCCGGTACTGCTTAATGAATTAATAAGCATTATTACCCCTCAACATGGTGGCACATTTATCGATTGTACATTTGGTCAAGGTGGATATACCAAAAAAATCTTAAGTTTTGAAAATACTCAAGTAATTGCTCTTGATAGAGATTTACAAACTAAAAAAATTGCTGACCAATTTCTTAAAAAATATCAAAACAGATTTTTATTCAAAAATAAAAAATTCAGTCAATTAAATGACCTAAAAATTAAAAATGAAAATATTAAAGGTATAATTTTTGATTTAGGTTACTCATATATTCAAATTAAAGATCCAAAAAAAGGCCTCTCATTTAATTCAGCGGGAGATCTGAATATGCAAATGGGTTTAAATAATTTTTCAGCTAAAGATGTAATAAACAAACTAAATGTCAAAGAGTTAGAGAAAATTTTTAAATTTTTTGGCGAAGAAAAAGAGGCAAAAAAGATTGCACTAAATATTGTTAAAGAAAGAAAAGTTAGAAAAATAGACACTAAAGGGTTGGTTAAATTAGTAGAAAAAACAAAGAAAAAAAAAAATTTTAAAACTCATAGTTCCACAAAAGTTTTTCAAGCATTAAGAATATTTGTAAATAAAGAAATAAGTGAATTAATTCATGGTTTAATAGCTGCTACAAAAGTATTAAAAAAAGATGGAGTATTAGCGGTAGTAACTTTTCATTCCTTAGAGGATAAAATTGTTAAATATTTTTTTAAAAGTTTATCAGAAAAAAAAAGTGTTTCTCGATATTTTCCTAAAATAGATCAACCAGAAACATTATTTAAATTAGTTGAAAAAAAACCAAAAACACCCACAAAAAAAGAGTTGAATGAAAATATATCTTCACGTTCCGCAAAGTTAAGATATGTAATAAAAAGGAATGATTTTTATGATTTTAAAACAGATATTTCT